>CACVKW010000912.1 GCA_902749685.1 Olavius sp. associated proteobacterium Delta 1 | reverse complement strand
TTGAAATCCAACTTCGCTGCTGCAATGAAGACCATTGAAAGTATTGACTGATCCTGGATTCTGGTTTCTGGATCCTGGATGTCGTTGAAATTCACCGATCGTGT
>CACVKW010000911.1 GCA_902749685.1 Olavius sp. associated proteobacterium Delta 1 | reverse complement strand
GTACAACCTGATTTCTAAATCACTAATTTCCCGTTTATAACTGCCTGTTTTTATTAAAGGCAGTATTTGATTTTCAAATTATTTTGGACAGCAATGATAG
>CACVKW010000910.1 GCA_902749685.1 Olavius sp. associated proteobacterium Delta 1 | reverse complement strand
TTTTTCCGGGCAGATGCTGGATGCTTGATACTCGATGCTGGATATCTAACAGGACACTATCGGTGAATTTCAACGACATCCAGTATCCAGAAACCAGAAGCCAGGATCAGTCAATACTTTCAATGGTCTTCA
>CACVKW010000909.1 GCA_902749685.1 Olavius sp. associated proteobacterium Delta 1 | reverse complement strand
GGTCACTCTTGTCCAAAAACGAGTTTAGAATGAGTCATATAATGAGTTGTAAAACGAGTCATTGAAAAAAATCCTCCTTGTATGTAGGGTGGTTGTTAAT
>CACVKW010000908.1 GCA_902749685.1 Olavius sp. associated proteobacterium Delta 1 | reverse complement strand
GTACAACCTGATTTCTAAATCACTAATTTCCCGTTTATAACTGCCTGTTTTTATTAAAGGCAGTATTTGATTTTCAAATTATTTTGGACAGCAATGTCCATTTTTATTAAATGTGAGAATGTGAATAGTTTTGAGTTGAATTAATTTAATTGAGTAAACCGGGTACTCTCAGGGGCTATTAATAATTTGAAACTGATAAAATTATGTTGATGAAAAATAAAATGACAGAATTCCTTAATTATTCAATCTTAAATCTTAATTCTTCAATTAATTAGGGGGAGTTTCTTGTATGGCATATGAACACACGATTGATACGGATGGTTGTAAAGGATGTGGATTATGCGTCACCGTATGTCCCAAAAATGTTCTGGAAATTTCTAATGACGTCAACGTCAAAGGCTATTTTCCGGCCTATCAGGCGCGGACGGAAGATTGCATATTTTGTGCCATTTGCTGCACCATGTGCCCGGATGTTGCCATAACGATCAGCGAAATAGAAGCAGAAGCGGCAGCACCAAAACAAACGGAGGTTGAAGATGAGTAAAGTTCTGATGAAAGGCAATGAAGCCATTGCTGAGGCCGCCATTCGAGCAGGATGCCTGAACTATTTCGCCTACCCGATCACCCCTCAGACGGAGGTGGCGGAATATCTATCCAAACGCCTGTCGGAAGTCGGTGGCGTTTTCTTGCAGGGTGAGAGTGAAGTGGCGGTCTCCTATATGATCTTCGGTGCTTCGGCTTGCGGGGAGAGGGTGTTTACAACCTCGTCGAGTCCGGGGGTCAGCCTGATGAGTGAAGGCATCAGTTATATTACCGCCGCCGAGTGTCCGGCAGTATTTGTCAATATCATGCGAGGCGGTCCCGGACTGGGTGGCATTCTACCCTCTCAGGCCGATTATTTCCAGTCAACCAAGGGCGGCGGGCACGGTGACTACAGACTGCTGTGCATGGCCCCGGCCAGTGTTCAAGAAGCAGTTGAGATGGTTATGCAGGCTTTTGGCCTGGCGGAGAAATACCGCAATCCGGTCATGATTCTGGGCGACGGCTTAACCGGTCAGATGATGGAGCCGGTCGAATTTCCGGATCGACTTAAAATCGAGCCGTCCAACAAAGACGACTGGGCCACCAATGGTATGGACACCCGCAACAGCACCACCCGCAACCTGGTCAAAACGCTCTACCTGAACCCCGAAGAACTCAATGCGCATAATTTAAAATTAAAAGCCAAATATGATCGGATGGAACAGGAAGAGCTGCGCTTTGAGAACTACAATATGGCAGGGGAATATAAAGGCTTAATCATCAGCTACGGTACCATGAGCAGGGTTTGTCGTACCGCCATCGACATTCTCAAGGCGGAGGGATTGGAGATCGGAATGCTCAGACCGCAATTTCTGTTCCCCTTTCCGCGCACGGCTATCCATGAGGCTGCCCAAAAAGATAGTTGTCAGGCTGTATTCAGTATTGAAATGAGTATGGGACAGATGATGGAGGATGTGGAACGCAGTGTGTGCGGTCAAAGACCCGTTCACTGGTATGGCAAGTGCGGCGGAGAAGTTCCGACACCCGAAGAGGTGATGGATGCAGTGCGATCTATAGTAAAATAGTCAAAAGGAGTAACTATAATGGGAAAGACTTTTCAAAGACCCGAAGCCCTTGCCGATACGATAACCCACTACTGCCCGGGATGCACCCACGGTGTGGCCCATCGGCTGGTGGCGGAAGTAATTGATGAACTTGGCATTCGAGGTCGAACCGTCGGTATTGCGCCTGTCGGATGCGCGGTTTTGATGTACAATTATTTCACATTCGATTTTCAGGAAGCAGCTCATGGCCGGGCACCTGCCATGGCCACCGGGATAAAAAGGGTTCGACCCGATCTGGTCGTTTTCACCTATCAAGGTGATGGTGATCTGGCAAGTATTGGATTGGGTGAAATCGTTCACGCAGCCAATCGCGGCGAGAAATTTACGACGATTTTTATTAACAATGCCGTTTACGGTATGACCGGCGGTCAAATGGCCCCCACAACAATGCCCGATCAGAGAACCACGACATCTCCTTTCGGACGCAAAACGGACTATACCGGCATGCCCGTAAAGGTTGCCGAAATGCTGGCCGCCTTGGTGACCCCCGCGTATATTACCCGGCAGACGTTGATAACTCCGAAATATATCAACAGGTCCAAAAAAGCCATTAAAAAGGCCTTTCAGTATCAACTGGAAAATCGCTGTTTCAGCCTGGTGGAGCTGATCAGCACCTGCCCCACCAACTGGGGAATGACGCCGATTGATTCCCTGAAGTGGGCCGAAGAAAAGATGCTGCCTTATTTTGAACTGGGTGATTATAAAGTGCCGGAGGAAAACTGATTTCGGAATTTGGAATGCGGAAGTCGGAAATAGGAATGTGGGCGATTGCGATTGTGGAATTCTCGCAACCTTATGCTTAAGTGAGAAGCAAGTACCAACCAACTAAGCATCAACTATTATTTATGTGCAAAATGGTTTTCTCTTACTTCTCGCTGAAATGGGAGATGGAAAATGCAAAGTGAAATTCAATTCGCCGGATTCGGCGGACAGGGGATCATGCTAATGGGGCAGATCCTGGCCCAGGCCGCCATGAATGAAGGGTTTGAGGTCGTTTGGATCCCTTCATACGGTCCTGAGATGCGGGGCGGTACCGCTTATTGTACGGTGGTCATCAGCGACAAGCTCATCGGCTCGCCCATTATTCGCAATCCCCAGCATCTGGTTGCCATGAATCGTCCCTCGTTAGAGAAATTTGCGCCAACCGTTAAAGCCGCAGGCGTAATATTTGTCAACAGCTCCATTATTTCCATCGATGCCGGCCGTGATGACGTGGATGAAGTCAGAGTGCCGATCATTGAAATTGCCAAAGCGCTGGGTAATATCAAAACCGCGAACATCGTGGCGCTGGCGGCATTTGTGAGCCGCAGCGCAGTTGTCAAGTTCGATTCTCTGCAAACGGCGGTCAAGGATAAATTTGCCCAAAAAGAAAAGCTCATTCCCCTCAACATGAAAGCACTTGAGGAAGGGAGGAAGGCGGCGATTGTCAAATGAAACTTTGCGTGCCAGATTATATCCTATCACTAAAACCCTATGTCGCCGGCAAACCCCTCGAGGAACTCGAAAGAGAATTTGGCATCAAGGGTGCCGTTAAGCTCGCCTCCAATGAAAATCCTCTGGGGCCATCTCCCATGGCATTAGAGGCCATCCGGCGCAGCGCCGAAAATCTGCATCGTTATCCAAATAGCGGCAGTTATGATCTGTGCCATCACCTTGCCAGACAATTGAACATAAAGTGCGAAAACATCGTTCTGGGCAATGGATCCGACGATCTGATTGCCATGCTCGCCCGGGTGCTGCTGCAGCCCGGTGATGAAGCGGTATTGCCGGAGCCGTCCTTTCTTTTCTACGAAATTGTAATTCAAAGCTCCGGCGCTGTTCCGGTCGGAATACCGTTAAAATCCGAAACGACCGACCTGGATGGGATGCTGGAACGCATGGGTCCGAAAACCCGGCTGGTTTTCGTGAATAATCCTCATAACCCTACCGGTTCCCTGATTACCAAGCAGGCGCTCGATGCATTTGTAGAAGCACTGCCGGCCAACATCGTTCTGGTTATTGATGAGGCCTATATCGAGTTCGTCAAAGACAGCCGCTGCCCCAACAGCATCGATTATCTGAATTCAGGTAAAACTGTTGTCGGTTTGCGCACATTTTCAAAGGCATACGGATTGGCCGGGCTGCGCATCGGATACGGCTTGATGCCGGCTTATTTTGCCGAACTTCTCCATCGGGTCAGGCAACCCTTCAATGTGAACGCTCTGGCTCAGGCGGCGGCCATAGCAGCCCTTGAAGATCAGGATTTCCTGGAAAAAACCGTCCGACTGGTGAACGATGAAATGGCTTTTATGTACAACGCATTGGATGAACTCGATATTCATTATTGCCGGTCCAGTGCCAATTTTTTGCTCATTCAGTTGAACAAAAAAGCGGATCACGTTTTCGAAGATCTCCTCAGACAGGGGGTCATTGTGCGCTCCATGTCGTCTTACGGATATCCGGATTGCATCCGTGTCAGCGTCGGGCAGCATCATGAAAATGTGCGCTTCTTGGCGGCACTGGGGAAAGTCACTTGAAGTCGGAAGAGTTATATTTTTGGATTTCAAACATTAAATCGATGATTATCGTTTATGGTATAAGGTTTAAGGTGTGAGGTGTAAGGTGTAAGGTGTGAGGTTTAAGGTGTAAGGTGTGAGGTGTAAGGTATAAGGTGAAGAATTTTAGTCCTTTTCCGGTTAACCCTATACCCTATATACCTTAAGCCTTTCGCCACTTATATTGTCGCTGCCAGAGATCGGATACCGGCAACCGTCTAACCAATTAAAAATATGAAGAAATTATTGATTACAATCGATGGTCCGGCGGGTGCCGGCAAGACAACCGTTAGCCGGGCGTTGGCGCAGCGGCTGGGCTATCGCTATATTGATACCGGCGCACTATACCGGGGGGTGGCTCTTGCTGTTAAAACCAAAGGGATGAATCCGCAAAATGATGCAGATTTGAAACAGCTTTGCAATGAGCTCGAATTGGGTTTCGTTGTAAACGAAGATGGGCTGCGACTTATGTCTAACGGGCAAGATATCTCCGACCCTATTCGGACACCGGAGATTACGATGCTGGCGTCGTCCGTCTCGGCCCGACCGGTCGTGCGGCAATATCTTCTTGATTTACAGAGAAATATGGCAAGCAAAAAAGCTGCTGTGTTTGAAGGACGGGACATGGGAACCGTCGTTTTCCCGGAAGCCGACCTGAAATATTTTCTGGATGCATCCCCCCGCAAAAGGGCCCAGCGACGTTTCGATGAATTAAAATCAAAAAGCACCCAGACCCTGGATGAAGTCGAGCGTGATATTGAGCAGCGGGATCAAAATGACAGCACCCGGGAAGTGGCTCCGTTAAAGCCGGCCCGGGATGCCATCGTCATCGACTCGACCGACTTGACTGTTGAACAGGTGATTAAAGTGATGATGTCTTATATTGAATGATCGGAAACTTTTTCATTACCTGAATTCTGCATGCAATTGGCCCTTGGTGAAGATGGGGTCAAGTTACCACCATTGACTTGAAACGATGGGTGCTGCGCTAAAATTCAGGTATGAATTGCTTTTCTACTGATTTAAAATATAAAATATCGAAATTAATTATTGCTTTTTTCAACGAGTCTGCTAAAAATATCTGATTATGCTATTCTTACAGGGAATATGACTAAATTGGCTAAGGGGGTATTTTATTTTTATGGTTAATGTCAACGACAACGAAGTAAACGAAAGCTCAAACCAGTCTGAACTGTCCGATGAAGGCACCATGCAGCCTTCAGATGCTGTGGAAGCACCACAAGATGCTGTGGAAGCACCACAAGATGCTGTGGAAGCACCACAAGATGCTGGGGTAGCTCAACAAGATGCTGGGGACGCATCACAAGATGCTGGGGACGCATCACCAAACGATCAACGCTCATCCCGAGCGGCTATGAATGACCAGCCATCCGAACCTGCTCAGGACTCCGGCGACAGCATGGAAAATGTGATGAATTTGTATGAAGAAAGCTTCAAGCGTTTCGCTGAAGGCGAAGTCGTCACCGGCCGGATAATTTCGATCGACAAGGACCATGTTCTGATCGACATCGGTTATAAATCCGAGGGCCAAATTCGGATACATGAATTCAAGGATGAAGAAGGCAACATTTCTGCTGAAGTCGGTGATACCGTTGAAGTGATGGTTGAGTGGTGGGATGATGAGGACGAGCGTGTTGTTCTCTCCAAAGAAAAAGCTGCCAATATTAAAATATGGGATGCTATTAAAAATTCCTATGACGAGGATGGAACGGTTGAGGGTGTCATATCCAATCGGGTTAAAGGCGGGTTTTCGGTGGATATCGGCGTCCAGGCCTTCTTGCCCGGTTCCCAGGCGGACTTGCGCCCCATTCGCAACCTGGACGAACTGGTTGGGAAAACATTTGAGTTTAAAATTTTAAAGTATAACCGCAAACGCAGCAACATTGTTTTGTCCCGCCGGGCTATTTTGGAAAAAGAAAGAGAAGAGAAACGATCCACGACTCTATCATCAATCCATGAAGACAAGATTGTTGAAGGCATCGTCAAAAATATCACCGACTACGGTGTGTTCATCGATCTTGGCGGTGTAGACGGTTTGCTTCACATTACCGATATTTCCTGGGGCAGAGTCAAACATCCGTCGGAGCTTTTTGCGGTTGGTGACTCGATTAACGTAAAAATATTGAGCTTTGATTTGGAAAAGGAACGGGTCTCCTTGGGCATGAAGCAGCTTACTGTTGATCCGTGGTCGATTGCCTCGGAAAAATATGCAGTGGGCTCCCGGGTTACCGGCGTGGTTGTCAGCCTGACTGATTATGGTGCATTCGTTGAACTGGAGGAAGGGATTGAAGGATTAATCCATGTATCCGAGATGTCCTGGACCCGAAAAATTCGTCATCCTTCCAAAGTCGTATCCGTCGGAGAAGAGATCGGCGCAGTTGTGCTCGACATCAAACCCGAAAATCGCAGGATATCTCTGGGTATGAAGCAGGTCGTTCCGAATCCGTGGGATGTGATTGCTGAAAAATATCCTGTCGGGACCACCATCGAAGGCAAAATTAAGAATATCACCGATTTTGGCCTATTTATAGGAATTGACGAAGGAATTGACGGTCTTGTTCACATTTCGGATATATCCTGGATCAAACGTATCAAACATCCCTCCGAGTTGTTCAAAAAGGGTGATGTGGTTCAGGCCATCGTACTGGATATCGAAAAGGAGAGTGAACGGTTTTCCCTCGGAATCAAGCAGTTGCAGGATGATCCGTGGAAAAGCGTGGCTGAACGATACGAAGTCGGCAAAGAGATTACCGGGACCGTGACAAATTTAACGGATTTTGGAATTTTTGTTGAACTTGAGGAAGGCATCGAAGGGCTTGTCCACGTATCGGAGATCAGCAAAGAGAAGATCAAAACTCCGGTTGGTCAATATAACATCGGCCAAGTTATTACCGCCAGAGTAATGAATATCAACAGTGATGAGCGACGAATCGGGCTTTCAATCAAGCGCATGGAAATAGAAGATGAACAGAGCCTGTTGAGTGAATACGTCAACAATATGGGACCGGCAACGTCTTCGTTTGGTGAAATTTTGCGGGAGAATCTGCAGGAAAAACTAAACGATGATTAAATTTTTGATTTCAAAAATTTATATTTAAAAAAGGTAATGATTTTTATAAGCGCCTATCTCGTCACGGTTTCAGTGATGAGATGGGCGTCTTTTTTCCATTACTCCCATACTCCAGTACTCCTGATGCTTTTTCCCAGCGCGCTCTTAATAGGCTACTCAAAGCCGGGCAAAGGCTGACTCACTCGAAGATACTAACATCCCCCATGCCCTTGCGGATTACTTCGGGTATGTCATCGATCAACGAAATGACGCTTGAAGGCTGACCGGGTACGATGCTGCCGTCGATGACGGCTTCAACCCGCGTGCCAAAGAAATCGTGAATTAATGATGCGTCGTGAAAAACAGTGCCATCGGGCATCGTTGCACTGGTGGTTAATAGCGGGTTTTCAAGCTCATTTACCAGGGTCAGGCAAATAGGATTGTCCGGTACTCGAATTCCGGCTGTTTTGCGCTTGGTCAGCATAATTTTGGGGACCAGCCGGGAGCCTTCCAGAATGAAGGTATAGGGACCCGGTAAAAGTCGTTTCATGGTTTTATAAGCATAATTGGAAACTTTTGCATAATTACTGATATTTTTGAGACCGGAGCAGATAAAACTGAAGGGTTTGCTTTTATTCCTCTTTTTCAGCTGGTAGATTTTTTCAATGGCTTTCTTGTTCATGATATCGCACCCAATTCCGTAATAGGTATCGGTCGGATAGACAACAACACCGCCTTTTTTTAATATCTCCACTACTTTATGGATAAGCCGCAGCTGGGGATTTTGTTGGTTTATTTTAATTAGCATCGAGAAATTCAGTCGTTTATGTTCGGTGGATATTATTCCAATTTTCCCGCCTGATTGCCTTTATGGAAGGCTTTTCTTTATTATGGCTCGCTGCTTGATGTCAAGGTTACAATTAAGGATTGCCAAAGCTGCGACCATTTGCTATTCGATCATTCCATTATTCCGATCTGAAATATCTGATTCGCCGTTATAGAGGGAGTGGCTGAACAGCAAAAGAATTATTATTAATATTATAATGCCCCAGGGAGGTCTGCAATGCCAAAAATTCCGCCTGAAGAAGCGTATTCATTTGATGATGTCCTGCTAATTCCCAATTATTCGGATGTCGTGCCAAAAGATGTCAATATCAGCACACGCCTGACGAAAAATATTTCGCTAAATATCCCCCTCATTAGTGCCGCCATGGACACCGTCACCGAGTCCCAAGCCGCCATCACCATGGCCCAGGAAGGCGGTATGGGGTTTATCCATCGCAACCTGAGTATCAACAGCCAGGCCATGGAAGTGGACAAGGTTAAAAAATCAGAAAGCGGGATGATTGTCGATCCGGTTACAATCCATCCGGACCAAAAGGTCAATGAAGTGATAACATTGATGGAACAATACCGCATTTCCGGGGTTCCGGTGACCGAGGGCGATCAACTCGTTGGGATCGTGACCAACCGCGACTTACGATTTGAGACCGATCTGGATAAAAGAGTTGCCGAGGTCATGACCCGGGACAAACTAATAACGGTTTCCGAAGGAATTAATCTGGACGAATCCAAAAAACTGTTGCACCGACACCGCATTGAAAAACTTCTGGTGGTTGACAAAAATGGTCGCCTGACGGGGCTGATCACAACCAAAGATATTGAGAAAATTAAAAAATTCCCCAATGCATGCAAAGATTCCATGGGGCGGTTGCGAGTGGGTGCCGCTGTCGGCGTCGGCCCTGATCTGCTGGAACGAGCCGAGGCGCTGCTTAAGGCCGGCGCGGATATAATTTTAATTGACACCTCCCACGGTCATTCATCCAACGTTATCAATGGTGTCAAAGCGCTAAAAAGCAGTTTTGACGGGGTTGAGGTGATTGCCGGTAATGTCGGCACTGCCAAAGGTGCAGAGGACCTAATCGATGCCGGTGTCGATGGTGTCAAAGTCGGAATTGGCGGTGGATCCATTTGCACTACTCGAATTGTTGCCGGAATCGGTGTCCCGCAGATGACCGCCATCATGAATTGCCGTTCCGTTGCCGGCAAAAC
Organism: Olavius sp. associated proteobacterium Delta 1; assembly: GCA_902749685.1. GTDB lineage: Bacteria > Desulfobacterota > Desulfobacteria > Desulfobacterales > JAFDCJ01 > JAFDCJ01. Next base: position 33,331 of record CACVKW010000908.1, on the reverse strand, counting down.
CGGTGTGCCGTTGATTGCAGACGGCGGCATTCGATTTTCTGGCGATATTACCAAAGCCATCGGAGCCGGAGCACATTGTATCATGGTCGGAGGGCTTTTGGCCGGAACCGAAGAAAGCCCGGGTGAGGTGGTTTTTTACCAGGGGCGCAGCTATAAAATGTACCGCGGCATGGGATCGATCGAAGCGATGAAAAAAGGCAGCAAAGATCGCTATTATCAAAGTGAGCAAACCGAAGACGATAAGCTGGTGCCCGAAGGAATTGTCGGCCGCGTACCTTACCGGGGTACACTTTCATCCAATATCTATCAGCTAATCGGCGGCTTGAAATCCGGAATGGGATACTGCGGCTGTCGCACGTTGGATGAGTTGCGGGAAAAGGCGAGGTTTGTGAAAATCAGCGCCGCCGGTATGCGCGAAAGCCACGTGCATGACGTTATAATTACCAAGGAAGCGCCTAACTATCGGTTGGAATAGTTGATTTGGTTGATTGGTTGAATGGTTGATTAAGTGCGAAGGATACTGGCTTATCAAATGCCTAAAATACTATATTAGTCTGTTATAACAAGGGGCTGAATAAAAACAAATATGAAAAAGTAGAACAAATAAGAAGGTATATAACGCCATGTCTACTTCCAACCCCCCCGACTTCGTTCATCTGCATGTTCATACCCAGTATAGTTTGCTGGATGGCGCCATCCGCATCGACGACCTGCTGCAGCGTGCATCTGATTTCGATATGCATTCGGTGGCCACCACCGACCACGGCACCATGTTCGGCGCCGTCGAATTCTTTGAAAAAGCCACCAAGGCCGGTATCAAACCCATTATCGGCATCGAAATTTACGTCGCACCCCGCAGCCGTTTTGATAAGACGCCGCTGGACAACAAGGGCCTGTCGCATTTGATCCTACTGGCTGAAAATCAGGACGGTTATCGCAACCTGTGTAAATTAGCCTCCGCCGCCCAGCTCGAAGGGTTTTACTACAAACCCCGTATCGACAAACAGCTTTTAAGGGAGCACAGCAAGGGACTGGTGGCCATGACCGCCTGCCTGAATGGTGAGGTTGCGCGGCGGATTCGAGATGGCAACATGGATATTGCAGATGCGGCCGCCCTGGAGTATCTGGAAATATTCGGCGAAAACAACTTCTACCTCGAGGTCCAGAACAACGGCATCGACATCCAGGAACACGTCAACCAGGCCCTTTTAGACATGAGTCAGCGATTGTCGATTCCTCTGGCGGCCAGCAATGACTGTCATTATCTGCAAAGAGAGGACGTCCGTGCGCACGATGTTTTATTATGTATTCAAACCGGCAAAACCATTCATGATAACGACCGGCTGAAATTTAGAACCGACCAGCTTTATTTCAAGTCTAAAGCGGAAATGCATGGGTACTTTAATTCTTATCCCGATGCGCTTAGCAACACGGTGGACATCGCCCGGCGCTGCAATCTGGAATTTGATTTTAAAACCTATCACTTTCCCAAATTTGATGCCGGATCCGAGCAAAGCGTCGACGAGCTGTTTGAAGATAAAGTGCGAGAAGGGTATCGCGAAATTATCGCTCGCATAAAAAGCAAAAACCCGGATCTTGATGAAACGGATTATCAAAAGCGTCTTGACTATGAGATCACGACCATTAAAGAAATGGGATTTCCCGGATACTTTTTAATTGTCGCCGACTTTATTCGCTATGCCAAGGAGTCGGGTGTACCGGTGGGACCCGGTCGGGGCTCTGCCGCCGGCAGCCTGGTGGCCTATAGTCTGGGGATCACCGATCTGGATCCCATCACCCATGGTTTAATCTTTGAACGCTTCCTCAACCCGGCCCGCAAGAGCATGCCGGATATCGATGTCGATTTTTGTATCGACGGACGGGAGGACATCTATAAGTATGTGGTCGAAAGATACGGCGGCGGTGATTATGTGGCCCAGATCATCACCTTTGGCAAGCTTAAAACCCGGGCGGTTATTCGTGATGTGGGCCGGGCACTGGACATACCGCTGCGTGAAGTGGACGCGATTGCCAAGATGGTGCCGGATGTTTTAAACATCAGCCTCGATGCGGCCTTAAGACAGGAGCCGCGAATGGCTGAGCTGGTCGAAAAAGATCCCAATGTGGCCGACCTGATACAGATCTGCCGGGTGCTCGAGGGCCTGCCGCGGCACGCTTCGACCCATGCCGCCGGGGTTGTCATTTCCGACCGGCCGCTGGTGGAATACCTGCCGTTGTACAAGGGGAAGAAGGGGGAGGTGGTCACCCAGTACGACATGAAAATCGTCGAAAAGATCGGCCTGGTAAAGTTTGACTTCCTCGGGTTGCGCAACCTGACAGTTATCGCCAAAACCCTGGCATTAATCGAACGGCAGGGCAAACAACCGCCGGATCTAAAAAATATCGAGCTGACGGATCCGGATACCTACCGTCTGCTGTCTGCCGGAGATACCACCGGCGTCTTTCAGCTCGAAAGCTCGGGCATGAAAGATTTGCTCGTGCGTTTAAGGCCGGAGTCCTTTGATGATATCATCGCCCTGGTGGCCCTCTATCGTCCCGGTCCCATGGAAAGCGGTATGATTGACGATTATGTGGCCCGCAAACATGGTAAAAAATCTGTGAAATACTTGGTGCCTGAGCTCGAGCCCATTCTCAAGGAAACCTATGGCGTGATTGTCTATCAGGAGCAGGTCATGAAAATCGCCGGTGAACTGGCGAATTATTCCATGGCAGAGGCCGATGATTTGCGCAAAGCCATGGGCAAGAAAATTGCTGAAATTATGGCCGACCATCGGCAACGCTTTGTGCAGGGGGCCAAAGACAATAAAATCCCCGGCGACAGGGCTAAAAAACTGTTCGACCTGATTGAAAAATTCGGTGGCTACGGATTTAATAAATCCCACAGTGCCGCCTATGCCCTGATCGCCTATCAAACCGCCTTTCTAAAAGCACATTATCCGGTGGAGTTTATGGCAGCACTGCTGACCAGTGAAATGCATTCCACCGACGGCGTGGTTAAATTTATCGCCGAATGCCGCCATCACAATATCCCGATCCTGCCGCCGGACATTAATGAGAGTGATACCGAATTTACGGTGGACGGCTCGCAGATCCGTTTCGGGCTGGTGGCGGTCAAAAATGTCGGTGAAAATGCCATTGAATCCATTATCGCCTGCCGCGCAGAGCAACGCTTGGAGTCCTTGTTTGACTTCTGTGAACGGGTGGACCTTAAAAAGGTCAACAAGCGGGTTATTGAAAGCCTGATCAAATGCGGTGCTTTTGATTCAACCGGCGCCAAACGATCCCAGATGGCGGCCGCTGTTGAAAGTGCCCTCGATTATGGCCAACGAGTTCAGCGGGAGCTTAACGATCCGCAGATGGGACTGTTCGATGTCGCTGAAAACCAACCCCGCATCAACGCCCCTGAGCTGCCTGAAATCGGGGAATGGGATGAGAAACAGTTTTTAACCTTTGAGAAAGAATCTCTCGGATTTTATTTAGCCGGTCATCCGTTGACGCGCTATGAAGACTTGTTGGATAAGTTTACCAATGCCAATGCGATCTCCATCAAGGAGTTAAGAGATGGCGGTGTTGTCAGAATTGGCGGCCTTGTCCAAAACTCCAAAATGATAAAGACCAAAAAAGGCGATCTGATGGCGTTTGTGACCATCGAGGACATGCACGGCGCGGTGGAGGCGATTGTGTTTTCGCGTGTTTTTGCCGATGTCAGGGATTTGCTGGTGGAAGACAAACCCCTGCTGATTCAGGGACAGGTCCAAAAGGACGAACAATCGGTAAAAATTTTGGCGGACACGGTTATTCCCATCGAGAAAGCCGAAGAAACCTGGACGGCCAGCGTCCATTTTAATCTGGAAATAAGTCGCATCGATCGGGAAATATTGACGAATTTGCACGCCATCCTTGAAAGACACCGGGGGGCTTGTCCGGCTTTCCTGCATTTGCGCAGCCCCGACAATACGGATTCGGTCATCGCCTTGTCGGAGGCCTTGAAGTTAAGGGCGGGAGGGGCTTTAAGCCGCGAAGTCAATAACTTTCTTGGCTACCCTGCCATAGAAACCCGCTGCAGTGCGGTGCCGGCCGCATCTGCCCTTAACGGCCTTAACCGCAATGGCAGAAAGGAGAAGCGCTTTAATGGCGGATTCAACAAGTAATGCTTACGCAATTTTGTTGGCCGGCGGCACCGGGACGCGTTTGTGGCCCGTGTCCCGCGAGTTGTACCCGAAGCAGCTGGTTAAATTCATCGGCAATGATTCACTGGTGCAAAGCACGATTAAACGTCTGGACCCTCTGCTGGATCTGCAGAAGGTCCGGGTTGTCTGCGGCGACCGGCACTATTACGAAATTGCACGCCACATCGAGGATATCGGTCTGGTATCAGAGGGTAAAATTATCCAGGAACCCAGCGGGCGCAACACGGCACCGGCTATTCTGCTGGCCGTCTTTCACATCAATCACGTGGCAGCAGATGGGATCATGTGCGTTTTCCCGGCCGATCATGTGATCGGCAATATCAAATCCTTTCACGAGAGGCTGGGCCTTGCCATTGATCTTGCCGACCGGGGGCATATTGTCACATTCGGTATCAAGCCAAACTACCCTGAAACCGGATATGGCTACATTGAAGGCGGTGACGGCGTTTCCGAGCGTGCCTTCAGAGTGAAACGCTTTGTTGAAAAGCCGGATCGGTCCACCGCTGAAAAATATATCGAAGCCGGCAATTTTTTCTGGAACAGCGGGATGTTTGCCTTTAAAGCTTCCGTTATGCTGGAGGAATTTAAAACCTATCAGCCAAAAATGCTGGCCGCGATGAAGGCTTGTTTTTCTGCCGACCAGCCACTTGCCAGAGAAGATTATGATCGGCTGGAGAATATCTCCATTGACTACGCCATCATGGAAAAAACCGACAAATGCGTCGTGGTGCCGTCTGACTTCGGCTGGAGTGACATCGGTTCATGGAAATCACTGTATGATTTTCTGGAGAAAGATGCCGATAATAACGTCATTGATGGGGATGTCATTGCCCGGGACACCAGCAATTGTTTTATCCAGGGTCACGACCGCTTGATCGCCACCAATCGCCTGCGGGATGTCGTGGTGGTGGAGACCCCGGATTCCATTTTTGTCTCAGATATCGAGCACAGCCGGGATGTGAAATCCATTGTTACTGAATTAAAAGAGCGCGGGCGCAAGGAGTACCAACAACATCGCACCGTGTATCATCCCTGGGGCATCTCCAAGCTGCTCGAGCAAAGCGGCAATTATACGGCAGTTGAGCTGATGGTTTATGCTGAATCTAAATTTCAGCTTCAAAATGATAGCGATAAGGTTTTGCATCTATTCGTTATTAGCGGGGAGGCGAAAATAAGCGACAGTTCGCAGAATAAGACTGTGAGCGCCGGATCTTCCTTCACCAGCGTGGTTGAAGGGCATGTAAGCATCGAGAATAAAAACAAAAAAGTGGCTTTTATGATTCAGGTGGCACTTGCCCGGGTTTAAGCCTGCTTCCGGTTAGCTTCGAATTTCCTTATTTGAATTAGCAGATAAATTTATTATAAGCATCAAAAGCCTCCTGATAGAGCAGGCATTCCTGATTGGTATAGCGGGGGGAAAAATGGAAAACGTTAAACTGTCTGGCACCTGCCCGGGCGGCCAATTCACCGGCCTGCCGGGCCGTGAGATGGTATTTTTCAGCGGCAATCCGGCGGTCTTTTTCCATAAATGCGGCTTCGATGAAAAGGTGATCGGAATCCCGGGCAAATTCTACGATTTTATCCCTGTTGAAATCACTGTAAACCACATCGGTAATATAGGTAATTTTTTGGCCCGGTGTAATCTGGGCGATTTGTCTGGCTAGGTTTTCCAGAGCAAACTGTTTTTTGTCAGGTTGTCCCGGCCTGTCCAGTTCAAACTTCGCAGCAGGATCAGTCTGGCTATATAAAGCCTGTTTAAAATCCGACAGCCAGGGGCCCGGTTCCAGACCAAGGCGTTTTAATCCTTCTTTGACAATATTCACGTGGAACCGTTCTTTAATCGACAACCCCAGACAGGGGATTTTGTGGTCGAGGATAACCGCCGAGACTCTAAATGCCGGTTCTTCATACAGAACACCGTCAAACGGCTGTTTGACAGCATCCTGCGAAGGCTCAAACCGCTCGCGACATCGATACTTGCGGTAAAGCGTGATATCCGGATGCACTTCGGTGATCTGCAAACAAAGCGGGTAACCGTAATTATCTGCCAGATTCCATGTGTATGCGGACAGCTTGCCCTCGACATTTTTTATAAAGTCGCGTGGGCCGAAAAGCGAGAGAATTTTCTCACGTCCCAGCATGGTGCGCAGCAAGTGGTCGAAACCGATAAAATGGTCCATGTGGGTATGGGTCACGAAGACATGACTGATTTTGAGCATATCTTTGGCCGGCAGGCCGATTTCACCGATATCGAAGACGAACGCACGTTTTTGAAAAAGAAAAGGAATGAAAAGGCCGGGGTCATTGAAGGGACCGTTGATCAACCTGGGGTGAAAGCTGGGACGCATTATAGCGGCATATATTTTTTTACTTGTTGATTAATCGTGACATATATTTCTTCATCGGAGCCGAATATATCCACCACATCTTTGTGATTAATCAGCTTCTCAATTACAAAGGCGGTCACATAGAGGCTCACGATTTGGGGCTGAGGGACGAGATTTCGAAAAGGTGCCACCTGATAGTCGACTTCAAAATCGTCCAGCCGGCTCAACTTATCCAGACATTTCTGGAGCTGTTCTTCCAGGCCATTTTTATTGGTTGTCTCAACCAGGTTATTTTCGATCAGTTTTGTTGCAACTCCATTGGCCAGCGGCTCCGAGCATTCCCTGACTCTGCTGATTGCCAGCCGGCGCATGTGCTCCTTGGTCGACTCGATTTTAGACAAAATACTTGATTCGCGAGAACTTGGTCGGAATATCTTGCCCATAGCATGGCACCTTGTAATAATTGAATATTTAAGATTGAAGATTGACTATTTAAGGATTATTGTCGATCATATTTTTATATGTTGATGATGCATAATAATAATTCAAATTCAGGATTGCAAGTAAAAATGTAGCCGGGGTATTCTGTCTGAACCATGAGGGTTGAAAACTTCATATTTTCCATCATTTCATTTGCCACTCTTTTATGGTAGATCCTCGACGACAATTTGGGCGGTCTTTTTGCCATTCCAGCGATTCCAGCGGAGTTTGAAGGCCACTTTGGCAAAACTTTTTTCCTTTGCACTCCGGTCATCAACGTTAAAATGGATGGCCTGGAAAGATGGTGTGTTCGGCCCCGATGACTGTCTTAAAACCATGCGACGGTGACGTTTGCCCAAGATTTTTGATGAAATGACCCGGATGTCAGAAGACACAAAAATTGGTTCAGGGTTGCCGGCGCCGTAGGGCATCAGGGATTCTAATTCGTCAATCAGACCAGCTGAAATATTGGCAAAATCCAGCTCACCGTCAATATTCAGCGTCTGTATTAAATCCTCAGATTCCAACCTGTCATGAATGGATTTCTCAAAAGCATTTTGAAAGTCAGCAATATTTTCCTGGCGTATTTTCAGACCGGCTGCCATTGAATGCCCCCCGAAAGCTTCAAGATACTGCCGGCAATCCGCCAGCGCCTCATATAGATTGATTCCCGGAACACATCTGGCAGAACCTTTTCCCACACCATCTTCTGTGGCAATCAAGATTACCGGACGATAGTACCGCTCCATAATCCGCGATGCAACGATTCCCAGCAATCCTGCATGCCAACCATCCTGTGAAAGAACCAATGAGCGTTGACGGAGCAATGAGGGATTGATGGCCAAATACTCCTGAATCTCGGCCAGCGTTCCTTTTTCCAGTTGTTGTCTTTTTTGATTTAACCGGTTTAGGGTATGAGCTGTGGTTGCGGCGTAGCCGGCATCCTGCGTGGTCAGTAGCTCTACGGCCCTTGCAGCATGGTCCATGCGGCCGGCCGCATTTAGGCGGGGTGCCAGCCTGAATGCAATATCTTCGGCATCAAGGGTGTCATTGCGGATGCCGCTGGCTTCCGCCAGGGCCGTTAGGCCGGGACGATGGCCGGAGTTGATAAGGTCGAGACCGGTTTTACAAAGAATGCGGTTTTCTTCGACGAGCGGCACCATGTCCGCTACGGTACCCAGGGCCACAAGATCACAGTAACTTTTCAGGTTGGGTTCCTGGCGCTCTCGCCAGAATCCTTTTTCCCGCAGATAGGTTCGCAAGCAGATTAATAGAAAAAAAGCCACACCCACGCCGGCAAGGTTTTGCAGCCCCGCATTGCAGTCATGGCGTTTGGGATTGATCACGGCCAGCGCCGGCGGCAGGTCATCGCCGATGTTGTGGTGATCTGTAATCACCACATCAATGCCGGATTTGTTGGCCGCTGCCACCGCCTGATGGCTGCTGGACCCGCAGTCGGCTGTTATGATCAAATCAAACTGATTGGGACGGGCATAATGCGAAATGTGCCGTGGCTGGATACTGTAGCCTTCCGTGATACGGTGGGGGATGTAATACGTAACATCGGCGCCGACATAGCGCAAAAAATTCAGCAGCACGACGGTGGCCGTTATGCCATCGACGTCGTAGTCTCCGAATATCAGGATTTTTTGATTGCCGGTGATGGCATCGTAGATTCGTTTGACCGCAGCATCTGAACCTTCTAAAGAAGAGGGTGGGCGCAGATCATTCAAAGAAACGCTCAAAAAATGGCGGGCGTCCGATGGAGTTTTAATATTGCGATTGGCCAGGACCGCGGCCGTGACCGGATGGCAATTCAACTTTTGGCTCAATTCTCGAACGGCTTCCGGATCCGGTTGAAGCATGTGCCAGTATTTATTCATGAGTGCGGAATACACCAGATTTAATTAATGGACAAGGGGAATTTAAAAAGAATTCGGAAGTGGGAATTCGGAAGTCGGAAAAAATTGAAGCGGTCATAATGAGGTCAAAATGGAACCACTGCCTGCGGTAAGCCGTTCGGTCCTGAACTCACAGGTGAAGGGCTAAGCCAAATCGAATCCCTCATGGTAGATTCATTTTGGCCGATATTCTTTGAATAGAAAGAATACATTATTCAATCACGCTATGGAGTGATTTGATGTTCATCAGATTCTTTCTCGTTAGGTCTTTTTTATTGATAAAACACCGGATATGATTATACTAAAAGATGCCTCAAAATTTAGCCGGCCTTTGAATAATTGCGATGTCAACTCACAACAATCTTGCAGAAACCATTAAAAAACATTATCGTGTTGACCGGCGAGAGATTGCCTTTATACGATTTATTATAGAAGCATACGGTGGACTCGCAAGCGTCACCACCCTGGACCCTGAAACCGGTCTTATTGAGTTTCAAATCGCACCGGGTTGTGAGCAGGACGTGGAGACGATTTTAGAGGACCTGAAACGCGATATCATAATGGAAAGGGCGCACCGTTGAATTGAATATTTTATGTTAAACAAGTATCTTTATATCAACACCATCGGATGCCAGATGAATGTCTATGATTCCGAGCAGATTGCAATTCAACTGGCGGCCACGGGCTATCAGCAGACATCATCATTGGAAGCGGCTGATCTGGTGATCCTTAATACCTGTACGGTACGGGCCAAAGCCGAACAAAAAGCCTTTAGTTTTCTGGGCCGACTGGCCCGATTGAAGAAAAAGAAGCCGGGTCTAATCGTTGGGGTCGGAGGCTGTGTTGCCCAGCAGGAAGGCGCCAAAATTCTTAAGCGGATACCACACCTCGATCTCGTGTTCGGCACCCAGGCCATTGATCGTCTGCCGGCTTTAATCAGCAAAATTGAGGCCAAACGTTGCCGCATTGTCGATGTCTCGATGACTGACCATCCGGAACTGTTGGATGCTGCTCCAGCAGGTCAGAACCACAACCCGGTATCGCGTTTTGTAACCATCATGCGGGGCTGCGATAATTATTGTACCTATTGCGTGGTGCCCTACGTGCGGGGAAGAGAAACCAGCCGCCATCCCGACAATATTGTTAAAGAAATCAAACTGTTTGTTGATTCCGGCGTCAAGGAGGTTACCCTGCTTGGGCAAAATGTAAACAGTTATGGAAAAAAAGAGGGGTTGTTGAGTTTCACGGAGTTACTGGCGCGTGTCCAAACCATTGAGGGGCTTTTACGGATCCGCTTTACAACATCCCATCCCAAGGATTTCGATCAGGATTTGATTGACGCATTTCAGGCAAATGACAAGTTATGCAATCATATACACTTGCCGGTTCAATCCGGATCCAACCGGATGCTGAAACGGATGAACCGCAAGTACACAAAGGAGCTGTACCTTGACAAAGTCGCCAAACTCAGAGATACTTGTCCTGATATCGCGATAACTTCCGATATGATCGTCGGCTTTCCGGGCGAATCGGATGCTGATTTTGATGAAACCCTGGATTTGATGAGAAAAGTAGCGTTTGACGGTCTTTTCGCCTTTATGTATTCCGATCGTCCGAATGCGCCCGCCACCCAGTTTAAGGCAAAAATTTCAGATCCCCAAAAGAGCGAGAGGCTGCAAATTCTTTTAGAATTGCAGGAAACTTATACTAGAAAGAAAAATGAAGCTTTGATCGGCTCTATTCAACCGATTATTGCCGAAGGATTCAGTAAAAAACAATCCTCCGGCAGTCTTGACGAACCGAATCAGGTTGCGCAGTGGACCGGACGCACTTCCACTAACAAAATCGTAAACTTTTATCATAGAGATATTCCTGGGAGCAGTCGTGACATTTTTCCGGGGAAAGTGGTTCATGTAAAGATTGACAAGGCTTATGCGCATTCACTGTGGGGAAAACCCGTCGCAATAGAATCTACCGTTGAAGGCTTGAAAGGAGAAAAAAGTTATGCTGCATAAAGTAAGCATAGCGGGTTTGACAATGGATCCAGCATCGAACACCCCCATTATTATTCTAAAATCAGAAGAGAGTGATCAGGCCATTCCCATCTGGATCGGACTGCTCGAAGCCACTTCCATCGCTTCGGCCCTGCAAGATATAAAATATGAACGTCCCATGACCCATGATCTGTTTAAGAATTTTTCAGATACATTGGAAATTTCGATTGCCAAAATTGAAGTCTGTGATTTAAAGGACAACACTTTTTTTGCCAGAATCTATTTTGTTTCCAAAGACGGCAATTTCGATATTGACGCTCGTCCCAGTGATGCCATTGCCCTGGCACTGCGGTTTAGTGCGCCCATTTTTGTTGAAGACTCCGTCATGCAAAAATCAAAAATCAGTGATGGAGAAGCCGAAGTCGTAGATACCAGCGAAGAAGGCAAAAAATGGGCTGATTACCTTGAGAATTTGTCGCCGGATGATTTTGGTAAATATAAAGTGTAGCCACCTGAATTGCAGCCGGGTTTCCATCAACTGAAGGAAGAACCCGTAACACCCTAATTACAGCGAGTACAGTTAAGCAAAGCGCCTTTTAAGTTTGAGGCGCTTTTTTTTGCTTTATTTTTAAAATCATTAAAAAGAATAGCAATCAGACGATATTTGCAGAAATAGTGATTGTTCATAACTTGTGGATAATTATCGATCTGTCTAAAATAGTTGAAAAAAATCATAATTCCTTAAATAGTTTATGGTTAAAGGTTGAGAGAGAAGCTGTGAGTATATCTATTGGTATCAAATAGATAGAAATTGTTAATAACTTTTTTATCCGGCTTAAGAAACTAGCTATAATCCGGTTTGACACAGCAGAACAGTTTCATATAGATAGCTCTTTGAATATTTTGTTTGTGACATTGTTCATAACCCCACCAGATTCTTTAACAGCCGGTAAAGAAACACCCTGATCCATAAAGGTGATCCATAAAGGCTTGAAAATGTTTCACATTCAACTGTGAAATTGAATTGAACGCTATATATTGTGGTTGGATAGCCTGTTGCGCACAATATATAGTTGACAATACCGTGTAATTTGGATATTATTAAATCATCGAATCAATTGAAAATAGAGCAGCGTCTTGGAGAAAATTATGAGCACAATTCTGGTTATTGACGATGAAAAGGGCATCCTACAGATAATTTACCAGGCACTAACAAGATTCGGTCACAATGTTGAAACTGCTGTGGACGGTCAGGAAGGAATCGAAAAATTCGATGATGGAAATTTTGACATCGTGATCACCGACATCCGCATGCCGGGAGTTGACGGCAACGGCGTTGTAAAACATATACGAAACTCCAACAGGCAATCCATCCCGGTGATTGCCATATCCGGAACACCCTGGCAATTGGAAGATAAAAATTTTGACATGGTTTTGCCAAAACCCTTTCCCCTAAAAAAGCTGGTTGACTCTATTCGGTCCTTTGGAACGATGCCGCCCCGCGCTGCAGTTGGAATATGATTGTCTCCATACCTTCAATCCACATAATTCGCTCTAAAAATGAGTCAATTTTTGGCCACGATGTATAAATATTCGCGCCAAAGCAAGGGAATCAGCAATTTAGGGATTAAAGGATAAAATCAAAAAAACAGGTAGAATTTCTTCAATTCCTAAATTCCTCAAACCTCTAATTCCTAAATAGGACACTTGTCCAATTTTATGCAATCCTTCGGCCTTTAAGGGAGTCACAGCTATTTTTATATGCTGAATGGCGAGGTCGGACTTTTAATCAAATCGCTTATATTTAGACCTAGCAGGTAAATCGGCCGTTTTCATAGATGGTTATGACTTTCCCGGTCTGTAAATGGGCGCTGACCCGTTTTTTTTCAGTGTTAACCAGATCCCAGTGTAAGGCGGACTCATTAAAACCCAGTTTTTGCTTAAGCGCCTGGTTTAATCGTTTGCTGTCACCGGTATAGGTATTTGAGTAAGATGAACCCAGGGCGATGTGACAATTTCCGTATTTACCGCCATAGTTTTCATCAAACAGGGTATTGGCCATAAATCGATTTATTCTGGAGAACCGCCTGTCCGTCAGGGAAAATTCACCCACTTTGTCGGCGCCTTTGTCCATCTGCAGCTGTTTTCTCACAAATTCCTGGCCGGTTTCGGCCGATACTTTTATAACTTTGCCTTTGTTAAACTCCAGCTTGACGCTCTCGACACGATTGCCGCTTCGATATGAGGGCTGATCGGCATGATATTTTCCCCGGGTTCCGCGCCAGTCCGGCGAAACGAAAATCTCAAAACTGGGTATGTTGCGTCCGGAGATGCCGATCCACCGCCTTTTTTCTCCCGGTGTTATCTCCAGGTCGATATTGTCGGATTCGACATGCAGAAATTTAACCTTCATTGAATTCAGCCATTTTTTTATTGACCGGGCATTGTCATAAATATCTCGCCAAGCGCCAAGCGGGTCTGATTTGCTTAAAAAGCAGGCTTTGGCCACCTGGCGCGTGTAATCCACCAGGCTAAGACCGGCCTGCCCGGCCAATTCAGCTGTCGGGAAGATGCACAGCGTCCAGCTGAAACTGCCACGGGCCTCCCGGCGATTGAGAATGTCGCGCAATGCTTTCTGAGCCACCGTAGTTTTGCCGATTTTTTGGGGAGCAACATCGCTTAGATGGGTGATGGATTCAGGCGCATGCAGGTAAATGCTTCCGTTAAGTCGTGACATCAGCTCTTTTTCGCCGGGGGGGATAAAAACAAGCTGCCGGTTGGAGGAGCGCAAGTAGAAATCCTTTTCCATTGTGGCGCTTGGACTCACGCGCTGAACAGGGTGCATGCCCCTGGATAACAGACCGGCATAGATAACCTCAGCCAGTCGAACTGCGGAACTGTTATAGCGAATCAGGACGATATCATCTTTTTTAAATGGAACTTTTTTTGCGGTGCTCAGCCCCCACCACAAAACGTCGGCATAGCGTTCCAGCTGTTTTTCGGTGAACATGATCGTTGCTCCTTTTTATCAGATTTTAGAGGACAGATGAAAGAGTTCAGAGGGCAGAAGACAGAGGGCAGAGATCGGAGGTCGGAATGCGGAATTTGAAAGGTGGGTATCGGAAATCGAGCGAAGAGAATTTAACTTGGTCGCGTGAACCATTCGCCAGCTACTTTTTACCCTCTACCTGATAACCTACCACCTTTCGCCCATTTCCAGCACCTCTGTCCCCTTTCCTGACACCTGAAACCCGACACCTGACACCTTCCTTAATCCCCGTGCCCGTCTTTCAGAAACTGCTTGTGATACTCAGCCTCTGTCAGATGGTTCTGCAGGAGGCGATTGATCAGATTAAATAATTCCAGCATTTCTTCATCGGTCATTCGATTAGTGAGCAACGCCATAAACCTGTCGTCGGAAAACTTTTGCAGATAGTATATGAGCGTATTTTCATCCGTTTCCCGATCCGCGCCGTATCCCACAAGTCCTTGGTAAGTTTCGACAAAGTTGTGTGTATGCATCGCTATCTTCTTTTTTTGAAATGATTTTTGTTCATATTTCCTGGAGCATTACGGTAGCAAAAGGAAACCCTAATTGATCAATTAGGGTTAAAGTTATCAGTCCGCTTGGTCGAAGTTATATTATTGAACCGAAAAAATAAAGGGGAATCATGTATGAAATCCTTTTTCTTAATTCTGGCCCAGCTCAGTCTTGTTACTTTAGTTTATGTATTCGCCTATCGAGCTGGATATCGCAGTGCCCAATCTAAGGCTATTTCAGTCGTTAAAAAATTTGCCGATCCGGTCACATGTCTGCTCGACAGCTTGAGTGAATCGATTGATGAGCCGGCAAATGATGAGGATAAAAAGGATAATTGATCCGTCCTGAAAAATAGCACATCCAGTCTATGATTTATTTCGGCAGAACTTTGGGGGTGTCCAGTACGGTGCGGATGGTTTTTGCCAGCTCATCCTTGACAATCGGCTTCATGACGAATCTATCAATTCCCATGGCCAGCGCCTTTTCCTCGGTGATGGTCACATTAAATCCGGTGCAAAGAATCACCGGGATGTCGGGCCGAATGTCCATTAATTTGCGTGCCAGTTGATCCCCGGTCATCTTGGGCATGGTCATATCCGTTATAACCAGATCGAATTTTTCGGGCTGGGCCGCAAATTCCTCAAAAGCTTCCTGACTGTCGGTTTTGGGGGTTACCTTATACCCGAGGCGTTCAATAATTTGTTGCTCGATGTCGATAACCTGCTCTTCATCATCGATCAATAATATGCGCTCATTGCCCTGGGTCGCGGCCGCCGCATTCACCGGTTTTAGTTCAACATCAATATCATCGATAACCGGCAGATAAACGGTGAATGTGGTACCGCTGCCAAGCTGACTGCTGACGCTGATATCGCCCCCGTGATTTTTGATGATGCCGTGGATGACGGATAGACCCAGACCGGTTCCTTTGCCTAGCTCTTTGGTGGTATAATAGGGCTCAAAAATGCGCTCCAGTACCTCCGCCCCCATTCCATGTCCGGTATCTTTAACAGTTAATTCGAGGTGTCGGCCGACTTTCATTCCCACCCGTTCCACTGATTTTTCATAGCTGATATCAACTTCCTTTAACGTCACTTCAAGTGTTCCGTCCGTTTCCTGCATGGCATGATAGGCATTGGTGCAAAGATTCATAGCGACTTGATGAATCTGGGTCGGATCACCCATGATGTGGCCGCATTCTTCATCTACATTGCATTCGATCTTGATGGTTGACGGGATGGTGGCACGCAATAATTTAAGGGCCTCTTTGATGAGGAATTGAACTTGCAGCGGCTTGCGTTCCTGACCTCCCTGGCGGCTGAAAGTGAGTATCTGCTGAACCAGTTCCTTGGCCCGATTGGTTGCTTTGAGGATTTCTTCCAGATTTTGTCTGGCCTGGCTGTCTTCCGGAATATCATCCATTGTCAATTCGGTATACCCAACGATCGGAAATAGGATATTATTAAAATCGTGTGCTATACCTCCGGCCAGCGTGCCGATGGCCTGCAGCTTCATTACCTGTTGCAGCTGCCGCTCAGATTGGGCTAATGCTTTGGTCCTTTCTTCAATCTTTTTTTCCAGGATCGTGTTCTGGTCACGCAGCAGGCGGTAAAACTCAAGACTTTCCAGGGCATTGGCCGTATTCAGCATAATGATGGACAGCAGGGTTAGCGATTTATCCGGGATGACATTTTTTTTATTCGGCAGCAGACCGACGAACATGCCCCGAATACGGGAATAGGTGGCGATAACATGCAATATGAGCTGCTTTGAATGATCATGGGACGAAATCGTCACGCCGCGTCTCTCACGGATGGCCCAGGCAAAAAAGCCCTCATCGATCATGTAGCTGACCTGACCTTCTATGAATTGCTGTTTGTCCGATGGTTGGCAGACAGATAAACGAAAATCCGATTCTTCCTGATCCACGAGATAAAACGCGTTGGCTTCAAATGGAATCAAATAGCGCAATCTTTTTTCAGCTTCCTTCAGAATATGCTCTGATCCGTAGCCTTTATTTATATTTTTCTGAAAGTCTCCCAGTGATAGCGCCATCTCAAGTGCATTTTGGATCAGGCGTCTATTTTCCTCCAGATACTCGATCCGAGCCAGGAGATTTTCAGGATCTAAGTTTGCGTTTTTATTCATGGTTCCTTTACAGACGCAATATTGATTCCAAGGCCTTGAACTGGTGAGTCGCCTGACCAATAACTTTTTCAAAGTTGCTGATTGGGAATTCGAGATTCTCCCAGGCAGCCCTGTCCAGCGGCGGTACAAATTTTTCGCCGCTGCTGCCGATTCCCAGGCTGTTAACCATTATATCAGCCAGGTGAACGATAGTCGCGGGAACCGTCTGCTGAGCCTCAGAAGGATTGTGATGGTAAAAGACACAGTTTTCTATAATTAAAGGCAGTTTCCATTGTTTTAGGAGTTGCTGGCCAACTTGCGAGTGGTCACAGCCCAGGTAATCTGATTCTTCCTTAAAAAGCAATTTGGAGCGATTTCTGGATCGGGTAATGTTATTGTGCGACTCTTTCGGAAAATGAATATATAGTATTAATCGGCCGAGATCATGCAATAATCCGGAGACAAACAACTGCTCGGTTTGGTTAGAATTCAGATGCGCAGCTATTACCCTTGAAAAAATGCCGCATGCCAGACTGTGCTTGATAAAAGTATACATATCAATTATTTCTTTGGGAATATTCTTGAAAGTTGAAAGAATACTGATCCCCAGGGCAAGTCCTGAGATTTCGCGTGTTCCGATAAGCGTCACCGCGTGCGATACCTTGTCTATTTTCGAAGGGAAGCCGTAAAATGAAGAATTTACAATCTTTAGCAGCAGGGCAGTTAAACTCGGACTTCTATTTACCACTTCGGCTATTTGTACGGCCGAAGACATGGGATTGGCAACAACTTCATTTAACTCAAACACGACGGCCGGGATTTCAGGCAAAATTATCTTTTTTTTGTACAATGCATCGATAAAATTCTGCTTTTGAGTCTGATGGGGTAGCTCCGGCTCGGTGATATGCAAATTGCTTTCGACTTCAACCAGACCATGTCTGCATCTGAATTGCACCGCAAGGTTGAATATTTCTTTTATGGCCGGATGCTCCATATCCACATGGCGACAAAGAATCATCATACTTTCCCGGGCCTGTTCGACAAGCTCCGAGTCAAGCTCGGGATCGAAACTATCCATGCGACTGGCTGCCCCGGCAACATTAACTTCTGAAATTCCCCAGATCTTAAAAATTCGAATATGGTTAGGTTGGATTTGATTGCCACGGGCCAGCAGGAGTCTTCCGTTTATGTCCCGAACCTCCTCGGCTAGAATTTGACCGGGTTTTAATTTATCAGTCTGTACAGGATTCATAGGATTTAAATAACAGCCAATTTGAAAAATATACTTTACGTTGAATCTTGCCATTGATCCCGTGTGGAGCGGGATCCGGATTCCTTAGTATTATCGTCTAAAGTGACTAAAAACTTAAGGGAAAATGCGATCGTCGGTTGAAAAACGGTGAGCGTCCCAATGTAATGCGCTCGGCTGATCCTGCGTTTATTTCATCGGGCCGAATCAACCAGTTTTCCAACCGCGGCCAGGTATTCCTGCAAGCCGCGCATGAAAATATCATTGTGGTTGGCCCCGGGAATTTTTAAGAACGTCCGGCTATCAGACGGACAGGCCTGGAACAGGGCCTGGCCATCCGAAAATGGAATAATGTGATCATATTCGGCGTGAATGATCAGGGTCGGTTTATTAAATTTTTTGACTTTAGCAATATTGCCGAATCCCTTTTCCTCTTTGAAGCCCAGTGCCTCTAAATCGATCCCGAGCAGTTGCAGCAAGGGGCCGGCATAGGCAAAGCCACTCTCAATAATGAGGCCATCGACCACTTTGCGGTAAGCCGCTGCCAGCTCCAGCGCGGAAGCACTGCCCAGGGATCTGCCCATCAGGATGATCGGGCCGCTGAAATCGTTTTCCTGCAGCCAGTTGCATACAAAATCAAAGATGGCATGGCAGTCCTGCATCATGGCGCTGACCGTCGGTTTTCCGGCGGAGCGACCGTAGCCGCGGTAATCTACAGCTAAAAAATTGATGCCCATCTGATTATAGACACCTCCCAGCTCATCGTAATCAGCTACAATTTCGCCATTGCCGTGGAAAAAAAGTAGATTGGCGCCTGTCTTTTCGGCCATATGAAAACGGGTTCCGATGGAAACATCATCGGCCACCGGTATCATTATATCTTTTCTGCCGGCCGGGGCGGGTTGCGATCCGGCGGCTTGAAATGGTGAGCCGGATTCGGCTCGCGGATGAAACAAAAACATGAGAACTTCCGGTCGATCCAGGGCCGAGTAGTCGATTGTTGATTCATCTTGCATTTAAAATTCTCCTTATTAATCCGCACTGTAAAATATCACATCCAGGGTTGTTGATTGTTCTTTGAAAACCGAAACAACTTGTTAGACCTATGCCTCGGCGGCTTAATTAATTCATGCCCGCGGGCTGTTCGGTATCCAAGTACCTATGGGACCAGGTAGCGATCATGGAACCTGCATACAAAGAGTCCTTTCTGTCCATCAACAGGTGATCGGCGCTGTCCAGAGAAATAAAACTTTTGGGGTGGCGGGCGGTTTGAAAAATTTTAGCTGCATTTTCGATACCGACGACATCATCAACCGGTGAGTGCAAAATTAATAGTGCCCGATTCAAATTCCGTATGGTTTCCTGCATCCGAACCGACCCAAGGTCATCAAGAAATTGTTTTTTAATTGTAAAAGTTCTTCCTGACAGGTCAACAGTGGCTTTTCCCCGGCGCTCAATGATCTCTTTGGAATCGCCCAGGGCGTGGGATACATGACCGGGATCAGCCGGTGCCGCGATCGTGACCACCGCGACTGCGGAAGGAATTTTGGCAGCGGCCTGCAGAACCGCCGCCCCGCCCAGGGAATGGCCGATTAATATTTTCGGCGCATGATAATTTTCAGCCATAAATTCGGCCGCCGTAGCGAGATCATCGACGTTGGATGAAAAATTGGTGTCGGCAAAATCCCCCTCACTTTCGCCGAGTCCGGTAAAATCAAACCGCAGTACCGCGATTCCTTCCTGTGTCAACGCCCGGCTGATATGGCTGATGGCTTTGATGTTTTGCGAGCAGGTAAAACAATGGGCAAAGAGGGCGTAGGCAACAGAATTTTGGCCTTCAGGCAGATCAATTCTGGCTGAAAGCCTCTGACCGGCGGCATTTATGAATTCGAGTTTTTTAAACCGCATGACAAATCCCTATATGTTCATATTCAGAGTTTTTCTTTCGATCAACTTGTCGGCTGGGCGGCCAGTCCCGTTACAAGCGTGAAAACCTTTAAGCGCTTACGTTCATCCCGGCTTGAAATCCAAAATCGCCGGAGGCTTTATACTCTTGTCCTCCAAAAGCGACAGGGCCGCTTGCAGCACCGCGCGCTGTTTTGCGGGATCATTCGGTGAATCCAATGGATAGCCGTGCCGGAATGGCACTGCCAGCGCCCGGGGCGGCTTTACTTTTTCGGCTGCCAGGCGTAACAGCTGGATTACGACTGTCGATATCCCCTGGCGTTCCAGTTCGGCTGCGACCAGACTCACGGTCTGGTTGCATATCGGTCAGACGGGAATCAGAAGCGCAATGTCGACTTGATCTTCAACTAATTTGGGCACCACCTGGGGTACGGTTTTTTTTATCAGTCGTCCGGGGGCGGTAATTGATCCCATGATCGATAAATACCTGTGATTGAGAGAGCCGATTACTCCGGCTGCCGACAATTCCCGTAGGCGGTCGGCCGGAAAGGCCAGGTTCGGATCCAGCCGGATACCCGCATGGTCAAAAGCATCGCTGCGATGGGTTTCGGTCAAAGCGGCTACATCAACATCGGAAGGTATCTCGCGGATACTCGGGTCACCGCCGCGAATGGAGCTGTCAAAGGGTTTTTGTTGTGATGCAACGATACCCGCACTCGATACCAGTACCAGCCGGCTTTCTGCCAGGGGTTTTTTCAAAGGTGTCCACGGCACCGGATCAATGCGCCGCCACTGATAAGTTTTTAAAAACAACCGATATTTAAGCGGAAACTCACTAAGATCACCCAATATTGGACTTCCTTTCAATCTGCGGGTTTGGGTGCTGTCAGATGGCCTAGGGATCAATCTCATGAAATCCCAAATTCCAAGCATCAAATTACAAATAAATCTCAATTGCCAAATATCAATGATCAAAACTTTCGGACAGCAACGAGCCCAGTCGAGTCGAATATCCACGACCGAGTCATCGGTGGCGGATAAGTGTCGAAGGCCGGACACGCTGCGCTCTACGCGCTTCTATTCTCACCTTCCCACCTTCTTACCTTCTATCATCTGTCCTCCGCGCTATGCTTTTTTTCCGACTTCCGCATTCCGGTTTCCACCTTCAAGATATTCTTCCTGCGCCATTTGCGCCAGTTTGTATTTTTGTACCTTACCGCTGCCTGTCATGGGAAATTCGGTTACGAACTTATAGTGCTGCGGAATTTTTTCTTCCGGTAAATGGGCCCGAACATGGGCGTCCACGGTGTCGATGGAAAGCTGAGAGCCTTCTTTCGGCTTAATCCAGGCGGCAACCGCCTGTCCTTTTCGGGGCGCAGGCAGATTAAATCCGAATACCTGGACTTCCGAGACTTCGGCCAGCAAATAGATGATTTCCTCAATTTCCACGGGATATATTTCAACGTCCCGCTGTACAATCACGTCCTTTACCCGGCCGGTAATTTTAATGTAACCCCGCTGATCCATGACACCCAGATCACCGGTGTGAAACCATTTCTCGCGGTCGACAGCGGCTGCAGTCGCTGCCGGCATTTTGTAATATTCTTTCATCAGAAATCCGCGGGTGCACAGTTCACCCTGATAATCGGGATCAAGGGTGTCGCCGGTAGCGGGATCTACAATTTTCACCTCATTGCAGGCCAGTGCGGTTCCAATGGTCGACACCCGCAGTTCAATCGGATCGGTGGGATGGGTCATGGTGATCCAGGAGGAGGTTTCCGTGATGCCGTAAGCCACTGTAATATCCGAAACACCGATATCCTCCACGATTCTTCTCATCAATTCCATGGGGCAGGGGGCGCCCCCAATTATACCCTTTGAGAGCGAGGCCCAGTCACTTATCTGAAAATGCGGATGGTCGACTAACGCAATCAGCATGCTGGGCGATCCGTAAATTGCCGTACATTTCTCAGCCGGTATGGCCGACAGAATCCCGGCGGGGTCAAACGTCCGGCCGGGCATGACAAGGGCGGCACCCCTTAAAAAACCCGCCAGTGCAATACAGGTATTGCCGAACATGTGAAACAGGGGGAAAAACATACACAGCCGGTCTTCGGCCGTGATTCCCTGGCGTTCAGTGGCGACTATCGATTTGTTGACCAGTCCCGGATGGTCCAGCACCACGCCTTTGGGTTGCCCGGTGGTGCCGGAAGTGTACATGATTGCCACCGGATCCAGCGGCTGGACCGCTGCTGCCGCTTTAAGCAGAGCATCCCGCGATACGGCATCTCCTCCGGCAATCAACTCCTTCCAGGTAACCGTGTTGGCGTCGGTTGAATCGCCGATCACAAAAAGATGATTTAAAGCCGGCAGGTCATTTCGGATTTGTCCGGCCATAGCCACCATTTTGTTATCATCCTTACCGTCGGCTACAATGAGCCCGCAACATTCCGATTGCTCCAGGATGTACAGCAGGTTGTCTCTGGATGCGGCCGGATCAACCGGAACCGAAATTGCACCCATTTTTGTCAGCGCCAGCAAAGCAATCAACCATTGCGGGACGTTCTGAGACCAAATTGCCACTTTGTCGCCCCGGGCTAGACCGCGATAAATAAAGCCCCGGGCCACCCGGTCTATTTCTTGCGATAGAAGTTCGTAAGTGTAACGCACGTCACTTTCGATGTGAACCAGCGCATCACGGGACGCGTGTTTCCCGGCAATAGCATCGAGCATATTACCGATGGTTTCCTGGAAATACGTCATCTAGACCCTCCCTTCGATAGAATCCAATAAAGGTGGGACACGGGTTTGCACAAATGGTAGCGGATGCGTTCCTAAGTTAACATACGTGTAATACCGCATCCGCGAGCGAATCGTCAAGCAGGTAAAGCATATGAAAAAAACATTCCGCTTATCAGGGCGGATTAATTAGTCCGGTTCAAAATACATGGGACACGCCAACCCGAAACTTTGGCGGCCGCCTTCTGCATTGGTTCCCCTATGGTGACAGGTGGTGAACGAAATTCATAATTTAAATGGGTTGACATTTAAAACAGCCTTCTATATATCTAAATTCTTCTACCAAGGAATAAAGCCCCCATTGGCAATAAAGAGATTAACGCGAAAAGTGGATCAGATTGAGCGACGATGTCATCATAAAAGTAGAAAACCTCTCACTGGCCTTCGGCGGAGTACAGGCACTTTATAATGTCAGCACCCAATCTTTGAGCGGTGAAATTCTTGCAGTTATCGGACCCAATGGGGCCGGTAAAACCTGCCTGTTAAACTGCATCAGCCGGTTCTATACCCCCCAGGAAGGCCGGATCATTTATAAAGGAAAAGACATCATTAGCGTCCACACCCACACGATTGCCAAGATGGGCATTGCACGCACCTTTCAGAATATCGAACTCTTCAAAGGCATGACCGTCCTGGACAACATCAAGCTTGGCAGACACACGTTTCTAAAATCAGGAATTTTTTCGGATATGCTTTACTGGGGCCGAACCCGAGGTGAAGAGTTGAAACTGCGTCAAGAAATTGAAGTAAAAATTATCGACTTGCTGGAAATCGAGGCCATTCGCAAAAAAGTGGTGGGAACCTTGCCTTACGGACTTCAGAAGCGGGTCGAACTTGCCAGAGCACTCGCGATGCAACCGGAGCTTTTGCTGTTAGACGAACCAATGGCCGGCATGAATCTTGAGGAAACTGAAGACATGGCCCGCTTTATCCTCAATGTTAACCAGATGTGGCAGGTGAGCATCATTCTGGTGGAACATGATATGGGGGTGGTTATGGATATATCCGACCGGGTGTGCGTGCTGGAATTCGGACAAAAAATTGCCGAAGGTTCGCCCCTGGAGGTGCAGCAAAATCCGCAGGTTATTCGGGCGTACCTCGGAGAAGATGAAAAAGCCCGTTCACGGCTGTAGCGGTAGAACAGGGTGCCCATAGTCTGGCAGTTAAGGCATGTCCCATTTTTATATTTTCAATGTTCTGGCCACGTGAAGTTTCCTATGAGGTGTCAAATTAAGGGCTGCGTGGGGTATGCGGAGATAACGAAGATTTATAATGAATCCACTGCAAGACCATAGCAATAAAACCGCCACTAGTCTGCCCGATCTGTTGGTCAGGAATGTCGAACGCTTTGGTGATCGGCGCGTGGCTTTGCGTGAAAAAGAATTCGGGATCTGGCAGTCCGTTACCTGGCAACAATATATTGAGCATGTGCGTGATTTCTCGCTGGGGCTTTTATCCCTGGGCCTTAAAGGTGGAGACACGGTCGGCATTATCGGTGGCAACCGCCCGGAGTGGATTTACGCCGAATTGGCGGTTCAGGCTGCCGGTGCCATTCCATTTGGTATTTTTCAGGACTCTATTCTCAGCGAAGTGGCCTACATCATCGACCACTCGGGAGCTTCGGTGATCGTGGCCGAGGACCAGGAGCAGGTCGATAAAATTCTGGATTTAAAGGATCAATTACCGCGCATTAAAAAGATCATTTACACCGATCCCAAGGGGTTGTGGGATTATGAAGAAAAGGATCTTTTAATCGAATTTGTTGAAATTGAGCACCGCGGGCGTAAATTGCACCAGGAAGATCCGGAGCGCTTCAATAAAAACGTACAGGCGCTCAAAGAAGATGACCTGGCCGTTATCTGCTATACCTCCGGCACCACCGGCCATCCCAAAGGAACCTTGCTGACCCACAAAAATATCCTCAGTATGGTGGCCTCACTGAATGTGGTGGACCCCAAACTACCGCATGATCAGTTTCTATCCTTTATACCGCTGCCCTGGATCGTGGAACAGACCATGAGTGTCTTTTCCGCCCTTTATGCCGGGTATACAGTCAATTTTCCGGAAGAATCGGATACGGCCATGGCTGACCTGCACGAGATTGCACCCAGCCTTGTCGTGGCCTCGCCGCGCATGTGGGAGGGTATTTCGCGAGAGGTCATGGTCAAACATCTGGACGCCTCCTTTCTTAAGAAATTTATCTATGATCTGTGCCTGCCCATCGGATATCGCTGGGCGGATTTTAAATTTGAAAAAAAGAATCCGCCGCTGGGCTGGAAACTTCTTTACTGGCTGGCCTATGCCGCCATGTTTAGAGCCTTGCGGGATCGTTTGGGTTTTTCAAAAGTCCGATCGGCCATGACCGGCGGAGCGGCCCTCGGCCCGGATGTTTTTCGATTCTTTCATGCCCTGGGGGTTAACCTCAAGCAAATATATGGCCAGACTGAGGTGGCCGGTTATTCAACCATTCATAAAGACGGTGATATCAACTTTGATTCGGTCGGCATACCCGTACCGGACGCCGAGGTCACAATCTTTGAACCGGATGCCGAGGGGGTCGGGCAGGTCATATCCCGCGGACCCGGTCTGTTTCAGGGTTATCTGAAAAATGAGGAAGAAACCAAAAATACCATCATAGACGGCTGGCTTCATTCCGGCGATGCCGGCTATTTTACGGAAGACGGGCATCTGGTCATCATCGATCGTGTCAAGGACCTGATGCACCTGAATAGCGGTGCCAAATTTTCACCGATGTTTATCGAAAACAAACTTAAATTTTGTCCTTACATTGTCGAAGCCGTGGTGCTCGGTCATGAACAGGATTATGTTACGGCCATGATCTGCATCGATTACAAGCATGTCGGCAAGTGGGCGGAAGAAAGCCGGATCAACTATACGACTTACTCGGATCTCGCGGGTAACAGCGAGGTATATAATTTGATCGAACGGGAAGTACTCCGGGTGAATGCCACGTTACCCGAAAAGGCCCGCATCGCAAAATTTCTGCTGCTTTACAAGGAACTGGATGCCGATGATGAGGAATTGACTCGTACCAAAAAAATTCGGCGCAAGTTCATCAACCAGAAATATACCCAGGAAATCGCCGCCCTTTACCATGACATCGAAGAACTTCCGATCGAGACAATTATTCGATATCAGGATGGGAAGACAGCCACCTTGAGAACTAACCTGATCATTCGTACGATGAAACCCGAAGACGCTTATGACAATATTTTACAGAAGAAAGGCTTTTGGGCAAGGTTTAAAGGAGGAATGTAAGTGCAAAGCGAATTTCTTATTTTCATGCAGTTTTTATTAACCGGACTTTCCATGGGCTCGATATACGCTCTGGTCGCCCTGGGATTTGTCTTGATATATAAATCCACGTCTATTCTTAATCTGGCCCAGGGCGAGTTTATGATGGTGGGCGCCTACATCTGCCTATCGATGACGCTGGATTTCGGGCTGAATTTTTTTGCATCATTTATTTTGACCATGATTTTTTCGGTCATCCTGGGACTGGCCGTTGAGCGACTGGTGCTGCGGCCCCTGATTGGTGAGCCGATCATATCCATCATTATGGTAACCCTTGGTTTAACCTATATCCTGCGTGGCCTGGTCATCATGCTGTGGGGCAACGACATTCGCCAGTTCAATATATTCCCTGAACAGCCCATTGATTTGTGGGGGGTAAAAATTACCTACCTGTATTTGTGGAGTATGGGAATATCCATGGTGCTGCTGACATTTTTCGCTGTATTTTTCAAATATGCCCGGACCGGCATATTTATGCGGGCGGTGGCGGACCACCAAACCGCGGCCCAGAGTATGGGTATTTCGGTCAAACGGGTGTTTGCCATCAGCTGGTGTATTGCGGCAGTGGTCTCCTCCATCGGAGGCATTCTGATCGGCAATATCGGGGGCGTGGGAGTCGAACTGAGCCACCTGGGGCTTAAGGTATTGCCGGCTGTTATTTTCGGCGGACTGGACAGCATTCTGGGTGCCATTATCGGCGGCCTGATTGTCGGCATCCTGGAATTTCTCTCTGCCGGTTACCTGGATCCCTATATCCCCGCCATCAACGAGGTTTTTCCATTTATGGTGATGGTGGTGGTATTGATGATTAAGCCTTATGGGTTGTTTGGTATCGAGGAGATAGAAAGAGTCTAGTTGAAATCGGAAGTCGGAATGCGGAAGGCGGAAAAAAACTGAAGTTGGAAGGTTGGGAAGTGAGATCATAGCGGGACGGATGAAAGAGGATGGGAGGCAACAGGGAGGCTGAAGGTTTAGAACTGAAAGCTCAAAGGTAAAATAGGAATCTATTCCTTATTTGTTCTGAAACCTTCAACCTTACACCTTATACCGTGCGCCGTGCGCCTTTCGCCGTGCGCCATTTGGAGTCAAAGATCAAAGACCGAGAAAAGTAAACTTTATAATAACCGAAAACTACGATTGAAGCGCGCCTATGCCTGCTGGTTTATTTCATGAAAATTATCGCACGGATGAGCGCATCTTCCAGACCTGGTTTGTGCGGATCTGGCTGATCGCCTTTTTGATCGGGTGTGCCGTGTTTCCGATCTTTGCCTCCAAGTATATGATTTCAACTATGATCGAGGTGGGCATTGCGATAATTGCCTGCCATGGATTAAATCTGCTAACCGGTTTCACCGGGCAGATCTCTTTAGGCCATGCCGCTTTCATGGGAGTCGGTGCCTACACCAGTTCGATCCTTGTCAGCCACGGGGTACCCTTTAGTGTCTCCCTGGCTTGTGCCGGTGCCATGGCGGCTTTAATCGGCATGATTTTCGGCATTCCGTCGCTCCGCCTAAGGGGGCTGTACCTGGCCATGGCCACCATTGCCGCCCAGTTTATTATCGAGTTTACCATCCGCCGCTGGGATAAACTGACCGGGGGCGTTGAAGGAATGTACGTGGATCCCGGCAGTTTGGGACCCTTACACTTCGATGATCGAATTCATCTGTATTACCTGACCCTCATTCTGGCGGTGGCCGCGACACTGGTGTTAAAAAATATTATTCGTTCCCGATCCGGACGTGCGTTTGTCGCCATTCGTGACCGCTACCTGGCGGCGGAAGTTATCGGGGTGAATGTTTTCAAATACCGGTTAATGTCATTTGCCGTAGCATCTTTTTTTGCCGGTGTTGCCGGCGCCTTGGTGGCTCAGTATCTGGAAGTGATCACCCACGAATCGTTTACTATTGGCCAATCGGTCGATTACCTGGCCATGTGTATTATCGGCGGGTTGGGGCATATTCTGGGTGGTATTTTCGGCGTCGCCTTCTGGTTTATTCTAGAAAGATTCCTCGAGGTCGTGACCACTTCGCTGAATTCGGCCTTTCCGGATCATGTCACCTGGTTTGTTTCTATCAGGGAAATTGTTTTTGGTCTGGTGATCGTTCTTTTTCTGATCTTTGAGCCGGATGGTCTGGCGGCACGCTGGCGAACCATAAAAGCGTATTGGAAGCTGTGGCCGTTTTCATATTAACATTTTCTCTACCTATAAAATATTTCAAGAAAGGAGAACGCACCATGAAAAAATTTTCACTCGTAATTGCTGTTTTTGCTATCGTTGTGAGCTTATCTCTGGGTACTTTACCGAATCATGCCGCTGCGGCTGATGCCATTAAATGGGGAGTTTTAATCGATCTCTCCGGTCCAACATCCGACTGGGGCAAGAACCAGGTCAAGGGTCAATTGGATGCCATGCGATGGGTCAATGAGCATGGCGGCATCAACGGTAAAGAATTGAAACTGATCGTAATTGATGACGGCTACAAAGTCCCGCGCGGTGTGGCCGGTTACAATCGCCTGGTAGATTCGGAAAAAGTGTTGGGACTCTATATCCAGTCCACCGGCACCACCATGACCCTGATCAAGAAGATCGTTGCCGATGGGGTGGCTACGATCGCGGCCTCGTTTACATCAAAATTTCAGAATCCCGCCAAAACGCCCTTCAGCTTCTTTGTTTCTCCTTCCTACGGGACCATGGGGCGGATAGCACTTAAGTGGGTCCGTACAACCTGGAAAGACCCCGGCCGCAACCCGAAGTTCTGCTACCTCTATCCGGACAACAAATATGGCCGGGATATATTGGCCGTGGGTAAGGATTATGCCAAGAAAATTGGTGTTGAAATCGGACCGGATCAGGTCATCAACTGGCCCACTAAAGATGCAACGGTTCAGTTGACCAATATGAACCGCTTTGGTCCTGACTATGCCTACATCACGTCGACCGCCATGAATGGGGCCGTCATTTTGAAAAATGCCAAAGCCTTAGGCCTCAAAACCAAGTTTATATCCAATATCCGAAATTTTGAAGAGTCCCTGATTACCTTGAGTGGCGGAGCGGCCGAGGGAACTTATGGGGTCCACCCCATAGCTCCATACGGCGCAGATGTTCCCGGCATGAAAAAGGTGGTCGAATCCCATGAAAAATGGCACGCGGGTGAAATGGGTACCAACGTATACGTCGAAGGCTGGGTGAACATTCTTTCCGTTTCTGAAGCGCTGAGACAGGCAGATAAGGCGGGTGATTTGACGCCTGCGGGAATTCGGAATGCCTTTGAAAAATTCCGCAATTTCAGCACAGGCGGTCTGGCGCCACCGATGACTTTCACCAAGACCGATCATCGCGCCAGCATGGCTGCAAAAATGTATCAAGTTCAGAATGGCAAGATAGAACCGGTCAGTGACTGGATCGAGTTGCCGAGGGATATGGAGTACTTCGGCAAGTAATGTTCGTTGTGAGTGGTCGGTTGTCCGTTGTTGGGAATATGCTTCAAGCAAATCCCAGCTGACAACGGGCAATCGGCCACTGACTCAACCATTTAAGTAATTGTTAACACGAGAAAATGATCGAGCTGAATTTACCCAGACAGTTTAATGCCGCTGAATACTTCGTTGACCGCAATGTGGCCGAAGGCCGGGGTGATAAGGCGGCCATTTTGTATGAGGACCAGGTGATTTCCTACCGCCTGCTGGCCGAAAATGTCAATCGGGTGGCCAATGCCCTTTGCGAACTCGGTGTTGGGATGGAAAACCGGGTGATGCTGCTGCTGCGCGATACCCCGGAGATGATCTATTCTTTTTACGGGGCCATTAAAGCCGGGGCGGTGCCTATTCCGACCAATATCCTGATGAAGGCCCCGGACTTTTTATATATGCTCAACGACAGCCGGGCTGCGGTTTTAATCGTCGATCCGGTGTTTTTACCGGAAATAGAAAAAATTCTGGATCAGGCCGTCTTCTTGAATTCTGTTGTGGTATGCGGGGCACAGGATCATAATCATCTGTCATTTAATGATCTGCTTGAAAACGCCGGTACGGATTTTAAGGCGGCCGCAACCACGTCCGATGACGCGGCATTCTGGCTTTACAGCGGCCGCAACCCCGAAAAGCCGATGGGGGCCGTGCACCACCACAGCCACATGGTTTATTGTGCCCAGGCATATGCCAAAGGCATCCTGGGGATGACGGCCGAAGATCGGGCCATGGGATCGTTTCTCTTTTTCGCCTACGGTCTCGGCAACGGCGTGTACTTTCCCTTTGCGGTGGGGGCCACAACCGTTCTCATCAGTCACCCGCCCAAACCGGAATTGTTTTACGGGGATCTGATAAAATACAAACCCACCCTTTTTTTTACGGTGCCGACGCTGCTGGGTGCTCTGGCTGATTATAAAAAAACATGTCTGCATGATGGCCAAGGGCTGCCGCCTGTGGAAAGCCTGCGGGCCTGTATATCTTCAGCTGAAATTCTATCCCCGGAAATTTATCACAGATTCAAGGAAGAATTCGGCGTTGAAGTCCTGGAAGGCACCGGGTCCACTGAAATTTGCCACATTTTTCTTTCCAACCGGTTCGGTGAGGTGCAGCCCGGTAGTACCGGCAAGCCTGTTGCCGGTTATCAAATGCGCCTGCTTGACGATGACGATAACCCGGTCAATCCGGGACAAATCGGAAATCTTATGGTTAGCGGTGGCTCCATTGCGTCATCCTACTGGAATCAGCGGGAAGAAACCCGCCATAATATGTTGGGAGAATGGTTTGTAACCGGCGACCGCTATCTGATGGATGCCGATGGTTACTTTTATTTTCGCGGCCGAAGTGATGACATGCTGCGGGTCGGGGGCAAATGGCTGGCACCCGGGGAAGTTGAAAAGACGATCAATCAGCATCCGGCCGTGGCCGAAAGTGCCGTGGTGGGTTACAAGGACAAAGACGAGCTATTCAAACCCTATGCCTTTGTGGTGTTAAATCCCGAAGTGCAGCCAACAGATAGCCTGACGGAAGACATCCAGCAGTTTGTCAGGGACCGCATCGCGGCATATAAATATCCCCGCTGGATCGAGTTGGTCGATACTATCCCGAAGACGGCCGGAGGCAAAATTCAGCGGTTCGTGCTGCAGGAGAGGATTCAGCAAAAATAGGATTCGGGTGTCGGGTTTCAGGTGTCAGGCAAAGCGCAGAGAGCATGGCGCATAGCGTTTAAAAATAGATACCGTTTACACCGCATAGCACGCTTTGCCCTATGCGCCATGCCCCATGCAGTTTTCATCTGACACCTGAAACCTTCCAACTAAGGCATAAACCTTAGATTAGCAATATTAGTACGGTTCTCGAGAGAATTTGAAAATGCTGAATGTCAACAATATAGAAGTCATTTATGACGATGTTATCCTGGTGCTCAAAGGGCTTTCGCTGGAAGTCAAAGAGGGACAGATCGTGGCGCTACTTGGAGCCAACGGCGCTGGCAAGACCACCACCCTGAAGGCTATTTCGGGTTTGTTAAAGGTCGAGGAAGGTGAAGTTACCGGCGGCTCGATTGAATTTTTAGGCCGGCGGATTAATGACATGGACCCGGAAAAGATTGTGCGCCAGGGAATTTTTCAGGTTATGGAAGGCCGCTGTGTTTTTGAAAACCTGACCATTCATGAAAATCTGATTGCCGCCACCCGAACCCGCAAAAATCGCAGTGAAATCCGGGAGCGCTACGACATGGTGTTTCACTATTTTCCGGCCCTAAAACCCTTGCGCAACCGGTTGGCGGGCTACCTTTCAGGCGGCGAGCAGCAAATGCTGGTAATCGGCCGTGCCCTGATGGCACAGACGAAACTGATGATGCTCGACGAACCTTCGCTTGGCTTGAGCCCGATTTTAGTTGCCGAAATTTTTAATATTCTCAAACGACTCAATCAGGAACAGAAACTCACCATGTTACTGGTGGAGCAAAACGCCCACCTGGCGCTTTCTATTGCCGAGCATGGTTATGTAATGGAAAACGGTAAAATCGTCCTGGATGATTCGGTCGATAAGCTCAGGGAAAATGAGGACATCAAGATGTTCTACCTGGGATTGACGGAAATGGGAACCAAGCGAAGCTATCGCGATGCCAAGTTCTATAAACGGCGTAAGCGTTGGCTCACCTAAATTTTTGATCTGGCAACAGCCCTTTCGCGCAATATCCGCGTCAATCTTCAAAATTACTTGTGCGGCGTACCATCAGTACGCCTCCGCGCAATTTTTCGATTTCCTTGATCTTGCGAAAAAAATAAAACAGGCAAGAATTGATTCAATTAATAGTTCTTAAGTGCCCTATCCTATACTTGAGTTGACAAAATTGAAAAGTAAATCAAAACTTCGATTGACAATATGATATCATAGCTTTTTAAATGTCTCCCAAAGTCCAGATTCTTTTACTTTACCTGCAATTACAAAATTCCCAATTTTCTGCAGATTCTAAGCAGATATCGGCAAAGGAGGCTCATTTGCAATCAGTTGCGCAGTAAACACAATGCTCCAAACAATCAATTAATTGGTTTTTAAGAAACTCCGCAATTTATCTAAACCAATTTTGTTTTTCTCCAAGGAGTCGCTTTCAACTACTAAAAGAGCATTTGGTGCATGATTTCGTAATGCATTAATTAGCTTTGTCCAATCTTCTTTGCCAGTGCCAATTGGGTTATGCTGATCTAACTCTCCAAAGTTGTCATGCAAATGACAATGATTTAAATCCGTGCCAAGCATTTTAATCCAATCGGCAGCACATACACCAGAGAATACAAGTGCATGGCCGTTATCAAATGAGGCTTTAAGACTCTTATGGTTTGCTTTACTAACGATTTCTGCATGAATTTCTGGGCTATTTTCCCAATTGTTTTCAAAAACAATAACAATATTATTTATGGCGGCATCATCTGCAAAAGGAAGCCAAAAATCAAGTAATCGACTGGCAAACTTGGCACGATAAGAGGGCTGACGAATCATTGGATTAAAATTGGTGTGAGCAACATAAATGTCTGCCCCTATTTTTTTTGCTGCATCTAAAGATACCCTATGCCGTTGTCTGCATACATCTTTGATCGCCATATCAAAGCTCACAACGTTGAGCTCGAAAAAAGGCCCATGAGTTACGATAGGCTGTATCCCCTCGACTGCTCTAATGTGTTTATCAATCAGTTCCTGTTGATCACTATCAAGATTCCATGGGAAAGCGAAATCCGTGATTTCTATTCCTATCCCTTCCGTTCTGCAATAATCTGCACTACTTTGTAATTCTTCTCCTACTGCATTTATAGCTAAATTCATCTTATCTCTGAGCACCTAATTTTTATTTATATTGAGGTGTGAATAATAATACTTAATTGAATTTTTAGATGGTCTGAATACACATTCATTGAGGCTCATTGCTGTCCAAAATAATTTGAAAATCAAATACTGCCTTTAATAAAAACAGGCAGTTATAAACGGGAAATTAGTGATTTAGAAATCAGGTTGTAC
>CACVKW010000907.1 GCA_902749685.1 Olavius sp. associated proteobacterium Delta 1 | reverse complement strand
GACATCCAGGATCCAGAAACCAGAATCCAGGATCAGTCAATACTTTCAATGGTCTTCATTGCAGCAGCTAAGTTGGATTTCAAAATTTTATGCAACTATGGGGTAAATTGTTGGTATTTAACTACAATATCGCGTCTGTCATGCAGGGCGCCGTGTATGTAGGGTGAAGGATTTATATCGATCTGTCTAGATCAAAAACTAAATTCAGGTAATAAATTCTGAAAGGAGCCACACCATGTCTTGGAAATCAATGTATCGTTCATTCTACTACCAGGGGGCACCCGAACCCGAGGATATCATCTTGAATGCGGCCCAAACCGCGCTTTTGGTGATCGATATCCAGAATAAATACATGCAGGTTCCGGATGCTCCCGCAGAAAGCCAACGCTGGGCGCCTTTTTTCGAGCGCATGAATTCTATTGTCATTCCCAACACGGTCTCGCTGATCGAAGCCTGCCGTCAAAAAAAAGTGGAGGTGGTGTTTGCGCGCATCGCCTGTTTAAAGGAAGACGGCCGCGACCGTTCGCTCAGCCAGAAGAAACCGGGCTGGAATTATCTGCTGATGCCCAAGGATACCGATCAATCCCAGCTGGTCGCTGACCTTGTTCCCAAAAATGACGAAATCGTTGTCACCAAGACGACCGACAGCGCGCTCACGGGCACCAATCTGCGGCTGGTTCTTGCCAACATGGCAATAAAAAATGTCATCGTTGCGGGAATTTTTACGGACCAGTGCGTATCGTCAACCGTCCGCAGCCTGGCGGATGAAAGCTTCAATGTGATTGCGGTCGAAGACTGCTGCGCTGCCGGCTCCCACGAGCTTCATGAAAAAGAACTCGAAATCATCAACATGATTTACTGTCACGTTGCCTCTTTAGCCGAAACGATTGCTTTTATTCAATAATGTAATTTGCTGATATAGAAGACCTATGCTGCAAGTCTACAAATTTCCCTGTATTCCGGATGCTTATCCAAGAAATCCGTATGTTTTGCCATAAAGCAAGTGATCAGATAGGCTATTTTGTCACTGTCCTCCTCCGACGCAAAGTGGCCGGTGTCAAGTAGGTGAAACTCAATGTTATGGATGTCGCGCTTGTAGGGATGCGCTCCTTCTTTCGGGAAGATGTAGTCGTGCTTCCCCCAGACGAGCAAGGTCGGCGGTTGAAACTCGCGAAAGTAAGCTTGCCACTCGGGGTATAGCGGAGGATTCGATCTATAATCGTAGAACAACTGGAGCTGGATCTCCTTGTTGCCAGGACGCTCAAGCAAAAACTGGTCGTGGATCCAATTATCGGGTGCGATGGCTTCAGCGTTGCGGACCCCATTGGTATACTGCCACTTGGTCGCTTCGACAGTCAGCAAACTTTTTCTTAAGACCTCGGCGTTTTTTTCTGACTTCTCCTTCCAGTAAGCTTTTATGGGCTCCCAGAATTCTCGCAGGCCTTCTTCATACGCGTTGCCGTTTTGGACAATTAAAGACGCTATCCGTTCCGGATGCTTGACTGCAATGCGATACCCTACGGGAGCTCCGTAATCCATCATATAAAGGCTATACCTGTGCAGTTCCAGTTTTTCCGTGAAGCGGTCGATAACCTCGGCGATGCCGTCAAAGGTGTAGTCATATTTATCGACGCCGGGCATCGAGCTGTTGCCGAAGCCGGGATAATCCGGAGCCACCAGATGGAATTTGTCAGACAGCAGCGGGATCAAGTTCCGGAACATGTGAGATGAGGTCGGGAAGCCGTGCAGCAGCAAAATCGTGTTTGCATCCCTGGGGCCTGATTCCCGATAAAAGATATCCAGGCCATCTACGTTCACGGTCTTGTAGAAAGTCCTATGAGTATATTGTATTTCCATGATTTTGTTCTCCATTTATAGGAAAGGCTCTCATCGCGAGCCATAATTTTTGGGGTTGTCGGTCAAGCAAAAATAATAATCCCGATTATTACAGCTGAAAATACTGCATCACCGCCGCAAGGTTTTTTCAGAAAACGTTGAACCGAATATTATGCGGCGGTTATAAAATGGAGAATAATGATAAATCGTTAAATGTCAAAAAAACAATTTTCTGAGGTGAAATAATCAGGTGTCTTTCCGGACTGTAGCTGCCGCTTTTACATTCTCCGGCAACATCAGAATTTTCTTTCCCATTGAATCGGTGCGGCTTTCCGGGACATACCTGCCGCTGGACCGCAGTCCCCGCACCGTGGGCTATACGGCGATATGGCAACGGGTCCCGCTTGGCCCCTGCTCTTTTATCTCCCCGTTTAACTTGCCCCTGAAAATGGGTGACCCTAAAGATGAAACGGTATTTATCGGCCCCTTAACATCGGAAAAAGAAGCAATTCGGCTGGAATCCTGGATCCACCGGGCCAGGGAGAAAGGTGCCCGGCTATGATGTGGGGGCCAAAGAGAAGGTGCCCTGCTGTCGGCCACCCTGCCGGAAAACGTTGCGACCGATGAGCCGGTTTGGTCCCGGGAGGCATTTGGGCCGGTAGCGGTGCTGACCGGCTTCGACCATTTTGATGAGGCCCTGGATATGGTCAATAACAGCGCTTTTGGACTGCAGGCCGGCATCTTTACCAGGGATATCTATAAGGGTAACAAAGCCCGGGATACTCTGGAAGTGGGCGGCATTGTCGTTGGTGATGTTCCCTCCTGGCGGGCGGACCAGATGCCATATGGCGGCATCAAGGACAGTGGCTTGGGCCGTGAGGGGATTCAATTTGCCATGGAAGATATGACAGAAATCAGGCTAATGGTGATTCGACAATTGCCCGATGACCGTTAGGCATATTATGGGAATTGCAAAACTTTTTATTTGTTTTGCAGCTTTTTCTTATACTTTTCGACGAGGTCTCGAATGGCCTCTTCTAATAAACGGCCCAGAGACTTATCCGTATCAACCGCAAGGTGCTTTAATTCCTTGATACAGCTTAAATCAATGCTTGTTGAAAATACCTTCTTTTCCCCCATGCTCAGAACATTACACTATTCTAATAAAAATTGCAATAAAGATAATTAGTATACTTTTATTAAAGAAATAAAGAATAATATTTAACAATATATAATTATTTATTTAATTCTTATTAGAATGGCTGCCGGGGTCGGAAGGAATTTGTTTGAGCCCTGCCAGGCTAAACTTGTGCCATGACGATGGTGATATTGTCCTTGCCGCCCGCGTCAAGGGCGGCGTTCACCAGCGCTTTTGCTTTGGTTTCCAGGTCGGTTGCGGCATTGATTATGGAATTTAAAGTGGGTCCAGGGATTTGCTTGTGCAGACCGTCAGTGGAAAGCACCAGGAGATCACCGGCCTGAAATTTCAGGTTGCCTGTTTCCGGTTCTGAATAGCCGCACCCTACGCATTGATCCATGACATGCCGCGAGTAGTGGGTCGGCACCTGGTCCGGTGTAATTTCGCCTTCTTCCAGGAGAAATCGCGCCAGTGTCTGGTCTTCGGTCACCTGGATCAACTTTGCGTCTCGCAGGAAATAAAGCCGGCTGTCTCCAACATGCACCCAGTGGGCCAATCCGCTGCGCAACAGTACACCAACAAATGTGCTGCCCGTGCCTTCCAGGTCCTGAATGCTTTGGCTTGCAGCGTAAATGGTGCGATCTATTTTCCTGACAAGCTGATCCAACTCTGGTTGTTCATTATTTTTGGTTACTTGCTTCAGGTCCGCAAATTTTTTTCTGATTATTTCGGCGGCGTAATCGCCTGCGACACCACCGCCAAGACCGTCGGCTACAGCGATCAGAACCGAATTATCCTGCATGTCCTTTATGAGGTACCGATCTTCATTTAATTTCCTGGTGAGCCCAATATGAGTGATGCCAATATACTTCCTGCCACCAATTTGGATATTTTGCAAGTCATTGATTTGTCTATTCATACGCAGCTTTTCTGTGCTAATGGATCTATCCTGCCTTCGAAGCGATCTAACTATAAATCCTGATTTTCAGTTATAGCAACATCCACACCCAATTCCCGCGCCTTTTCTTTGAAGACTTCCACCAGCCGGGTGAGTTCCCCTTGATTTTTGTCTTCATAGGTTAAAAATATAGCGGACATTTTTCCTTTCTCCGCCGCTAAACTGTCATCCGGCAGTCTGAAATCCTGCATAAGCGGTCTGAGGGCCGCCATCGCCTGATCCATATTCTGATAACGCCGATCCGGGTCGCATCGGGCACACTTTAAAATGAACCTTTGCAGTTGCTGCGGGATATCCGGCTTTAATTCCCCCGGGTTCATTATATCTTGGGTTAGGTGCAAATCGAATAACTCTTTTACATTGTCCTCCGGAAAAGGGCGCCTACCGGTTACCATTTCAAAAGCGGTAATCCCCAAGGCGTATATATCGGTTCGGGGGTCCACCGGCCCGCCGTCGATTTGTTCCGGTGCCATGTAGAAAGGCGTCCCCTTATTCGAAAAATCCTCGGTGCCTGGCGGACATGCCAATCCAAAATCAAGAACTTTAACCCGATCATTGGGCTGAACAATGATATTGGACGGGTTTATATCGCGATGAATGATGCCGCATCCATGGGCATATGCCAGCGCCGAACAAATCTGAATCAGGAAATTGGCGCTCAACTTCGGAGGTATGACCCTCAGGTGACAGATCATATCCCTGAGCGAGTCACCTTTTAAATACTCCATGATGATAAACAGCGTTTTGTAGCGTTCATCGAAATCATAAACCTTGACAATATGATCGTGGGAAAGGCTGGCGATGGTTTTGGCTTCGTTGTGAAAGCTCTCCAAAAAATCCGGGTACAATGTCATATCGTGGCGCATCATTTTAATCACCACCGGCATATTCAGACCCGTGTGCAGACCTTTATAGACGATACTGAAAGCGCCGCGTCCGATAATATCAGTCGTCACATATTTTCCGATGGTTCGATAGGCCGTCGGCCGGCGACTGTCCAATCGATCTGCCACCAGTTCGGTGATGAAATCCAACAGGTCGGGGTCTTTGTCAGCAATTTCATCGAATTGACCTTTGGTCATAATCCAGAGATCCATATCCGTTTCCGCCTCAACATGCGCACGCCGAGGTTCTCCGGTCAGAATGCCCAATCCTCCAATGATATCCCCTTCACCGTAATGATCCACCGGGTGCAGTTCGCCATTTTTTTCAACGATGACCAGACACGAACCACGCTGAATGATATAGGCCGTATCCTCAACCGCTCCCTGAACCACGAAACGCTCGCCGGCTTTAATATGCCGGTAGGTCATTTTGTCAAAGAAAGGGCTGTGATTTTCCTGGACGATAAATTGCAGGAATTTAGTCTGCCGATTCGCCATCCCTTCTTCATCCTGCACCATTTGATAAAAGTCGCAGTCTAGACAGGAGGGCCGTTTTTCGACATACGATCCCTGTGTGCAACCCCCGCAGAATGTACCTGCCACCGCCCAGCAGATTCGGCCGCCGCATTTGCCGGAGTTAATTCCGTCCCAGGAGCGGTCGGCGGCTGCCGGACAAACGCCATGTTCATCGGCGTTTTTCCCTCCCCGCTCGCGACCGCACATCATGACTTCCCAGCAGTTTAGTTTGCTTTTAGGGGACTTTTTTTTGTCTTGATATTTATCCATGTTACTTTCTGCGGCATTTTTTTTACAACAGTTATTCCGGACAGCCTAGGCGCCAATTATCCATTGTAGCATTATATACACGATAAGGAGGCATTTTAAATTTGACTTAAGTCAACTTGACGATTTATAATTAGATATTATTATTTTCGCGAACAAAACATGATTAAGAAAGGAATCAGCACAATGGTTGGATTTGATATACTTATATTAGCCGTTGCATTGTCAGCAGCAATCACCCTGGTCGGGTTCGCGGCTAAAGCATACGATATTGTGAGAAAAGATTGGAGCCAGAGCTAGTTGCCAGCCAATCAGATCCACTCATTACTGCGATAGCCCCCGACCGCTTCTCCTTCCAAAAAACTGTCAATAATTCGCGTCCGGTAATATTATAGTGACACCATCTATTTTTTGGGTTTTTGTCATCCTCGCATGTATTTCGGCAACAGTCGCATGGCTGCCGTTTTCCAAGGCCAATAGCGCTCAATACGGTCGCCGAAAAATACTTGTTTTATGTGCAAGCCTGGCACTGCTTCCGATTATTTTGAAAATGATCTTCTCGCTCTTTCCGCTATGGTCGTGGAATAGATTTGAAAAACTGTGGTCCGGCATCATTGTCACCTGCCATGGGCCATGATGAAAGACGATCTTAATCAAGAAGGGATTCACCTGCCCGTCTGTCAATTTAAAGAAGTTCCCCGCACGCCTCCCCAATTGACATAATTCCAACGGTATGTCAGGATAGCACAAGCTGAAAATTCGGTCCATTCCGCCGGACCCCGCGGCCCAACTTTAGCGCTATGTATAATTCTCTGAACCATTCTCTGAACCTTCAATCTATAGAACGGAAAATGGGCTTATGAGCGCAGATGCGATGCAGAAAGCATTACGATATCGATGGCTGATTTTTTGGATTCTATCCTTTGGATATGTCATGGTCTATTTTCATCGGCTCTGTCCGGCCGTGGTGGCTGAAGATATGCGGCGCGACCTGTCTGCCGGAGGGGGACTGCTGGGGTTATTGGGTTCGGCGTATTTCTATCCCTATGCTCTGATGCAACTTCCAGCCGGTCTGCTTTCTGATTCCTGGGGACCGCGCAAAACGATCAGCCTGTTTTTCTGTGTCGCGTTTGCCGGTTCGGTGGTGCTGGGAATGGCTCCTAACGTCTATGCGGCCATTGTGGGACGCACGATTGTGGGGGTGGGCGTGGCCATGCTATTTGTGCCGACATTAAAGGTTCTGGCAGAGTGGTTTCGGGTTAAAGAATTTGCCATGATGACCGGAATTCTCATGGCCATGGGTGGAATCGGGTCATACAGCGCTGCCACTCCCCTTGCGTATATCAGCAACTGGATCGGCTGGCGTCACTCTTTTGTGCTGGTGGGAATTTTCACCCTGGCTCTGGGTGCCCTGGTTTGGGTCTTTGTGCGCGACCGGCCGGCGGACAAAGGATGGCCTTCTTTATCCGATCCAGCAGGACCCGCACAGGAACCCATTCCCCTCATACAAGGGGTGAAAATGGTTTTATCCCGGCCTCATTTCTGGCCCCTTTCAAGCTGGTTCTTTTTTACTTTCGCCATTTTCTTCTCTTTCATCGGTCTTTGGGGCGGCCCATTTTTGATGCAGATTTACGGCCTGAGCAAGCCCCAGGCCGGCTATATCCTATCCATGGCGGCCATTGGTATGATTGTGGGCAGCCCCTTGTTAAGCTATCTGTCCAACAACCTGTTTAGGGCCCGTAAACCGGTTCTGATTCTGACCAGCGTTTTAACTTGCATGATTACCGGTACCCTTTATTTTTCCATCCAGAGCATCCCTGCTGTTTTGCTTTATCTCATCTGTCTGGGGATCGGAATTTTTGCGGGGGCGGTTGCCACCATCGGTTTTACCACGAACAAGGAACTATTTCCGGTCTCCATCGCAGGGACTGCCACGGGGCTGGTCAATTTTTTCCCCTTTCTCGGTGGTGCTGTTTTTCAGGTCCTGCTGGGGACTGTGCTGGACAGTCAGGGACTTACCCCTTCCGGCGGATTTGCCTTCTCAGGTTTCCGGTATGGCTTTCTGGTGCTTTTTGCGTGTGGATTGGTGGCCTTGATTTCCAGCTTTTTCCTCAAGGAAACCATGCTTTCAGCCTAAATTGGCGACCCATGCGAAAATACAGATCTCGTCATTCAGTCTGAAGAAATGTATGGGAACCTTTATAAATCGCGGAATTGCATGCAAATTGGACACGGATCTAATTTAATTAAAGGATTGAGGAATTTAGGAATTGAAGGAATTCTATCTTTTTTTATAAATTGATTTATCCTTTAATCCCTCAATTCCTCAATTCCTGAATCCCTCAATTTGGCGTAAATAAATATGAATAGTGTCCAAAAAATTAGCTCATTTTTAGAGCTAATTACAATTTCTGAAATAACTTTATGCAGCAACTCCGCAAAATAATCCATCTAGACATGGATGCATTTTATGCATCGGTGGAGCAAAGGGATACGCCTGAACTTAAAGGAAAGCCGGTAATTGTCGGCGGTGATCCAAACCATAGAGGGGTGGTTGCGGCATGCTCTTATGAAGCCCGTAAATTTGGCATCCACTCTGCCATGGCTTCATCTACAGCTTACAAACTTTGCCCTGACGCAATCTTCATCCGCCCAAGATTTGATGTCTATAAAGCGGTTTCATCCGAGATACGAGAAATATTTCATGAATACACCAATCTGGTTGAACCATTATCCCTGGATGAGGCATTCCTTGATGTTACCGAGAATTTCAAAGAGATGGTTTCAGCTACCCTGATTGCAAAGGAAATAAAGAATCAAATCTATTCCCGCACCGGCAGGCTGACGGCGTCTGCCGGTGTATCATTTAATAAATTCCTTGCTAAAGTGGCATCTGATATCAATAAACCGGATGGAATAACCGTCGTCACCCCTGAGATGGCCGCTAGTTTTATTGATCGTCTGCCGATCAGGAAATTTTTTGGCGTTGGGAAAGTTACCGAAGAAAAAATGATTGGGTTTGGAATTAAAACCGGCGCCGATCTTAAAAAATATAAGAAGGAAAAATTAATTCAAATCTTTGGCAAGTCAGGAAACTATTTTTACAATATTGCCCATGGCAAGGATGATCGACCCGTTGAGCCCAACCGGATAAGAAAATCGATCGGTAAGGAAACCACGCTGCCCGAGGACATTGACGATACGGATCAAATGCTGTAAATACTTGAAAACATTGCTGATAAATTGGAGCACCTACTAATCCGGCGCGATGCAAAAGGAAAAACGATCACGCTTAAAATTAAATATTTTGATTTCAGAAGCATCACGCGCAGCGTTACCATCGAGGAACCGGCTGATACGGCCTCGGTTATTATGAAATTTATTAAACCATTGTTGTCCAAAACCGAAGCCGGGGCTAGGAAAGTCAGATTATTAGGCATTTCGATTTCTAATTTCCATGCTCAAGATATCGCTATTGGTAAAAACGGTCAGCTTCCATTGCCTTTAAGGTTTGCGGGGAAAACAAAAATCAGCCCACTGCTCTGGTAGAGCCGTGGCGCATACCCAACCCGGATCGGCGGAGTATTGAATATGGTGGATTGCATATTCAATATTTATGGATAAAAGGTCAAACAGTATTTCCTGAACAAAAAAAAACTATATGAGCGAGAACAACTGGGTTGTATATCTGGTTCGATGTTCTGATAAATCCTTATATTGTGGGATCAGCAATGATGTTTATCGCAGACTGAAAGAACACAATTCAGGCAAGGGGGCCAAGTATACTAGAGCGCGAAGACCAGTTGAGTTAGTTGATATCAGCCCGGTAATGCCAAAGCGTGATGCACTTAAACTGGAGTATCGCATTAAGAAAATGCCGGCTGATCAAAAAATATCCGAATTAAATGGGGTGCAGCGTGAAATTATAATCAAACGGGATCTCCAAAGCCTTAGACGTGATATCAAGGCGATTGTCAAAATAATTGACAAACTAATAAAAGGGCTTTAAGTGTTTATCAAAATAATAAAAAAGGAGGTAATCGATGAAGGAAGTACAAAAGCTTTTAAACTTGGTATCTGATGGTCTTAAGACTCTGGCGCAGGGTGTTGAAGCAATTGCAGAAAAGGTTGAAGAAACGACTAAAACCCAAAGCGCCGGTAAGGCAAAAAGTAAAAAACAGTCAGCACCTGTGAAAACGGCAAAGCCGGTTAGTAAAAAAGCAAAGCCTGCTAAAAAGGCGACACCCAAAGTCAACCGAAAGAAAGCAGCCAAACCGACTTCAGCAGTTGATACAGTGTTGAATTTAATTAGCCGCTCCAAAAAAGGCGTCAATACCGCGGCTATTAAAGCCAAGACAGGGTACGACCAGAAAAAAGTTTCCAATTTAGTCTACAAGCTAAAAAAACAAGGTAAGATCAAAGCGGTACAGAAGGGTGTTTATATGAAATCATAATCCGGCAAGAAGGTATTCAGGTGTCAGCGCCGGGGCTGGTAGCCGAACCCGTCAGTTTGATCGGCAAAGATGATTTCAGTCTTAGGGTGTCGCATACGTTGTTTCGGGTGTCGGGCATCAAAGTTGCTCAACCCTGACACCTGAAACCCACCATCCATCAAAGCACTCGGCAGCATTGACAGGCATTGGCCATTAATGCGCAAACAAGTGCCTAAGGGAAAAGGAAACATGTCAGAAATTCTGGAAACCATAAAGGCCAGAGATCCACATGAGAGAGAATTTCATCAAGCCGTGATGGAAGTATTAGAAAGTGTCAAGCCGGTGCTGGATCAAAATCCACAATACCGTCAGGCCGCAGTTTTAGACAGAATCGTCGAACCGGAGCGGATCGTCTCCTTTCGTATTCCCTGGCTGGATGATGAAGGCAGCGTCAACGTTAATCGCGGGTTTTGTGTGGAAATGAGCAGCGCCATCGGACCCTACAAAAGTGGGTTGCGTTTTCATCCCTCCGTAAACCAGAGTATATTAAAGTTTCTGGCATTTGAACAGGTCTTTAAAAACGCTTTGACGACCCTGCCGCTGGGTGGCGGCGCCGGCGGCTCCGACTTCGATCCCAAAGGTAAGTCTGATGATGAAACGATGCGGTTTTGTCAGAATTTTATGACTGAACTCTATCTTCATATTGGTGTGAATACGGATATCATTACCGGTGATATCGGGGTCGGTCCAAGAGAAATCGGCTATCTCTTTGGCATGTTCAAAAAATTGAGCAATGAGTTTACCGGTGCATTGACAGGCAAAGGCCTGAACTGGGGCGGCAGCCTGATTCGTGCCCAGGCTGCCGGCTACGGCTGTGTCTACTTTGCCGCCGAAATGCTTGCCACGCGCAATATGGCTTTTGAAGGCCAGAAGTGTCTGGTATCCGGCTCCGGTAACGTGGCCCAGCACACAGCGGAAAAATTAATCGAGCTTGGTGCAAAAGTGATTACGCTTTCTGATTCTTCCGGGTATATTCATGATCCGGAAGGTGTCGATAAAGACAAGCTGGCTTATGTCAAATTGTTGAAAAATATCAGGCGCGGCAGGATTCAGGAATACGCGGATAAATATCCCGGTGCTGTTTATATGGCAGTTGATCACAACCTGGATTACAATCCCCTCTGGAGCCACCGAGCGGCATGTGCCTTTCCCTGTGCCACCCAGAACGAGGTCAGCGAAAAAGACGCCTACAACCTGATCAATAACAATATCAAACTGGTTTGCGAGGGCGCCAATATGCCCTGCACTCCTGAGGCCACGGATATTTTTTTAGACAAACCCATGCTGTATGGCCCCGCTAAAGCTGCCAACGCCGGCGGGGTTGCTGTCTCCGGTCTTGAAATGGTTCAGAACAGCATGCGTCTTAACTGGCTCGGAGAGGAAGTCG
Source organism: Olavius sp. associated proteobacterium Delta 1 (assembly GCA_902749685.1). Lineage (GTDB taxonomy): Bacteria > Desulfobacterota > Desulfobacteria > Desulfobacterales > JAFDCJ01 > JAFDCJ01. The sequence continues at coordinate 8,671 of CACVKW010000907.1, read as the reverse complement.
ATAACCGACTTAAAATTATTATGAAACAGATCCATCACACCTGCCTGGACGCTGCTGAGGCATATGGAACTCCGGGCAACTATGCCAACGGGGCGAATATCACGGGCTTTGTGAAGGTGGTGGAGGCGATGCTGGATCAAGGGGTGGTGTAGGGTTATTGAATAGTGAAGATTGAATATTTGAGGAATTATATCGTTTTTATGCCTAGCCGCATTATGGCAGAAACCCATCAGAAGAAGGTGCCGGAATTGGTTGCGAGTTACGGGGTGCAAGTCACCAGACATAGGTTATGGATTTCAATTGATTTTCTGTATTTGAATACACCGGCTGTGTCGTATCACCTAAAGGTACCCTGCTGATTTCATAATTATTCAATGATGGAGCGCAGCGACCTCCGCAAATCTTCAATCTTCAATCTTCAATTCTAAAGTCCCGCCGCTCTTTTGATCTCGACATAATGGGCTGAGGCTAAAGCGGCCGTGCATCCGTCGGCAGCCGAAAGCACAATTTGCCGGGCATATTTTTCCCGCAAGTCGCCAATGGCGAAGATCCCATCAAGGTTGGTTTCACATTTTTCATCCGTCACTACATAACCGTCCGCATTCATTCTGGTTCCGGCCGGCACCAGCTGGTTATTCGGCTCAAAACCGATGAATATGAACGCACCGTCTGTTTTTAATTCACGTTTTCCGCCGGAATAAGTATCCTCCAGATCCATCGCACAGACTTCATCCCCCTCGGCCCTGATAGCCTTTGCTACGGTATTCCATAAAATTTCGATTTTGGGATCCGCTTCCAAACGCTTTTGCAGAATCATACTGGCGCGCAGGGTATTGCGGCGGTGGACCAGGTAAACTTTTTTTGTAATTTTGGCCAGGTAAAGGGCTTCTTCAGCTGCGGTATCGCCACCCCCGACGACCACGACGGTTTTATTTCTAAAGAAAAATCCATCACAGACTGCACAATACGAAACGCCTTTGCCATAATTATCATCTTCGCCCGGGATGCTCAATTTGCGTGGTGAACCGCCGGTGGCGAGGATGACTGCGTGCGCCTTTAATACCTCGTCACTGTTGAGACGGACGGTGTGAAAGTCAAGGCCCGGCTCGAGGGCGCTCACCTCCTGGGGCAGAACTTCCAGGTTATAGTCCTGGGCATGCTCAAGGAAGCTTTGGGCCAGTTCAAATCCGCTTTTATTTTTGATTGCAGGGTAATTTTCAACCTCGGCGGATAATGTTACCTGTCCGCCGGGCGCTCCTTTTTCAATCAGAACTGTTCTCATCGAAGCCCTCAAGGCATAGATTCCAGCGGATAAACCGGCGGGTCCGCCGCCGATGATAATCAGATCATACAATTTTCGATTGGCCATATGAATTCACCTGTTTTACTGGTTTTTTCGTTGATTTGACCGCCTGGAATAACCGCTTCAATAACCACCACTATACCTGCAATCCCACTCCTTGACAAGATGGTTATCATTGAAAAAGCAACGGGGGAGTTTCTAATCGTTTTATAATTAATAGTCCCATTTCAGGATATCGCAAAGCAAATTTAGCTGGTTTCTGGCCTCCGGCCAGTCAGCTTGCACAAATAATGCAACTCCCCGCAACCCGCCTGGAGGATCGAGTCTTGTCTGTCCGGCTAAAAAATGGCATAAGAGGCTATGCAGCAACTTTTAGCGAACGACACGACCCTGGTTCAGCACATTATCCGGGTGCTTAATGTTCAAGCCGGCCAAAATAACCTATTATCCGCTCAGTCGATTGATGCCGAGGCTGCCGCCGGTGTGTTATTGCTGCTGGGACCACGGGGCAATAATAAAAACAGCCACACCGAGCCCTGCCTTATTTTAAACAAACGATCGTTAAAAGTCAGACAGCCCGGGGATCTGTGTTTTCCCGGCGGAAGTGTCACGCCCCGCCTTGATTCACACCTTGCGAAATTATTTTCCCTGCCGGCCACGTCCCTTGGCCGCTGGAAATATTGGTCCCAGTGGAAATACGCGCATCCGCAAACCGCCAGGCTTCTATCCCTTTTCTGGGCCACCGGTTTGCGGGAAAGCTTTGAGGAAATGCGGTTAAATCCTTTTGGCGTCAAATTTCTGGGGCCGTTGCCGCCGCAGCCTCTGGTGATGTTCCGCCGGGTTATTTACCCGATGGTCGCCTGGGTTCAGCGGCAGAAAAGATTTTTCCCGAACTGGGAGGTGGACAAGATTGTCTATATCCCGTTACGGGAATTGCTGGATGCCGCCAATTATCGTCGCTATCGCCTCTGCCTACAAACCCGCGCGAATGAACAATCATCAAATTCAGGACAGGACTATCCCTGTTTTTATTTTCAGACTGACGGCGATGCAGAAATTTTATGGGGAGCGACTTATCGCATCGCCACTTTATTTATAGAATACATATTTGGCTTCAAACCACCAATTCTCGAATCACTGCCGATTATCGAGGGACGTTTGGACCACAACTATCTGACAGGGCATAAATGATGGGGAGGTACTACCAGATCAGTACTGATATTGGATTTGGAGAACTATATCCTAAGCTGGATTCGCCTTATATGAAGAATTGAAAATTGAAGTTTGAAGATTGAATATTTGTGGTTGTCGCCCCGCTCCGTCCTGTTATAAAACGGGAAAAATTATTTAAATATTCAATCGTTACTATACGTTCTGCGGGTAGCCTTATAATATCGGTTTCCGCATTCGATTCTTCTTTTTCACAACTTTACACCTTCGCCTTTTTCCCACTTCCGCATGCTTGCTGCGCTATAGTCCTGCCTTATCGGACTAAGGCGGGTCCGAATTCCGATTTTCGACTTCAGTATCCTCTGTTCGTGTACTTTCACAATCCATTATCCAAAATCTCTAGATAACTTATTCAAATTAATAATAATATCTAATTTGCAAATCTTTTCTTGCAAATTACAGAAGAATTCTATAATATGCGAATAGAAGAATTCGAGAAAATAAGAATAGGAATCTCCCTTATGCGAAAAATTGCTGTTGCCATGGCCAAAGGTGGTGTGGGAAAGACCACAACTGCCGTGAATCTGGCCCACGGACTTGCTTCGATGGGAAAACGGGTATTGCTGGTGGATTGCGATACCCAGGGACAGGTTGCTAAATTTTTGGGTGAAAAACCAAATTGCGGACTATATGAGTTCATAACTGAGCGTCTTGAAAACGGTCAATTTATTGCCAGAAATGATACGATTCATCCATGCCGTCAGAATTTATGGATGCTGGACGGTGGTATCCGGCTGGTGGAATTGAAAAACTGGCTGGGGGAGCAGCCCCGGGAGATCAGGCAAACTGTTCTGGCCCAAAAACTCATTCCCAAAGAAGGTGCATTGGATTTTCTGATTTTCGACTGCGCACCGGGCTGGGATGTGCTTAGCGTCAACATCCTGATGGCGGCAACCGAGGTGTTGTGTCCGGTCGCACTGCAGGGCCCCTCTTTGCAGGGATTGAAAACGTTTTTCAAGTATCTGCAATCCGCTCAGAAGATAAACCTCGATTTGCGACTCGAATACATACTGCCGACCATGTACGATCGACGGACACGTCACAGTCATGATATTTTTAGCCAGCTTAAGAAATATTTCGGGCGGCAAATATGTGATCCGGTTCACTACAATGTCCGATTATCCGAGGCCCCGACCCACGGGCAGACTATATTTGAATACGCCGCGCGCGCGCGCGGTGCCCGTGATTATCAAAATTTAATCAGGAGGATTATTAACCATGGCGACCGACAGGAAAAAGACACCTGATTTTTTCGGTGAGGATGGGTTGGACCCGGTTGAAACCGCCACGGGATACCCGCAAGGTTCGCCGGAAGACGAACCCGCCACCTCATCCGGGGCAGCAGCCAAAATCGGCCAGGCAGTTGAAATGGCCGTCAAAAAGAAAGCCGGCTTTTATCTTTCAGTGAACATCCTCAACCGCTTTACCCTCAAGTTTCATGAACTGAAGCTGGCTGGTGTGGCTATCGATAACAAATCCACCCTGCTGGAGGCAGCCCTTGGCTTTGCGCTGGATGATATGGATAAAGGGGAGGGCAGTCAGGTGCTTAAAAAAATAGGGCGGTGATGGGAGATGTGGCAGGCGCACGGCGCACGGCTCACGGCACACGGCGCACGGCGCACGGCCAAAGATAAAAATAATGGTGTTGAAGGCAGCGGATAGATGGTGCAAGGTATAAGGTGCAGGGATTGGGGTAGACGGTAGTTGCGGGCAGGAGGTTTATGGTTTCCGACTTCCGACTTCATTATCCTCTGTCATTTGACATCTACCTGCGAACGCCATCTTGCCAGCTGGTCGGTGAAAGCCGGATGTATTGCCTGAGCTTTGGTAAGCGTTTTTATGGCCTCCTTTTTCTCCCCGTTGTAAAATTGGACTTCCGACAGGGTGTGCAAAAAATTCGGATCATGCGGGTTGATATCGACTGCAGATTCCGCCAGCAACCCTGCTAACGGTGCTTCGGGGCTGGTTTTCAGTAAAACCCAGGCATAGTCATTTAATTGCGGTGCCAGCAGCTGCAATCCTTTGTAAGCGCTCAGATTTGCCTGATTGGATGCCCCGCGTTTCAGTTGCTGCAGGGCCAGCTCGACATGGGATTGGATTCGGGTGGCTTCATCCCCCCTCAAGGTGGTTTTGGCACCTCCTGTTTCAGGAACTTCAAATGTCCCCTCCGGTCCACCCGTCATGAACATAACCGCAATCACGATTGCACCGAATAAGGCGAAACAGGTTCCTGGGGCGGCATTGCGTAAAGTAAATTTAGCGCCTGCGATTTCGGCCGACACGTTCTGGCCTTCCTCCGTGTTACCGCCGGTCCCGGTAAAAACACCCCGTACAAAAAGTTTGTAGCCCAGAAAAATACTGGTGATGCCTGCCGTAACAATTGCCAGTCGAAAAACGGTCAGATATATTATAAAAACGATTTGGTTATCCATTTTTCATATCCCAATTTTTAACGGGGAACAAATACAAAGTCACCGTCATCGTGGCCGGCGAACCTGATATCCGAGTATAACGGCGTTTGCCGGGCATTCAACACCACCCGTCGCCGAATCCTTTCGTAAAGCGAATCCATGTCAATAATTTGATCGTTGTCCTTTAGTGTGCGCAAAAAAGCCTCGGCAAATACGGAATGCTGGCCTCCGCCTGCATCCAATACCGGCTCCAGACCACCGGAAGTGAGCACGGTGCGCGATTGCCTTGCGGCCATGCGGCGAACCCATTCTTCGGCAGTTCCGGACCGTACTGTGCTGACATCCGGACCGCGGGTAAGGGTTCCCGAATAGCATGAATCGGCGATGATCAGAACATGCTTGGCTTTGATGGCTTTCAGTTCACTGGTTATATCTTCATTGGCGATCCAGTTGGCCTTGTTCGAACGATCGGAATTAATCGGCAGCCAGTAGCCGCGCTGGGTTTCCTTGTCGATGTTGCCGTGGCCGGCATAATAGACCAGCAGATTGTCCGTACGCTTGAGCTTTTGGCGCATTTGAGCAACTGATCGAAATATATCGGCCCGCGTCGCATTCAGCAGCAGCGATACGTTAAAATTGTATTTCTTCTCCAGAAGCTTTGCGACCGACCTGGCATCACCCACTGCAGTTTTAAGCCGGGTAATATTTTGGTAGTCATTGTTGCCGATGACCAGGGCCTGGTAGGTGCCGAAATCCTTGGTGCTGAACCCGGCTATTTTTTTTGCGGACGTATCCGAAGGTGCACGGGTCTGATCCGTGGTGTTCGTGGTTGAAATGCCGGTAGTCCGGGTGCCGGTTACAACCGGTTGGTTTGACGTTGAAATGTCTTCTGCTTCAGTCTTACTGGCGGTGGGTTGACTGGCGGCCGGCCGATCGATCTTTGCCGTATGCGGCAGATCGAATCGCATCGCGGTGATGGTGTACCATCCCCGGACGGTGTTGCCACTGCGCTGGGAACTGAATCGCAGTTTGTTGTGCCCGGGTTTCAGATCCTTGGCATTTATGGTGAGCGTAATGGGTTCCTCAGTGAATTTTGAATTACCAAATGTATAGCTCTTCCAGAGAGACTGACTGTTGACGGACAAAAAACCGCGCAGTTCTCCGCTGCCATCGTTGCCGACTCCTAAATGTTCAACAACTATTTTCAATTCCTTGATCTGCGCCAGCAGTGAACCCGGCAGGTTTACGATGACATCCACACCGGTTGCGACACGGATCTCTTCGTTTAATGGCTCGCTGTAATTCTGCCATTGGTATTCTTTGGCCGGTATTGGAGGACACAGGATTAAGAAGAATAGGGTAATGGTGCAAATGCCGCTAAGATATCTGACGGGTGGATGCATAACCGAACCTCTTTAAAAATTGAAACGCTCAAATTAGCTGATAATAAAGATGGTTATGTTGCCAAATGTTGTCAAGCGGGTGATCAGTATATAGAATTTCGAGAATGACTTCTGTGGTTACTGTGGAGAAATTAAATTACTCGACACAGACCCGACTTTCTTCAAGTCTGTCACTGAGTTCACCGAATAATTTTCATCCTTTGGGTTTCGTTTTCTGCTAAGACCCGACATGGCGGGCGAGCCGGAGGCTTTCATCTGCATTAATGGATTCATTTCAAGTATGAAAGGTAAATCTACTTTAATATAAGAAAAATAAAGGCTTAAAATTAGAATTATTTCTATTTGGAGCTATCAGCAAATACAAATAGCATTCCACGCAATTTAGGCGATAGGTTCTGAAACTGTATGCCGAGTGCTAAAGTTTTTTCTCTTGGAAAAACAATCTCCTTAGTCCAGGCAATTTTCCCGGATACCCTGAGTTCCAGACCTTCGTTGGGAAAACTGATTTTTACCTTAGAGTTTTTAATAGTCTTGCTAAAAGACGCAACGCTTTTTGCAACACTCACATCCTTTGCGTCCAAAATGACACAGGTTCCCCCAATAGAGAAATCCGTAGAATAGCCCTCAAGTATGATCGGAAAATATTCAGATGATTGGGGATGTATCTCAATGGTCAATTTTTTTTCAAGATGTTGCCTAATGCCCTTGCGATTTTTTTTCAATTGATTTTCTAATTGGGACTTTGATCGAATTACATTAATGGCCTGCACTCCTGATTCAATATTTGGGAATTTTTTGTTTATCTGCAACAGTGCTTCCCTGGATATTTTTACAAGCTCAACCGGTGAAATAGTTACAACATCCGTGTGGCATACTTTTTTTTCTTCGAGTGGATTAAGATCACCAATTGAATCGTCAGCGGATAAATTGATAATAGTTTGCTTAACTTCAGGCTCCTCTTTTTTTTCTACCGGATGATAACAAACTTCTCTTAAGGAGCCGGAAACGATAAAATAAAGATTATCCTGTGTATCGTTTACCCTGTGAATTGGTTGTTGCGCTGGCAAATAAATATTTTTAAAATTCATCACCACATTCAAAACTTCCGGGTTTGATAGATTTTCAAAGAAAACTTTTAGCGGTGTTTTCGGAAAGCTATCGTCACGCATGGCTGATAGAAAAAGTTTTACTTCTTGGTAGGAAGGCAATTCAATGTGCCATGAATAAACTACCGAAACTATTGCCGGCAGAAGATCTCCTGATTTCAGATATAACGTTGCGGCCTTACTATAGGATAAAGCAGCCTCATTTGGCATATTTTTGTTTTTCATCAGATCTGCCGAGGCTCTCAGAAGCGCGGGATCATTTGGAAAGCGTTTGAGAAGTTTATTAAAATCCTCTATCGAGTCGATCGTTTTATGACCACTGGTACTTTGTTCGACATTATAATTTTTAAGATTTTCCATCCCAAAGGTTGATGTTAGAAAAAAATGGTTGATATGAAACTGAGTATACTATCGGCACGTTATGCCAAAGCATTAGGTTTAAGAATTTGTTTATCGCCATTATAGGGAATCGCCCTGCACACACATAGTTTCAATATTAATTGACCATCGGGCATGGGCCGGGGGGATGGTAATCCGGGGTAAGTCGATAATTTGGAATACCGGCACCGAGATTTCAGCCATTTTTCGTTTTTTGAATGGTGCATATCTACATTGATTTTATAGGTTTTTTTGGATTTTCAGATATGTATCGAAAATTCAAAAGCAGCAACTTTTAAGAAATCGTGAAAAAACGACGAAATGCGCCAAAAATGGGATAAAAATAGGTTGTTTTTCAGCATAAAAGATTATCATTGATATGCAATTTCGGAACACCATTACGCGCGCGCGATATATGAGCAGTTTGAATTGGGATCCCTATTTGCAAATTTGCTCAATTTATCTTCTTACCACGGCTCCCCAGTTTCATATCTTCTTTGCACATCAGCCAGGGCAGATAATTTCATGACCTCGATTACCTGCGGATCATGTACGGTGTGTCCAATAAGAAACAGATAGGTTTTTTTTATCTCTTTTTTGATAAATTCAAGCTGATCTTCTGTCATTGGTTTCAGTTTTATTTGATCGGTGTTCATGATATTTCCTCCGTTGCTGGAGGATATTATCAAACACCTGTGACAGATGCGGTCACAGTAATCGAGATCATTAAAGATATAATTTTTCACTCTTGTCCAAAAACGAGTTTAGAATGAGTCATATAATGAGTTGTAAAACGAGTCATTGAAAAAAATCCTCCTTGTATGTAGGGTGGTTGTTAAT
>CACVKW010000906.1 GCA_902749685.1 Olavius sp. associated proteobacterium Delta 1 | reverse complement strand
TTTTAATGCAGACTGCGAAATAATAACTTTTCTTGTCATGTTTTATCAGAAAGCGCCCTTCTAATTGCGCCTAACTTTGCATCTCACCGCGGGGTTCGTTGCCGGTGAGCAGCGGCCCAAATTCAGACCAAGCTTGCATGGCCTTTACGTAAAACAGCGATCTTCACGCCGTCTGCTCCACTGGCTTGTTCGCTGTAAGCGATTAATTCGATAGTTTTTTGGATTTTTCCTCTATTCAAATTTACGATATTCACCTTTGAGACGTACAAACAGACTTTTTAACGCTTTATATCCAGATTCGTTTTTGTCTGGGTATTCTTTTGGGTCGTCTAATGCATCTTCGATTACCGCAAGAAGACAATCAAAGTCCCAGCTAAATAGACCAATAGGCCGTTTTCCTTGATAGTTTTCAATTCGTCTATCAAGGCCAAAGGCTTCGGCCATTTGCCAGGTGTGCCGCTGTAATTCTGAAAGCTCTTCTCCTGAGATTAGTATTTGTAATTTTTTATCTTTTGATCCAGGCTTCAAATTACTCTCTTAAAATTTATTGAGGCGGCGAACGCGGCCTTCAGCCGAGAGCGAAGCGAGTCGGACTGAAAGGCTAGGTTATGCTATTTTGAGCCCTTGCTCCCAAGTTTGTTATAAGGACCAAGTACCATAAAAATATTTGTCAAGAATATCGCCTGCCTCCTCTTTTGCCCATTTTTCAATACCTATGTTTTTTATGCGGCAAAGATTGAAGACTTTGGTATTGTGAGGTTTCATGGCTTGGTCACTGTAAGGATGGAGATATTCACATGGAAAATCCTTGCATTCAGCACATGTCTTCATATCAGTTTTTTCAATACATTTGTAAACCCTGCATTCCATGGCAAGATGGGCACATTGACCATCTTCAGCCCTGCATCCTTTGCATTTGATTTCATCTGTGGAAAGATTATGGACCCCTGCTATCATTTCTGCCATTTCCTAGTCAAACTGTGCCAAATAAAGATAACACTCAAAACATGGCAACCCGCAAGGAGCGGTCATATATTCAAAATCTACTGCTTCATTTTGGCGTTTCCTCTTTATTTCTTTCCCCATTTCCCTGATTTTTAGTAAAGTTTCCATGCTCATGACAACCGCTCCTTCAAAATGAAATGTTCGTATTTATTATATAGCATCATAACGCTGCGGTTCACCTGGCGCAGGGGCTTCCAACAAACTTGTAAAACACATAGGATTTTCAAAACAAAGAAACTTCCAAAACGGCAAGGCCCCGGCGATCAGGTGAAACCGTCTTGTTATGCAATATTGTGCCCGTAAAATCGATCTTTTGACCTTTTAAATTTAGGGCAATAATTTCTCGTATGGGATGACGAAGATGAACACCATTGCCCACAACCATAGTCTTTACGATCATTAACGACTGATTTTTTGCATTTAGGACAGTTTCTTGTTATCTCATCCTTAAAGAATTCAATTAAATTTCCGCAATTTGTGCATTTTACATTAAAAATTGCATCAAATCCCCACTCCCGGGTATTATTTCCTGTACATTTCCTCATACCTTCAAGCTCCATTACTTTGGTGTTGTTTGAGGATCAGGAGTATAAAAGTCGCATGACTGCATAACGCCCACCATCACAGGAAAGCAGGGTATGCAGACTTCGCTAATGCACCTTAAACCACAAATTAGGCCATAGCTTTTGCGGCCCGCCCCTGCGAGTCCTTGTGAATGGTGATGTTAGCCCACTCTTTCAATGTGATACCTATATGCCTCGATTTTCCTATCCATTGCTGCAAGAATACTTGTCCCAATATGGAACGCCCAATCAGTGACAGAAGGTTCAACTTTAGCTCCATGAGCTGCCTGATTACCTGCTGATACAATATCTTGCAGTCCGCTAAATACCATTTGGGTTAATACACCTCGGTGATTTAACTCTCGTAATAATTTTGATAATGGTTGGTTTGTATCTAAGCCTTCAATTTTAGCCATGGCTCTTATTCTTTTTTCAATTTCAATTCTTAATCCAACTAGAGCTAGATTTGGATCTCGATCTCTCACATCAAAAAAAGGTTGATTTGTTTTGCTTTCTAAAGCTTCCGGCGGAAGCGTTGTTGTTGTAGTCGTGGTTGTGCTTGTTGTGGAGGGTATCTCTTCTTCAGCGGTTATCTTGGCACCGGCTCGCTCCATATCATGAAATTTAATCTTCCATCCTCCGGGAAATTCTGCACTTTCAATTAGGGATGAAAGCCATGGCAAAATTGCTACAATAATAAGGCCTAAACTAATCGCATCTATTTTTATCATTGGCCATATTAAGCGAGCTAATAAAATCAACAGCCCTGCGCAGGAAATTATAATTTTGAGTCGTGTCGTATTTTTCATAATAATCCTGTGGCTAATATTTGAGTTAAGCGGTATTTTCTGGACCGGAAATTGCCGACACATTAGATGAAAACTGTTTGTGAATGTCTATTGCAATTTCAGGGACAGAAAAT
>CACVKW010000905.1 GCA_902749685.1 Olavius sp. associated proteobacterium Delta 1 | reverse complement strand
TTCTTGTCATCTAGCCTGGCCGTTATGTCTGAGATCGTTGCTTTTTCCGGGCAGATGCTGGATGCTTGATACTTGATGCTGGATATCTAACAGTACACTGTCGGTGAATTTCAACGACATCCAGGATCCAGAAACCAG
>CACVKW010000904.1 GCA_902749685.1 Olavius sp. associated proteobacterium Delta 1 | reverse complement strand
TTTCACTCTTGTCCAAAAACGGGTTTAGAATGAGTCATAAAGTGAGTAATAATACGAGTCATTGAAAAAAATCCTCCTTATATGTAGGGTGGTTGTTAAT
>CACVKW010000903.1 GCA_902749685.1 Olavius sp. associated proteobacterium Delta 1 | reverse complement strand
GTCTGAAAACTAAATTGAATTCAAGTCGCAAATTAAAGAAACAATTTCATCGAATCCGGGCCCAAATCGAGAAAATGGCAATTCCAAAGATCTGACCCCCATTCTTCCAATTTATCTGCAGTTAGACGATCCGATATTTGAGCCCAACAAGTTCGTTTTTGAGGATAATAAGATCATAAAAATTTTGCAATAAAAACGGCTGAAGGCGGACATCAAAAAAAGTAAAGTGAACGATCTCTGCATCTCTTTTATAATTCAAACAACCCAATACAACAAAGGAGAAAACGATGGCTCTCATTCAAACAATTGAACCCGAAAAGGCAGAAGGTCAAGCTAAGGAGATTTATGACTTCATGAAGGAAAATGCCGGCATAATTCCTGCTCCGCTGCAGCTGGCAAGTGCCAGCCCTTGGCTGTTGGATATGTATTGGCAATCGGCTCAACATTTTTCCCAGCATCCGAATTTGGGATTTGGGTTGCTTTCAAGTATACGCTATCTGGTGGCCCAACAATATGATTACGCTTTCTGTATGGACTTTAATAGGAACATGCTGAGTATGCAGGGATTATCAGAGGATGATATTGCTAAAATGGAAAAAGATCCTCTTCAGGCACCTCTGGATGACAAGGATAGGGCGATGGTGGCATTTGTAATGAAGGCGATCAAAACACCAGATGCCATTGAAAAACAAGATGTTGAGCAGCTACATGATCTGGGGTGGACGGACAGCGATATCATGGATGCCATGGCACACGGCACTAATATGATCGCATCCAGTATTCTGATGAAAACTTTTAAAATGGATCAGACGTGCTGATTTCACACATATTATCCGAGAACTTAAAAAGCTCAGGCTGGTCCTCATTTCAAATTGCAATTCATATTTGTTTAGATTCCGCTATTCTTTGCGATTCTCAAACCTGTGGTATCTCCAACAAAGTTGAAATTATCAAGATCGTTAAAAGTTGAAGATATCATTTTTGCCAATAATTAGGCTGCCGTTGACGCTACCTGCTATATATGTGCGATAATACCAATGGCTTAAAGTTCAAGATACTCAAATGAAATCTGAAATCTCTTAAGTCGATTACTATTGCCAGTTTTAAAACGACCGCATAAAAGATGGTATGGTCACCAGAATCAAAGCCATGGAGTCCATAAAAAAGATGGTGGCTAGACATCCAACTCAACCAGATCGGAGACATTAATTTCCAGCATTTTAATACTGGCCAGGATTCGGACACTGTTTCTGGCCAGGGCCGGAAAATTATCTCCCAGCCTGTTCAATTCCTGCGCGGTGCTTTTCATCACCTGAATTTTTTCATCAATTTTTTTTAAGTCGATTTGAGTCATCATTGATTTTTCTTTCTCAGATCTTTGAATCGCTTGGCCTTGACCTCGTATCTGGGAAGGGTTTCACAACCACAGATCTCAATGTCATAGCGCAAATTGGTCTTTAATCGGAGTTGATCGGCAAGCTCGGATTCAATCAACTGGCACTGGTCCTGGGCCTCATCCAAAACTTCCACCTTCAGCTGAATGGTCTCGGCATCGCCGACTTTATCCACAATAACTTCGTATTCATCGCCCAGGCCGCCAACACTGCGAACGACTTCTTCAATGGCGGATGGTGCCAGCAGCACCCCTTTTACTTTGGTGATATCATCGGCCCGGCCGACCACGCCGCCCTTGATCAACCGGGCGGTTCGTCCACAGGCACAGGGTTCGTCGGCCCATTCGATGACATCCTTGGAGTCAAAGCGCACACAGGGCTGGGCCTGGCGGTCCAGGGCCGTGATGATCATTTTGCCGCGGCGGCCCGGTTCTTCGATAATTTCACCGGTTTCCACATCCTCGATTTCCACCAGAAAAAGGGCTTCATTGACATGCATGCCGCCCGGCTGTTCGGTGCATTCAAACGACCAGGCGCCGATCTCGGTCGCCCCGGCATGATCATACACTTTTGCATTCCAGGCATCTTCAAGGCGCTTTTTAGTGGCCGGGATACTGGCGCCGCATTCGCCGGCACAGGTAATTTTGCTGACGGGCAACCTGGACGGATCAATATCCATTTTCAGCCGGGCCGTCTCGGCCATCCCGAGAATATAGGTCGGGGTTCCCATCATGGCGGTGGCCTGCAGTTCCTGAATTTTAAGGATTCTGGCCTTGGTATCCAGCACACCGCCCGGGATGACCTCGCAGCCGATCTTTTCGGCCGCATAGTGACCGGCCCAAAAGGCCACGAAAATATTATAACCGAAGGGAATAAACACCCGGTCGCGCGGGCGATAGCCCTGGGCCCAGAGGATGTAGGACCAGCATTCCATCCACCATTCCCAGTCCTGCCAGGTATCGGGCTGATAGACAGGCTGACCGGTTGTGCCGCTGGTCTGGCGAAACACCGTGACCTCTTCCAGCGGAACACACAGTGCATCACCGTAAGGAAACGGGTCTTTGCCCTGGATATCCCGCATCATGGATTTTTCCACGGTCGGAACCCGGGCAACATCTTCAAATGACCGGATATCTTCAGGTGCTACTCCGGCCTCATCGTAAAGCCTGCGGTGAAATTTGGAATGATCGTAGGTCCACTGAAATATATTCTTGAATTTTTTCAGCTGCAGCTTTCGAATTTGTTCCCGCGAAAGCGTCTCCAGGACCGGATTCCAATATATTGAATCAGCCATTTTGTGTTATCCTTAGGAGAATATTCTTATAGATAATATCTGGTTGTAAATTGATAATGCAAAGGGCCTAGGATATTGAAGTCGGACGTCGGAATGCGGAAGTGGGAAAGAAGGAATAAAGGAAAAACTTCAACTTGCACCTTGCCATCTGTCATCTGCCTTCAAAGATGTTTCATGCACCTTGAGTCGCGTGTCTTTGGCCGACACCCTTTCTCCTTTATCCTTGCACCTTAGAACCTTATACCGTATACCTTATACCGTATACCCTATACCTAACACCTTATACCTATGCGCTATGCTCTCCGCCCTATACCCTTACACCCCACACCCCACAACCCTCTACCCGATACCCGCAACCCGCAAAGCGCAACGCGCCTAGTACATCAGGTTCGGCAATAGCAGAATTATCTGCGGGAACAAGATCAGAATAATCAATCCCACAATAACAGCCAGCAAAAATGGCACAATTCCTTTGAAAATCGATTCCAAAGGCACGCCGCCGATAACGCTCTCGGCCACCCCATATACGACGTAAACATTGATTCCAACCGGCGGCGTAATCACCCCCATCTCGGTGACCATGACGATGATGATTCCAAACCAGATCGGATCGTAGCCCAGATTGGTAACCACCGGAAAAAAAATGGGTATGGTCAGCATGACAAAAGCCAGGGCGTCCATAAAACAACCGCCCAGAAAATACACGAGAATAATCATCGCCAAAACTGCGAAAGGCGGCAGATCAAACCCGCCGATCCCGGAAGCGAGGTTAAAAGGAATGCGGGTAACAGCAAGAAATTTGCCAAAAACAACGGCACCGGCGATCAACAACATAACCATGCATGAGGTTCTGAGGGTTTCATAGAGCGACTTGACAAAACCCTGCCAGGTCAGCTGGCGTCTGATCAGAGAAACCGCCAGAACTCCAAAAGCACCGACGGCCGCGGCCTCAGTCGGTGTAAAAAATCCAAAAAAAAGACCACCGATAACCAGTGAAAAAACAGCGATGGTATCGATCAGACCGGTCAGGGATTGCAGCTTTTCTTTGAGCGGGAATTTTTCTCCCGGCGGGCCCTGATCCGGTGCCAAACGGCACCGGACATAGATCGCAAGGATAAATAGAAGCGTAACAAGCAGGGCCGGAATAATACCGGCCACAAACAGTTTGCCGATGGATTCTTCGGTCAGGATTCCATAGACAATCAGCACGACGCTGGGCGGCATGATCATCCCCAGGCCACCGCCCGATGCAACAGAGCCGGTTGCGAGCTCATCTGCATAATTATAACGCTTCATCTCGGGCAATCCCACCGTAGCCATAGTGGCTGCGGTGGCAGGGCTGGATCCGCAAACCGCACCGAAAGCGGTGCAGGCGGATACCGTGGCCATGGCTAATCCACCCCGGGTACTGCCGAAAAACTTATAGCCGGTGTCGTACAACCTGGCACTGATGCCGCTGTTAAAAGCCAGTTGACCCATCAAAATAAACAATGGAATCGTGGTCAGCCCATAACTCGAGAACACTTCATATATGTTTCTGGAAAGAAGATTCAGGCCACCCTTGAATGAAATCATAAAGCTGAAACCCAGAAACCCGATCATGGTCATGACGTAGGCCACCGGCATTCTCGAAAAAAAGATAAGTACCATCACGGAAATACCGATTATGCCGACAAGTGTTGGATCCATTGAGTCTTCAGCTTTCTGATATTATTTATTACAGATTGCAGGATATTCAGGGTAAACACAAATAAACAAAGCGCAGTAACATAGATAATTAAATGCTCGGGAAGCTCGAGGTTCATGGACACCTCACCGGATTCGTGCATGGTACGTGCATAAACGATCATGCGCCATGTCACGATGGCAAAAAGAGCCAGGCTTAAAATTCCGGTACAGATATTAATTATCGTCTGCGTTTTTTCAGAGAACAGGCGCACAACTAATTCCACACCGATGTGGCCGTTGACCTGATGGGTATAGGGCAGCGCCATGACGACTGCCAGGGTCGCCATAAAGCCGACAATTTCCACTGATCCGAAAATAGGATAGCCGAAAGCCCTGCCGACCACATCCGCACAGGTCAAAAAGGTCATTCCCACCAGGCAGGCGGCACCGACTAATTTCATTTTAACCAGAAGCCATTCAACAAGGCGCCATAATGTATCCATAGCTATATTTGCCTGATTAGGCCCTAAGGGCAGTTCATGGTTTCAGGTGTCAGGTGCCAGTTTAATAAGGGCTTCGGGCAAGCCTGGCGCGTAAAGTTGAAAATCTGCTAAGCAAAATCGATTATCAAACTTCTACACTATGCGCTTTGCGCTATGCTCTCTGCCCTGTACCAGAAACCAGCAGCCAGTGACCAGAACCCAGCTGACACCTGAAACCTATTATATTGTCTATTGCAGACTGTTCAGGGTATTAATGGTAAAATCAACGATTTCGCCTCCGGGAAGACCTTTGGCATTTGTTTTCTTGACATAATCATCGATTATCGGTGCAACTGCCTTTTTCCACCTTGCGGCTTCTTTGGCATCCAGCCCGATAATCTGACTACCCTGATTCAGGAAGAACACAATACCTTCAGCATCGCTGGCATCCCAGGCCTCGCCGTGTTTGACAATCCATTCCTTGTTTATCTGCTCGATAATCTTTTGGTTATCGGCCGACAGTGAATTCCATTTGTCCTTGTTCATGACCACAAAAAAAGAAGTGGTATAGGCGGCCGAAAAATCAGCCGTACAATAATCGGTGACCTCTCCCAGCTTCCAGCCCTTGTTCGCCTCAAATGGATACACCGCGCCGTCTACCACGCCTTTTTGCAGCATCTGATAAGTTTCCGGCATGGGCTTGGGAACCGGGGTGCCCCCCAGGGCCTTGACCACCAGCGCACTGGTGCCATGGCCTCTGAATTTGAGCCCTTTCATGTCCTCCATCTTGCGGACCGCCTTGCCCTTGGTATGGATCAGGCCCGGACCATGGGCATGCAGGTACATCACTTTCGTATCCATGAGTTCTTTGGGTTGAAATTTTTCGTACACGGCATTGACAACCTTGGTCGCCACAGTGCCGTTGGTATAGCCCAGGGGCAAATCAACGGCGGATATCACCGGAAATCGACCGCGGGTGTAAGCTAAGACGGAAAAACCGACATCCGAAATCCCTTCCACGACACCGTCGTAAACCTGCCTGGCTTTGGTCAGGGTCTGACCCGGAAAGTATTCCACCACAACCTGACCATTGGTGCGTTTTTCAACTTCCTTGCACCAGGCTTCGGCCAGTTTACTCTGAATATGACCGGGTGGGAAGAAATTGCTGTAGGTGAGTTTCACGGTGCCGGCGTGTGCATCGAATGCACCCATTGTGCTAAACGGCAGACCAACGCAGATTGCCAAAAAAATCAAAAAAATAGTCTTTTTCATATTAGCCTCCTTTTTTGCTGACGGATTGATCCAATTAAGCCATTCACAACAAGAGCGTTCTCCCCCCCTTTCGCGTTGATCCTGCAAGCGCCTGAATTTTGATGCCTGGTTGAATCTAAAGAAGAATCCCTTTCAGTACAAGTATAAAATCAATTTTTCGGCCCGGAATTGGCTTTATAATCCCTATTCGACGTCAAAACCCTGCCATTTCAGGGGAGCCTTGGGTTGTGGGAATAATTTACTTTCGTCTCCTGTGAGCCTTAACCTGCTTTCTGAGATCCAGTATGTCTTCTTCAATTAGCCTGCCGGCCTCATCCGGTTTTTTTTCTTTTATCACCTGAAAGATATTTTTATGGACCTCGAAAAAATGCTGCTCGAAATCTAAATTCCAGAAATCCAAAAAGCGCTCTACCATCAGTTCAAAGATGGATTCAAGCAAGAGGGTCAATACAGGGTTTCCCGAAGCCCGGGCTAGCAGCAAATGAAAATCAAGGTTATTGCGTCGCAGGCGCACCGGATCATCCAGGTGAGCTTCAGAATCCGTCATGAGCTTCTGAAGGGCCTTTAAATCATTTTTGGTGGCATGTTGTGCAGCCTCTCTGGCAATATGAGGTTCGATCAGCATGCGAGCGTTGAATAAATGGTCGGTGGTAAGTTCTCCGGATTGTATCATATTGCTTAGCGAGTCTTTGATTGGCTTGTAATAAACATTGGAAACAAATATCCCGCCGGAAGGGCCCTTTTTAATGTTCACAAGGCCCGAAATCTCCAGGATTCTCAATGATTCCCTGATAACGGAGCGACTAACGCCGAATTCTTGCGAGAGGTCAACCTCTGATGGAAGGCGGGTGCCGATCTTAAGATTTTCTTGAATAATCTTAGCCTTGATCAGCTCAACAATACTATCGGAATACCTTTTCTTTTCAAGTGGTTGAAACATAGTTAAAATTGCAAATATAAGCTAAAGGTACGGTAACACAAAAGCTGTGCGAAACGTAAATTTAATATTCAACGACCTTTAAAGATTATGTGGAGCCAGGGTTTAATCCTGGCGAAGATGCGGGCGATACAACACGGGAGAAAAGATATTCCCGATAGATCTGACTTATTAAAACCCCAATCTATACAATTACTATTGAATGTCAAGCTTTTTTTTGTGAGATTAATCGACAAGGCCACACTAGCGCGCCAGGAAAAGCGCATAAATCCTGGCGGTCTGGATAATGCGCTCGACCTTGACTTTGCAACCTATTAGAAATTATTGGTTATTCGTCAAAACGTGCCCATTCGGGTGCCGGTTTCGGTTTAGGCTTCCTGCCATAAAAAATATCATCCATTGAATTGAATAAATATCTTGAATATCGATTGCGGGTAATCAAGGTCCGGATCAATTTATGGGGAGAGGTATTCGCGTGGCTCCAGGGGCAGACCCGCATGCAAATGTTGCAGTCCGTGCCCACCTTGCCCCAATAGTCAAAACAGGTTTCGGCATTCAGCTTCCAGCGCCGGGTGCCGTTGACCGCTTCTTGATCATCCAGCGGTATGGAATTAGACGGACAGCAGTGGGCGCACTTTTTACAGATCTTACAAAAATCTTCAACTCCGATGTCGACCGGGTTATCGGGAATCAGGGCAAGGTCCGTTGTCACAGCACCCAATCTAACCCGCGGACCGAAATCTTTGGTCATCAGATAACCCAGCCTGCCGGTTTCCCCCAAACCGGCATCCACGGCCAATGGGACCAGAGCCGCATCATAATGCCGCAGATGATTGGCCGTGGCCGAATACCCCAGGTTGGCGATAAATGCCGCCAGCTGCGTTGCGATAAAAGCGCCGCTGGCATAGTTTGCCATACTGGCGATAGTCGTCGAAGAGTGCGGTGCCGTTCCCACCAATTCAAAGCCCATCTCCGTGGCAAAGACCACGGCATATTTATGAGTCAACTCGATCTCCCGGCCCCAGTCATCCCAATTTTCGTTGAATATCTCTCCGCGATTGGCATAAATCCAAAGCGGGTTGATTTCGGTGATACCGACAAGTTTAGCTCCGATGGATAGCGTATACCCTTTTATTCTGGCGCTTGCCGATGCAGGACTCAGCTCAACGCGCTGTTGACTGAATTCCGGATGTTGGGACGGGTTGAATTTCTCGGGCGTTGAAAGGTGCAACGGTATTGACAATGAAGCCAGGGTGGCGGCCACATTGGGCCGGTCTTGGGGTTTATCGATCGAACCGGGTTTTCCCAGGGGGCCGCCCCTTTTTCGACGGGCGGCATCGTATTGCTCGTGTTCCGGATGCAATTCATAATAGGCTTGATATTGTTCCAATCCCGGACTTAGTGTACGATTGCGGGCAAACACGATATCACGCTCGTCGTATCGTTTGACATTGCCGACCATCAGCCCCCGGGTTCCTTGCAAAGCTTGCGGATTTGACCCTATCCTCAGAGTGAGTAGAGCAAAAGTACCACCCGTCAGAACAAGACCAAGAATTAAACCTGCTCTGCCGGTTGCGGTCTCAAAGAAAGCAGTTGCTTCCAGGTAGAATAGCAAGAACACCAAACCCAGCATTAGTAGAAATTGAAGACCGGCATAAAGTGCGGCCCGCGTTTCTTTCTCCCAAATGCAGGAAATCAGAAAACTTAGACCCATAATCGCCGTGATGATACTCGCCGCAACCGCTATCAAGAATAAGATCGATATCATGTTATTTCACCTCAAATTCTAATTTGTATCCATCAGGTCTGCTAAATGCGGATTCGCGTATCATGATGATCGGTGTTTTCCGCGGGTTTACTTCCTCGAGGTGCGAGTGGTTAGCCTCGTCCAAACCCCTAACCGTCAAAGTCCGCCTCAGGTGAATTCAGGTATTTTTTTTCTTAAAATATATGCGAAGCATAACTTAAATAATACGCCAGCGCTTCGATCAAGCAACTTTTTTCAAATCTCAAAAAAAGTTTACGACCCTGAGTTTGCTATTTTCAAGGGCGGATTATTTATTCAATTTTTTTATCTTCCTTTTAACATCTATAATGTCTTCTTTGATCAGCCTTTCCGCTTCCTCGGGCCGTTTCGCTTCTATCACCTTGAGTATCTTTTGATGAAGTTGGAAAAAATGTTTTTCTAATGGGAGATCGACAAAATCCTGTGTTTGCTCAACCAATAGCTCGAATACCGACTCCAGCATGATCGACAACACCGGATTGCCGGATGCCCTGGCCAGCATTAGATGAAATTTGAGATTATTCTGTTTGAGATATTCGGGATCATCCAGATGTGTTGAGGAATCATCAAACAGGTCACGAAATTTTTTCAAATCTTCGCTTTTGGCATGCTGGGCTGCTTCCCGGGCAATATGCGGTTCGATCAACATACGTGCATCAATAAGGTGTTCCAGGGTCACTTCGCCGGAGGCAATCAGATTGTTCAAAGATCTTTTGATGGGTTCATGGTACACATTCGAAACAAAAATCCCCCCTGTCGGACCTTTCCGGATAAGGACAAGTCCCGATATTTCGAGGATCCGCAAGGCCTCTCGGATTACCGAACGGCTTACCTGAAATTCCCCGGCCATTTCTTTTTCAGACGGCAGGTTCGTACTGATTGCCAGATTGCCTTCTAAAATTTTTTTTTGAATCAGGTCAGCGACCTGATCCGAAAATCTTTGCTTTTTTAAAGGTCTGAACATGCCTTCGCCGACATATTTTCTTTTCAATATATCTGTTTCCATCACCCTATAGCTCCGTTACTTTGTAGAATTATTTCCGGATTCTCAAGAATTGAATATTTTCGATTGAATTTTCAATAGTCAATGTTTAGCCGGATGGCCTCCAGTTGCCTCTTGAACCCGCGCGGGCGGGGACCTTTAATTCTCCATCCACCTCTTCAAGATCAAGCCACCATTTATTTTTTTGATTGGGCGGCACATAACCCATAATTTCATCGCCCCAGACCGCAAAATTTCTGGCAACCGGAAAATTACGCATGGTCCACTGTATAAAACGGTGAAACGGCGTGTAGGGTTTATTCCAGGGGCAAACGCAGACACAGACGCCGCAACCCGAGCCCAGCTTGTTGCCCACCCGTTGTCTGGTGCATTTTTCCATATCATTGGGCCATTTCTGATAGCCGTTGATCATTTGCTTATCACCGAATGGTATGGCTCCCGACGGACAGTATCTGGCACATTGCCGGCATCTATCACAAAAATCCTGCAGGCCGAAATCAATGGGTTTGTCAATGGCGAGGGGCAGGTCGGTGGTAACCACCGCGGCCTTGAATCTGGGCCCCAGAAAGGGATTGAGGACGATGTCGCCGATCCGGCACATTTCACCGAGGCCGGCCCACAGCAGAATCGGCGGTACAACGACCTGGTAGTTTCTGGCATGATGCGCCCGGGCAGGATAGCCCAGGCGGCGAATATAATCGGCCAGGATGCAGGCAATAAATCCGGAGGTTGAATACGATAAAAAACTCATGGAATTGCTGATCCAGTCATTTCCGACACTGGCATCAGCCGTTTTGAAGTCCTGATCGATCAATATCGCGATGGCATACTTATGTCCCAGTTCAACCGGTTCACCGGTAGCCATGCTGTGGCTGTAGACTGAATAAGGGGGTAATTCACAAATTCCGACCTGGTCGGCCCGCAGGAAATAGGCCGTTTCTTTAATGTGCCGGGCCATCCTGACCGGATCTTGGGTACCGGGGGCCTGCCGGGCGGCAGCCATGCCGTCTACGAGCTCACTCAAGGTAAACTGCATTTGGACCAGAGCCCCCGAAAGCGGGTGTTTGGCCACGAATCGATGTCTTTCATGGGAAAGGCTGGCGCCCCAATCCCCTCGCAGGGCTCTGTTAAAGCCGCTTTCGCGTTCATCCAACCGGGGAATTTTATTTTCCTTAACCGCTGTCGTCGGGCGATCGACTCGCTTAAGGATTTCCATAGGGTAAGGGTCAATTCGATTGGTTCTGAATGCCCGCTGAAATGTTGCCGCTACACTCATAACTTACATTTCGCACTTGTAAAAAGAAATTTCAGGAATTATGCGAGTTATGCTAATTATTGCTCTAACTTGCTTATATTACAACGAATAAAAAAAT
>CACVKW010000902.1 GCA_902749685.1 Olavius sp. associated proteobacterium Delta 1 | reverse complement strand
GCAACCCCGTGCGTCTTCGCCAATCCAATCGCAATCCGAGCTCGAACCTCACTCGCCTCCTTGGGCCGGCTTCCCGCTTTTAATTCTTCAATTGCGATAAGCATTCTTTGCCTCGCCTTCCTTTTTGCCAAACCATTTCAATACAAAGTCCCGATCCTGCCAG
>CACVKW010000901.1 GCA_902749685.1 Olavius sp. associated proteobacterium Delta 1 | reverse complement strand
CGCTCCAATAGTTCGCTCGGGAGATTGAAAACAAGTTTACCCTGGCCCCAAACGAAAATTAAAGTGGTTTAAAAACTAGTTTTTCGACAAACTCGTTAGCGCGCTTATAACTTTCTGACCGGTAATATTTAATATGGAAGATTTTGGAGGATCAAAAAGCTTCACATCATTCAAAGAGTTAGGTGGAATTACAGTTGGCGTGGATGATGTAATAAATGAAATTTCTAAACTGCCATTAGATGGCGTTTTGGGATTTTTGGGCGGATTATCTCTCGAAATGATCCAAGAGACAGAAGATTTTTTCAGCCCTCGCCTCCAAGGAGGATATTTACAAAACGCTATAGTTGATGACTTCCCACGAAAAATTCCTAATGCATTTAAAATGTATATTCCAGGGCGAGTGCCAATTACTGGAGGGCGTCATATTTTTGTACACGAACAAAATCTTGCCTGGCTCTGCAATGCTGCAATATTAAATTCGAAAGAAAATCAAACCACTTCTGAAATTAGTCATGATTTCCGTTGTAGAATGTTTCGCATCCTCTTAATTATAAACGATTTTCTATCAGCTGAAGGTACTGAGAAGCCCTATAATTTAGATAAACGGCGCATTTTTTCTCTGAATTGGTTGAGGCACGGACAATTCAATCGTCTATTCGGCAAATCAGTTGAAATACTTGTAAAGTTAGCCCGTCAAAAAATACTTCTACTCGACATTTTGCCTAAATACTACGATGGTGTTGAGGACGCTTTTAATAAAGCAACTGGCATAAGTCTCTCATCATATTTTTATGCGATATGCATTTTTGTAACTCACCTATATGAAGGTATGAATAAGGGAACCCATTGGTTGGAAGAAAGCACAATCACCTCAAATATTAGAAATAATGAAAAAGATATAAAAAAAGTTATTTCAAATTGGAAAAGAAGTCCTTCTCAATATCGAGATGCCTATAATTTATGGATGGAGAATCGCCAGGGTTTAGAAAAATTACCAATTTATGATTTTGTACCTCTCCGCGAAACACCACTGATTGAAGGCCGTCCTCGTGAATTAGTATGCCCTGTACCCCCCTTCCTTTTCTCAAAAATTGAAGACGGCCCTTTCTATATACTTTCAGATTTTTTAAGTGGTCCAGAATTAAATCGTTTTCACGTTGCGTTGGGAAATGCATATGAAGAATATGCGAACCAATTAATTGAAAGGATAGCTATCAAAGACACTCGCGGTGTATGGAATATTTCGAGCAAGCCTCAATCAAAGAAAAAAGGTGAACTTACCGATTGTTACTTACAAAGAATTAATTCTGCGATTGTTTTTGAACATAAAGGTCAACGTCCCGGAACTGAGTTTCTCAGAGGCGGTCAAAGTGATCGTGTACTGGGTCCCACAAAAAACCTTCTTGAAAGACTCGAAAATGGGGAGTCAATCGATTACATTGAGGGGTCAAAATACGATAAAGGATTTATAAGTCGTGGTATGTGGCAGCAATCAAAGAAAGGATCGGATATAATTGCTTGGGCCACGAGCAAATTTGGGGATAAACCAATCCATATGTACCCAGTTATAACGCTTCTTTCTTCTTTGGTGGTCGATGCTATTGTGAGAAAAGCGTATTTAAACCCCCTAATCGATGATGCAAAGCTATACGTTGAAGATTTTTGGGAAAAACCACAATGGATTAATATAGCAGATTTAGAATCCCTGTCTCAGATTGCTGAAGACGGTAAATTGGACATCGAAGCTCTTCTTTCTGAAAAAGACTCTAATTCAGTCAACGATCGTTTTGATATGTTCTTGAGTTCCAAGAAATTAAGAATTATTAATATTAGGGTACACTCTGAAATGCTGGAACTGTTAGATCAATCTTCTCTTTACTTTTTTGGTAAGAAATTGAAACGTAGAAGTGAAAAAGCGACTGTCTAAAAGCGCCTAAATTCTAATAGCCTAAGGCACTAAGGATTTATATCCCGCTAACAAGGGCATTCACTCTGATCCCAGTAACCTGAGGCTTTTGGTCCAGGTGATGCCCAGCATTATGCACATACCCTATATTGTACGGAGGCACTTCAATGAAATTATTCCTCAGTTGGTCCGGTTCTCTGAGCCTTCAGATAGCCCTTGAGCTGCGCGACTGGTTTAGGCTTGTTTTCCATCGAGCCTTTCGTTTCGACGGAAGACATCCGTAAGGGTGGACAGTGGTCTACTATTCTCGCCGACAGGATTAAGGACTCCGACAGGGGTATCGTATGCGTCACAAGATCCAACTTCGAGAAACCATGGCTGCAATACGAAACGGGCGCGCTTCAGCAATCTTACAGAGAACCAATTGTCTTTACATTGCTTGTTGATAGCCTCAGGCCTGAACAACTCCAAGGCAATCCTTTGTCGCTCTTTCAGCACACTCGCTTCGATCGGGATGATTTCCGACGAATGGTAGGTTGGCTAAACGACGACTTGGCTCAGGGCTCGCGATCCGTGGCCGACTTAGATGACATTTACGCCGAGTATTGGCCTCGCCTAGAGAGCAAACGCAATGAACTGTTGGGTTCCAAACTGTATACGCAGAATGTCATTCACCTACCGGACTTGGCACGAGAGTCTCCCCTCATTGCAGGACAGCAGTTCGAGAATATCGTGTTCAAGGGACCCGCTGTTATTGCCATCCTTGAAGTATGCAGTTTTGTTAACTGCGGGTTCTATGGTTTCGAAAGCATCGAATCAATGATCTGGGAACGTGACGCCGGTGTACCGTTGGTTGGAGCAATTGGGGTTTCCAGGTGCAGCTTCAACAAATGCGACTTTGAGGGCATTGGGTTCACCGGTCCACGAGAGGTTCTAGAGATGTTCCGAAATGTTGGACGTAAGGGCAACAATAACATCGGAGCATAACCAGGCGCTTTCAGCCGACGCAAAGGGCCGCGCGGCTGAAGCGCAATGTTAAGTGTCGGAATTCAATGTGAGCAACTTATTTTATACATTGAGGAAATTTTCCAGATTCGCTTTGTACATTTTATGTTTTCCTTACATAATTTATTTGGGGTGGAAAAAGGAAAACGCCTTTGACAGCGCTAACTGGCATGAATTGATTAAAACTATAAAAAAAATAAAATGGTTTGGAGGACTATTACCTCGAGATCTGTTTTTACTTGGGTACGCCCATTTCAAATTGGGTCGATTTGACCAAGCCGCAAAATTCATGGAAATTATTCAGGCTCCCTTGGAAGATATCGACGAAGAGGCATGCAGGTATTGCACTCATGCATGGCTGTTATACAAGCTTAACAAGCCTGACCAGGCAAAAGTCATTCTTGAACATTCCGTCGCAAAAGAATGGCCTGCTTACCGGCTTGAGTGGGTTAAGGAATTTTTGGCTTCAGTAGATAGTCCCGGGGTTTTGAATAACAGTGCCTTTGGTCCAAGCCTTTCAATTCATTAATTATTTTTCACTTAACAAACCAGTAGAGCCTATGACGCTTCGATAAACTGATACAGCTTTGCTCAGATAAATTGAGACATTGGTTTACATGAGGAATGGCATACCCCGCCATTTTTAAACAAAATCATACCCAGCAGCCTGTAGGTAAAGAAACAGTATTCAGGAAGAGTTTCGGAAAGAAGAGTTGATGGAAATCTATAACTTACTGAAAATACTTCAGATATAAAAACCGTTCATACGTATGAACGCTTCATTCTTCAGACAAAATAACTTTTGAGAAAATACAAACTATATCAAACTTAACAAAAAATCAAGCTATTTCTGATGGTTAATTACTGTATCAATTTATCTGAGCATTTGCGTCTCAAATTACCTGAGCGCTATAGAGAGCAGACGGCGTGCAGATAGCGGTTTTACGTTAAGGCCGTGCAAGCTTGACAAATATGTATGCCGCTGCTCACCGGAAACGTTCTACGTTCTACGTCAATAAAAGGGAGAACAATTATTATGTCTGCCAAATCGAAATATCTCATTCCAGAAAAGCGGATTTTGAAAATAATAATGGTGATTCGCGGGGAAAATGTGATTTTGGACTCCGATCTGGCCAAACTATATGATGTTGAGACCAAGCGCCTGAATGAACAAGTCCGG
This sequence comes from Olavius sp. associated proteobacterium Delta 1, assembly GCA_902749685.1. Lineage (GTDB taxonomy): Bacteria > Desulfobacterota > Desulfobacteria > Desulfobacterales > JAFDCJ01 > JAFDCJ01. The sequence goes on along the minus strand of CACVKW010000901.1, from coordinate 621 downwards.
CGCAATATCGAAAAGTTTCCTGATGATTTTGTGTTTCAATTAACCAAAGAAGAATTCGAAAGCTTGAAGTCGCAAATTGCGACATCAAGTTCCGGCTGGGGTGGTCGGCGAAAACTCCCCTTTGTTTTCACGGAACACGGTGCTTTGCAGGCGGCAAATGTTCTGAACTCATCGCAGGCAAACAAAATGAGTGTTTTTATCGTCAGAACCTTCGTTCGACTCCGTGAAATGGCTTTGACAAATGAAAAACTGTCGAGGAAAGTCAGTCAGCTTGAAACACGTGTGAGTGATCATGACGAGATCTTGATTGAATTGGTCCGTGAAATACGCAAATTGATTGATACCCCAAATCCCAAAGGGAAAAGGTGTTCGATAGGCTTTATTGAATCGGACAAATTGAAAAAGAAATAAAAAGAGTTCGTAGAACATGCTGCTGGTAAGGACGCGCAAAAAAATGCGCGCCTCACAGCAGCGGGCGTTATATATCCTAAATCGAATATGAAATTATCTACTCTACTATATATTCCATTTATACTTTCATATTTTTTCTGGATTAAAGGAATATTCAAAAGCAAGAGTAGTGATATGATATTAGGTTTGATTTTATTAGCATATGCATCT
>CACVKW010000900.1 GCA_902749685.1 Olavius sp. associated proteobacterium Delta 1 | reverse complement strand
GCATAACCTGATTTCGAAATCACCAATTTCGCGTTTATAACTGCCTGTTATTATTAAAGGCAGTATTTGATTTTCAATTTATTTTGGACAGCAATGATAAT
>CACVKW010000899.1 GCA_902749685.1 Olavius sp. associated proteobacterium Delta 1 | reverse complement strand
TGACGGCGATTGTCACATTAATTATTTTCAAGGTAAGTAAAGAAGGGGGAAGATAAGGACTCATTGCTCAGAAGAAACGAACCATAGCTGGTTGTCTGTTTTAACTTCGTTATACTGCAACCAGCTATGGTTCGTTTAATAGCATAAATCCCTTATTTTTTCAATTCTTTTCATACCTTGAAGAACCATATATAGCTAAAATTCCCAGTCAACCAGTGATTGAGTAGTTTCTGTATATCTTCCAGATTAATTATCTCTTGTTAGTGGCATCTGCTGATCTCATGGTTTTTCTATCTGTATAACATTCCATTCTGGTTGTTATATGGAAAGCTGTTTTACAACCAGGAACGCCTTCTTAAAAAAGATCAATGTATTTTTTTCTTACCAGTTGCTGAACTTTATGGTCCTTCATCGCAGTCAAGCATACTTGCTATATATGGAATTTATAACTATTTCATATATATAAATGATATCACAACCCATGATTAGGATTTTTACCGCCCTATTCGTCGAGCATCAGGTCATCGTTCCCACTTAAATTGAAATTCAACCTCTTCAGTGTTGCCTTCACGCTCATGTTCAATGTTAAATACTGCTTTGGCCGGTATTTGGATTCTTTCGCCTGCTATCTGGATTTTGAATTGTTACGCCCTTCGGGAAAAGTTGAAAGCCCCGTATCGATACAGATCATGATTTTTCCAAAGCAAATAAATATAATTCATAGCTTTTGAATGGTCGAAGGTCAGGCTCGGACTGTTTACCTAACAAGATACGTGAAATCCCGCAGAAACCTCTTTTTCTTGCTGCAGCAGACTGTTATAAGTCGTGATTGCTTGAGACGTTTTCTCCTCAATCAATTCAATATCGTTCTTTTTAAGAAATCTGCGCAATGATCTGGAAGATCTCATCATACCAGGCTGGCCCTTACCAATCACCAGAACGCTCGGTTTAGATTCCAGAATATCTCGGATATCTTCGATACCCACTGAATGCCCTCTCTTCCTCCACCAGTCCGAAACCACGCGTCCTTGAACAATTTTTATATCATTGGCGTAGGTCACACCATTTACAACGATTTTACCAAAAGAATATTTTTCAATCATGACACTATTTGCTGTATTGAGTATCCTTTTTCGAAGTCTTTGCCTTTCTTTCGGAGCCTTCAGATTAACGGTAAGGGGTTGATTTGTCAAATAAAATAAATATCTAAGAATAGTCACAAGCTACCAGGACACTGCAGAATGGAATATTTAACGATATCACTGCGCTGAAGCTGTCTCGAAAGCAGTCGTCGAAGCATACGGCAATGGATTCAGCAAATTTAATCCAAATGTGGCCACGGCCTTTGGTGGTGGCGTGGGTCGCACCAAACAGCAAATCTGTGGCGCCTTAACCGGAGGTATTATTGCCCTGGGGCACCTTTATGGCCGCAGCGACCCTGGCGCCGATTGGACCGATGCTTCCGAGTTGGCGGCAAAACTGAAACACCGATTTGTGCAGGAGTATGAAACCACCAATTGCGGTGCTCTTTTGGCAACCTTCGGCCAACAGGAGAACATGATGAGATGCAAACAGCTCTCGGGAGAGGTCGCCGGTATGTTGGCTGATATTATTGATGAACAAATTAATTCGCCTGTATAATGGCGCCATCAGGATGTAACAATTATAGGAACTGAAAAAAGTCGTTAGATGAAAGGTCCGGTGGATTAATTGCTTTGAAATCAGCCGCTATCTGCGCTTTTCTGCCGGTGGAAAGGTTGGCACTTGCTCCTTGAATAGCCAGGCTTTATTTTTTTCATCGAATATACTTAATACAAAACGGGTCGAGTCTGTCAGGTCAGCTTCTATCCACTTGGACACGCCATCCGGATCTTTTCTTTTTACGGCATTTATGATTTCCTGATGATAACGTATACCAATAACAGGATTGGGTTTGACTGATTGACGAAACAGGATGTAATAATAGGGACTGACCTTATCCCATAGTTGCTCTATCATATTTAACAGGATTGGCATATCTGCAGCCTGGTAAAGCGTATGATGAAATTCTTTATTGCTTTGCAGCAACTCGTCCGCAACATTGCCGGCTCGAGCGGACGAAAATTGTTGATGATATACATTCATCCGGTTTACTAAGTCAGCAATCTTCGAATGTGTGGCCTTCCTGGCAGCCATACACTCGAGATGGATCCTGATTTCTAAAATTTCTTTCAGATTATCTTTTGATAGCTCTGCAGCGGTAGAGCCGCAATTGGGTTTGGTCGAAATCAATCCTCCCGCCTCGAGTCTTCTCAACGCCTCCCTAACCGGAATTTTGCTCACAGCCATCCTTTGGGCAATCTCTTCAGTGATAATCCTTTCGCCGGGGCGAATGTGCCCTGAGAGAATTGCAGTTTCAAGTTCTTTGTAAACCACTTCCTGTCGGGTCGGCATACGGCTGGGACGAAGATAATCAGATCCTCTTGAACCATTTTGTTGGCTCAACGTTGATCTGGTGTTTTCAGCGGCATGAAATGCCCAGGTTTTACGCAAGGTCAATATACCGCCGTGTCCTTCGATCTTATTTGCCTTCAACCACCCCTTAACAATTCGGGAGACACTTGCCAGGGTCAATGGCCCGTTCCCTTTTCTGGATTTGAATATAAAATCTTTTGCAAGAGGTTTGATCTCATCTACGTACTTTCTGAAACTGCGATGCAGGATCTCGTTCATGACTACGGTAGTTTTTGAATATTTCCCTTTGGATGTTAATGGGAGGCAGTCACCGGGAGTAAGCGTGATCAATTGATCAACTTTCAGCTTCAGCCAATGCTCTGCGGGAACTCCGGTTTGTGTAGCCATTTCAAATAACAGGAGATCTCTGGGTTTGTTCACAAGACTTTGCCTGATGCGTGCGATATCGTCAGCGCTTTCGATGGGTCGCACGGACCCCCGCGCCGCACTTTTAAAAATTGCTTTTTTCATGGCACCTTCCGTTGCAGTGTGACAAATCCACTGGATCAATTTTTTATTATTTACCATTGAATGTCAAATAAAATGTGACTTTTCTTGAAACAGAAGTTCGGCGAATTAATAATCGTGTCTTGAATTAAAAAGCTTAAATCAAAATACCGCAGACAAATTCGGGTGGTATCGAAAATAATCTTGACAAGTATATATTATACAATTAGAAAAAACTATTCATTGAGTGATCTGCTTCCTAATTCTACGCTTATCAGAAAGGAAGATTATTATGGGTGGAACGCATGAATTTTTGGAGGATCCCCGTAACGAACACGTTTTGATTTATATCAACGGAGACTTTTTCCCACGCCACGAAGCGAAGGTGTCCGTGTTCGACAGCGCTTTTCTGGTAGGTGACGGATTATGGGAAAGCTTTCGGCTCCACAATGGAAAGCTTGCTTTCGTATCCGAACATCTTCATCGTTTGAAAGCAAACCTCAAAGCCTTGGATTATGATCTGGGCAGGTCTCCAGAAGCGCTTATAGATGAGATATACAAAACCGTGCGTGCAAACAAGATGCATACCGATGTGCATATCCGTATGATGATCACGCGCGGTACTAAAAAATCACCCTCGCAGGATCCTCGTACCAGTATCAGTGGCCCGACCATTGTGATCATTGCCGAATACAAGATGCCCAGCAGGCAAGCACAAGAGGGCATTCGTCTTTTTACCGTACATGTTCGGCGTGGCAGGCCTGATGTGCAGGATCCCAAGCTCCACCCCCACAGCAAGCTGAACTGCGTAATCAGTTGTATCCAGGCCATTAAGGCGGGTGTGGACGAGGCCTTGATGCTCGATCCGCAGGGGTTTGTCAGCACCTGCAATTCAACGAATTTTTTCATTGTGGCCAACAATCAGGTCTGGACCTCGACCGGACAATACTGTCTGAACGGGATTACCCGCGGTAACATGATTGAACTATGCCGCAAAAACCGGATCGACGTCTTCGAGAAAAATTTTTCTTTAATCGATGTGTATGGTGCTGACGAGGCATTTGTGACCGGCACCTTCGGAAGCGTGGCCTATGTTTCCGAAGTGGACGGTCGTGTGATAGGAGACGGAAAGATGGGCCCGGTGACCCGCAGACTTATGGACCTTTATCGAGCATTGTTGGAAGATGAGTGTCCGTCAACGAATGGATGAGAAATCTTGAATATCATTAAATAAGAATAAGGAGGTTAGGTATGAGAAAACAATTCAATAGAATGATATGCCTGGCGATTGTATCTTTCTTTTTGCTTTTGATTGTCGGCCATGCGATGGCAGCGGAAGGTACCTGGGACAGCATTCATCAAAGAAAATCGTTGAGAATCGGTGTCGTCCAGGCACCACCGTGGTTTCTGAAGGATCTCACCACCGGCCAATGGTCTGGATTCGGCTATTCCGTAGGAAAGGCCATGGCCGATACATTGGGCGTGAAGCTCGAGACGGTCGAGGTAACCTGGGGGTCGGCCATCGCAGCGCTTCAAGCCAATAAAATCGATACCATGTTCGTATTGGATGCAACGCCGAAAAGAGCGCTGGCTGTCGATTTCCCGGCACAGCCCCTGCTGTATTATGCTCTGGCCGTGCTGGGGCGCGAGGATCTTAATATGGAAAACTGGTCCGATCTGAACAAAGACGGCATAAAAATTTCAGTCACACAGGGCACCACCATGGAAAGGTACGTTACCAAACACCTGCCGAAGGCTAAAATATTGCGCTTTCCCTCCAATGGCGAGTCCGTGGCGGCGTTTCAGTCCGGGCGCGTCGATGCCGTCTCTCTCTTTCACCCTCCGCTGATTGCGATGCAGAAAAAAATGGGCAAGGGTAAAATTGTCGTCCCCAAACCGGTGCGGGCTTCGGCATCCAGCGCAGCGGTTCGCTTGGAGAAGGACAAAAGATGGCGGGATTGGGTAAACACGGCCATATCCTACTGGTACATCACGGGGGAGTCCCAGAGGTGGTACGAGGAATTCCTGCGCGACTTCGGACTTGATCCCAAAGCGGTGCCTGCGATTCAAAAGGAGCTCTGGTAGTTCCAGATATAGTTGATTGGTTGACAAGTTGATTGGTTAAGGGATTGTAAATTTGGATTTATCCCATATATGCCAAATAATTGGACACTTCAGTCAAATCGAAAAAGAAACTAATGAACATCGAACGTCCAACATCGAACATCGAATAATGTATTCTGTCCATATGATTTTCTGACAGGATCAACTGGATCAACAGGATAGTGTCCTACTAAGCAAAAAAAGATCCTGTTAATCCTGTTATCCTGTCTAAATCAGTTTAGTTTCATATAAGGTGCTGGCACTGCCGCTGGCCTGAAAAGCAGTCGGCGTTACTGCCCCTTTGAAACTTAGAGAACCCAATGTTATTTTCGTGAAGTTCCATACGCGGTTACAGCGCAAAGACTTCGTCCTCGTGGTCGTACTCGTCCCTCGCAACCCATAAAATTCTGATTTCGAGCACAAGGACGAGCACGGGCACGAGCACGAGGACGAGGACGAGCACGAGTACGATAACCTTCAGATTAAATCGACTGCAAACACACTTTTGAAGGCCGACTGTCATGTATGAATGGGACTTCTCCGTCATATTGCAAAACTACAATCTGTTACTTTTGGGTTTGGTCAACACCCTGAAGGTGACGGTTCTAGCCCTTTCTTTTGGGATTCCCATCGGATTGTGCATGGCGCTTCTTCGCTTGTCAAACAAACGCTGGGTTTCCATGCCGACCGGTCTCTTTATTGAGTTTTTCAGAAGTACGCCGCCTCTGGTCCAACTGTTTTGGATATTTTTCGCCCTACCGATAATAATCGATGTCGAAATCGATCCCTACACAGCTTCGGTACTGACCTTTTCCATTCAATCATCCGCTTTTTTCGCCGAAGTTTTCAGAGCCGGAATTATCTCCATTGGAAAGGGGCAATGGGAGGCAGGCTACGCCATAGGCATGAAGAGAATTTACGTATTGAAGCGAGTCATTCTACCCCAGGCGGTCAAAAGAATGATCCCCGCTTTTTTAGAGCGGGTTATCGAACTGATGAAGACCACCGCACTGGTTTCTGCTATCTCTTATTCGGATCTTCTTTTTCAAGCCAATGCCATATCGCAAATAACTTATAGGCCCCTTGAAGTATTTACCGTCGCAGCGGCCATGTACTTTATGGTGCTGTTTCCGACGAGTGTCGCCGTTCGAAAACTTGAACGCAGGCTTGCTGTCAGCGGTGAATCAACCGCACAGTGAATTCTTGGGAAAAGTTCGGCCACAAAGACACGAAGGCACAAAAGGCAAATATCGAACTTTTTTGAATACGAAGGCAAAATTAAATAGATAGAATACCACAAATATTCAATATTCAATTTTCAATCTTCAATTGATACGGTTGACTATGGGTGGCACCGAATACAATTGGGATTTTATTTCGGCTTTGCTGAACTGGCGGCTATTAAGCATCGGTCTTGTGAATACGATCAAACTCGCTGTAGTCTGCCTTATTTTCGGCCTTATGTTCGGTTTGTTTGTGGGAGCCGCCCGGTACTCGAAAAGGAAGGTGTTCAATTGGCCCGCAACGGTGTTTGTGGAGGTTTTTCGCAATACACCGGCATTGGTGCAAATCATGTGGTTTTTCTTTGCCCTGCCGATTTTGCTTCCCATTGATATCGATTCTTTTACAGCAGCCTTTCTCGGGTTGATGATGAATACCGTTGCCTTTTCGGCGGAGATATTCCGAGGCGGCATCCAGTCGATTTCTCCAGGTCAATGGGAGGCCGGCAAGGCAATCGGCATGACTTACGTTCAACAGATGCGGCGCGTTATTTTGCCACAGGCGATCAAAAGAATGTTACCGGCCTTTACCAACCGGGGCGTCGAATTGACGAAAATGACGAGTCTGGCCTCTGTGATTGCCTACGCCGAACTGATCCATCAGGCCAAAACCATCAGCACCATGAATTTCAATCCCATAGAAACCTACACTATTGTTGCCATCGTATACTTTATTCTGATCTACCCGATAACCTTGCTGGTGCGCCGTTTTGAAAAGAAGGCCGATGAATAAATCCATGGAAAGGAATGTGGATGGAACCCATACTTAAAATCGTTAATCTTTACAAATCGTATGGTGATCTCGAAGTACTAAAAGGGATAGATTTGGCAGTTCACAAAGGTGAGACGATCGTTTTGATCGGTGCCAGCGGTTCCGGAAAAAGCACCATGCTGCGTTGTATCAATTTTATGGAATTGCCGACCGAAGGACGGATATTTTTTAAGAATGAACCCCTGGGTATCGAAAAAACAGCCAGGAGCGGACAGGTCACGATCGATTATCCCGAGTCTCTTCTCTGCCGGGTTCGAACCAAAATCGGCATGGTTTTTCAACATTTCAACCTGTTTCCGCATATGAAAGTTCTTGAAAATGTAATGGAGGGACCCCGAACTGTACATAAAATCTCGCGTGAGGCGGCGCAAGAAAAGGCCATGCGCTACCTGAAAAAAGTTGGACTTTCCGACAAAGCAGACACCTATCCGGCGAAATTGTCCGGGGGCCAGCAGCAGCGTGTTGCGATTGCGCGTGCCTTAGCCATGGAACCAGATATTATGCTGTTCGATGAGGTAACCTCGGCCCTTGACCCCGAGCTGGTCGGAGAGGTGCTGCGAACCATGCAGGAGTTGAGAAATGATGGCATGACCATGCTGATTGTAACCCACGAACTTGGGTTTGCCTATGCAGTGGCAGATCGGGTTCTGTTCCTACACAGCGGGGAAATATTTGAACAGGGTCCTCCTGAGGAAATTCTCGTCTCCCCTATAAAGCGCAGAACAAAGGAATTTCTATCCGGGCACAATCAATTCCAAATACCATCACGTCCAGCTGCATAAACACTCACATCCAATCATTTCCGGTATTAAACCATAAAACTTCCTCCGGTTACGGGTATATATTCCCCATTGAGGTAATCCGATAAAGATGAGGCTAAAAACAAAATGACACCCGCAATATCCTCCGGCATACCCAGTCGCCTGAGGGGGGTTATGGCCGCTACCTGTTCATGCACTTCTTTGGGCTGTCCGGCGGTAGCATCCGTTAAGGTCAAACCGGGACCGACCACATTAACGGTTATCCCCGAGGGGCCCAGTTCCATAGCCATCACCTTTGCCATACTATCCATTGCAGATTTCGCGGCGGCATGGGCCGAAAAACCATATCCTGGAAATCGGGACAAAGAACTGCTGACCAATATTAGCTTCCCTGATTTTCTGCTGATCATATCCTTCAGTACTGCCTGGGAACAGTTATAAAGGGCCTTCATTTCACCCAGAATTTTGGCCTCTATCTGATCCCATGTAAGTTCAATAAAAGGCCTAATCGGAAAATTTATGTTCGCATTGTTGACAAGAACATCGATTTTGCCAAATTCTTGGATGGTAGCTTCCACAAGGTCATTTACTGCAACTTGATCTCTGACGTCTGCCTGAAACACCATACCTTTGCCACCAGCTTTGCTGATTTCATTAAGCAGCTCTGCAGCCTTGCTACTGCTTTTGATGTAATTGATGACGACTGTCGCGCCATGATGCGCGAGGGCCTTTGCCGAAGCAGCTCCAATGCCCCTGCTAGCGCCTGTTATTAATGCGACTTTATCTTTAAGTCCAAGTTCCATAATTTTTCCCTCCTATTAATGGTTGTTCAGTTGTCGAGATTCCCCGGAGCGCCTTATTCTTTAAGTTGCTCAAATACACCGCCATTATCCTCATTCTTACCTGCGGCGAAATTTTCGGGGGGCAGCCAGCCATACAAATAAACTGGATAGCAGCAACACCGTGATTGTGAGTATGAAGGCCGTTTGATAACTTCGGGTCTGGTCAAAAATATATCCTGCCAGCCAGGCTCCCAGAGCACCTGCAATTCCAACCCCCGCTTCTAAAAAACCATAGATAAGGCCAAAAATTTTGCCTCTAAAAAGATCGGCCGCAACCGACATATACATTGGGGCGGTCACCCCCCATCCCATACCAAAAAAGGTAAAAAAACTGTAGGTAAACCACCTGGATCCGCTGTTTTCAAACAGGAGAAGAGAATAAACTCCCAGGCAGGCGCAGAGAATACCCATGGTAAATGTTAACTCACGCCCGATTCGATCGGAAAGCCATCCCCAGAATACTCGAAATATTGAAGAAACTACGCCAACCATGGCAAAGATAAAGGCGGCCGACATTTTGTCTATTCCCTGGTCGACCAGAAATTTTACATTGTGAACCAGAATAATGTAAATCCCGATAATCGAGAGAAAGGGAAATATCATCAACGCCCAAAAGCGTCCGGACCGGACAGCTTTTTTTAGGGGCCAGTCGTCGATCTCTTGTGTTTCATTGGATATGGCTTTTGAAGATAACGCGCTGGTTGCTTCGGCCGGTATTATGCCATCAGGGTATTGTCCGACCTCTTGTGGTTTGTGCCTCAGGAGAAACCCATTGATCGGCAATAATATGACCAGAACCAGGACGGCCGTGGCAATAAATGTCGTCTGCCAGCCCCACATGGAAATGAAACTCTGGGAGAGTGGCACCAGCAAAAAGGTTCCGAGCCCCATTCCCGAAACGGCAAATCCACTGGCCAAACCCCGCTTTTTTTCAAACCAGTGGGCCAGGATCGAGGAATAGGTGATGATTCCGATGCAGGTAATTCCCGACCCCATCACCACGCCGTAAAATAAATAGAATTGGCCTAGCGTCTCGATGATGCTGCAAAGTGCCAAGCCCAGAGCAAGGATCAGTATGCCCGGTATGACGATGCGTCGCGGACCAAATCGATCTATCAGCGTACCGACTAAAGGAGCCAGAATGGTATACGTGATGAGGGCCATGGATTGGACACCGGCAGAATCACCGCGATTCCAGGGAAATTCTTCCAGCAGGGCAACATAAAATACGGAAAAACTGGATCGGATGCCGAGCCAGAAGGCCATCGAGATCGATGCCACCGCTACAATGATCCAGCCCCAGTAAAAACGGGTGAAAGTCACGGTGGCAGGGCTGGGGGCAGCTTTTGTCATCGGTAGATATCTTTGCACCGGTTGATGCCGGTTACAGCGTCCTCCTCGTAATAATCGGCTCCTGTGAATTGTCTGACCTGTTCGTTAACCGGTGCGCCCCCAATGATGATTTTGACCTGTTCTCTAAGGCCGGCTTGATTCACAGCCTCGACGACATGTTTCATCTCGGGATAGGTCGTGCTCAGCAAAGCGCTCAGGCCCAGTACTCCGGCGCCGGATTCTTTTAGGGCCTCGACAAATTTTTCAGCCGGCACCCCCACACCCAAATCGATAACTTCAAATCCGCAGCCCCGTAAAAGCGTAACGACGATGTTTTTGCCAATGTCATGAATATCTCCGTTGACGGTGCCAATAACCACTTTTCCAATGGCGTCCTTTTTCTGGGTGCCTTCTAGTATGGGCTCCAGACGGCTCATAACGTTCTGAAGGATATTGGCTGAAAACATCAGCTGGCTGAGAAAGTATGTATTTTCAGAGAACAGCTCGCCCACGGCAACCATGCCCGCATTGCATTCGTCAATGATAGCCAGCGCGGATACACCCTGGTCTATTTTTTGATCAACCAGATCATACACTCTATTCTCGTCAAGGTCCCGCAGTGCATCGGCCAGTTCAGCCATATGTTGTTGCCTCCAGGTTCAAAGTTTTATAAAGGCCTATTCCAGTTCAAAATGATTTAGATAGAAAAAAGCGATTTGATTACCCCTGTTCGGCACCAAATCCCAAATCCCAAATCACAATACTCAAAACTCAAACAATATCGAATCTCCAAAATCCAATGACCAAAACATATTGATCACCGATTTCGTACGGTCCTTTTATTCGTTTTGCACCAAACCCTGAACCTTTGAACCCAGAACCTCTGAACCTAACCAGTATCTATAACACCCACTGCCATATCCAGCTATAGGCCATTTTCTCCAGTGCTTCCCAGGTTTTGCATATCAAATCTTCATCCCCCTGGATCTTTCCCAATTCGACACTCCGGGTATTCCAGGGAGTCACCATGCCATAATTTGTTAATTCCTTGGGCCTGGTGGGGGATAAATCGACGGTTTTAGGCTCTGGCTCGATCCCGCTATCATACGTACCATACTCCAGGATGGCATCGATCATGGCCCGATACATTTCCGGCCTGGTATCGTAAGGAATATTGCAGCCGCCATTTATGAGCAGGGATTTTTCAGTACCGGCTGCCTCGCACAGACGTTTGACCAGTTCGCGCATTTCCTGTGGACTACCGATTATGAACATCGAGTCGGGAATACCGCCGGCGATACATTGGTGATGACCGATATCTTCCAGCGCCTTAAAAATATCTCCCTGATTATCAATATCACAAACCACCGATCCTTTAGGCAACTCCAACATGTGGTGCCAGTGGGCGCTCCAGTCACCCTCCAGGTAGGCCCGGACCTTGTAACCGGCTTCAATTAATATCTCGAGCGTTTTTTTAAAAGACGGCCAGTAGAATGTGTCGAATTGTTCCGGCGACAAAAACATCGGTTTATGGGTCGGTACGAAAATTGGATATCGCTTGAGCGGATCGGCCGTCGACAAGGCAAAGTTGGCCATTTCCGGAATCAGGATATCACAAGCCGACAGTAAGTCGTCGGGCTGGCGATACATGTCCATGATTGTACCGTTGAGCCCCCGCATCGCGTCACCGATGACGTCAAAAGGTGCGAGAAATGCCCCGGTCATCGGCTGCGGCATGCCGCATTGGGTCTGCAGATAAATTGATCTTTTTTTCATGACCTCAGCCATCTGTACCTGGGCCATGCCACCTTTAAGCAGCGCTATAAAGGTGCGTTTGGAACCAGGCTTTGAAACCTCCCCGAGCACCCGGGGCAGAAAGCATTCCAGCATGAATCCCACGGGATCTTTGATCAAAACCTCATATTCGTCGGCCTGCATGTATTCTTTTTCCACAAACTGAAACTGGGTCATGGGTGGCAGGTCACGTCCGGGCAATTTATAGGTCCGGCAGCCGACGGCATCAAAAAGAGGCGCGTAAATTCGATTGTTGCGGAGCACATCAACTTCAGGAAATGCGTTTATGAAAGCCATCTCGGCTTCGAGCCATTTTTCAGGATCGTAAACCGTCGTTTGCTTGGTGTTGCCCGAAAATACCTCGGCAAAATAGTTGCTGCCTGCAGCAATCGGCATCCTATCGACCGGCTCCAGGGCAATAGCCGCCTGATAGCGTCCCAGCCGTTTTTCGTAAAGCTTTTTTAAATCGTCCGGATTCATTATGCGGATCTCCAAAATGCAGTTTTATTCTGAAGTGAACCTGATCCCAATTTCATTGGCAATCTTTATTAAATATTCAGAATAGCCCGGGATGACATCATCGGTAATCTGCCTTTTCAGGCCTACGGTCCATATGACGGCCTGGGTGTTGGCTCTGTTGATCTTGAGAGGAACAGCAAAGCCCCTAATTCCCTCAATATATTCCTCCATGTCGGTAGCTATGCCGTCCCGGCAAGCTTTTTTTACCATCATCTTATATTGATTTTTATTCACACAGGAGTTAGGCGTAAATTTCTCTAATTTATTGGCTAATAAAATATCGTTCACCTCGGCATCGGATAATTGTGCCAGGAAAGCTTTGCCGCCGGCCCCAGCAAGCAACGGTATCCGCATACCGATTTCAGAATAAATTTTTATATCAAAAGCAGTGTCAACTTTGTCGATAATTACGGCCTGCAGCCCGGATCGGATACCTAAAAAAGCAGACAACTTGGTTTTTTGATTGATTGCTTCCAGGTAGGGATGAATGGTGCTGATCAGTTCCGAGGCGCGACCGGATGCCCTGCCCAGAACGTATAACCGGGTACCGAATTGAAATCGACCGCCGGCAACTTTTTCAAGAATCCCTAAATCAGCAAGGGTGTGTACGATATTGAATACCGTGCTTTTATTGAATTTGAGAGACCTGGATATGTCACTGACGCCCAGCGGCTGTTTTAATCGCGATAATAGATCCAAGATCGCGATGCCTTTGTCCAGCGCGGGGACTCTTTTGAATCCTGATTTCATTTCGACCACATTTATTATATACGGTGGATTCTATAGAGAACAATTGAACTCTATGTAGATATTCCGGCGCTGAATGTCAAATGAATTTTCTATTGACAATTAACCAGTTATTATCTATATAGAAGGCGTATGTTCTCCATAGAGATCATCCATGAGAAATGGTTTCTCAGCACCACCCCCCGGACTATTATACGTCTTTGTGAAACCGATATAGCCATTCCGTTTTTTCACAAGGCACAGGGCATCTAAACATTTGACAAACATCTTAAAACTTTTTAAACAAAGAGGGGAAATAGCGCTTGCCATAGATATGTTTGGTTTGGGCCGGGTCGCTGACAAGCGAAGATGTTTCAGTGTAATAATTTAAAATTATTGTGAATTATGACAACCGCGATTGTATTAATGTCATAAAAAAAAATTCAGATTTTTCCGGAACAATGTCCCCTAAACCAATTATCGGTTAGTCGATTGAGAAAGGAGGTGAGAATAGATCTACACCGATAGTTGAATTGAATCACAAACAATTAAAGCATAAAAAAATGCCTAGCATGAAGTAATTAATCCGCGGAGCTCCAATATAACACCATTCTTCATAACTCAAAGATAAGCTTAAAAACATGCAATATGCTATTTATCAGGGCGGATTAATAAGACGATTTATATCCCGGTTCTAAACGGGCTCGCGCAAAAATAACTTCACATTTTAAGCGCCGATGCATCCCACTTGTATTGATCGTTGATGCATCCCGCCTGGCGGCGTTGCGAAAGCTCGGAATATGCCTGATATTCCTGCTCTTTCGCGCCTTGCCAGGCAGGCGCCTCTACACTTGAAATTTGCGAACTTAATTTTGCGCGAACCCTAAACCCAACTCTAAAGGAGGTAATATACCAATGAAAAAGAAACATTTTATGATTTCCCTGTCCCTGGCAGTGATAATAAGTTTGGTACTCCTGATTCCTAATTTTAACCCGCCCGCAGTATCAGCCGAATCAATTACCCTGAAATTCGCAAATTATTTTCCACCACCGGCAAGACATTCCAAACTCATCGAAGAATTCGCCGCCCGCCTGGAAGAACGCACCAATGGCAGGATAAAAATTGAATATTTCGCAGGGGGCTCATTACTTAGAGCGCCTGCAATTTACAAGGGCGTCGTTTCGGGAATCGCCGATATGGGTCTGTCACACATTGAATACACTCCCGGCCGTTTTCCGGTCACCGGTGCCACCGAAATGCCGGTGGGCTATCCCAGTGGATGGGTGTCCAATCAAGTGGTCAATGATTTTTATCATAAATTTAAGCCCAAAGAATGGAAAGATGTAAAAATGCTGTGGCTGCATGCCGGCACGCCCTGCTTGATTATCAGTAAGAAACCGGTACGCCGGCTCGACGATTTAAGAGGGCTTAAAATCAGAGCACCGGGCATGGTCGGCAAAACCCTGGCGGCACTTGGGGGAACCCCTACCCCGACGCCAATTATGGAAGTGTATGATGCCATATCCAAGGGTGTCATCGATGGCGTCAACACCCCCTTTGAGACGCTCAAGTCGTTCCGGTTCGCCGAAGTTGCCAAATACACCACCGCAAGCTGGCAGGTCGGCAACACGTACACGTTTTTCGTGGTCATGAACAAGAACAGCTATAAAAAGATACCGGCGGATCTTAAACCCATTTTTGATCAGCTTTGCGGAGAATATAAGGAGCGCTATGCACTGATGTGGAATCAGATTGATTTCGAAGGAAGAAATTACGCTCTGCAGAAAGGGGTGGAAATCATCGAGCTGTCCCCCGCCGAAGTAACAGTATGGAAGCAAGCCGCCGCACCGGTGATCGATGCTTACACCAAAGATATGGTCAAAAAAGGATATTCAGAATCGGAGGTAAAAAGCTGGTTTGCGTATATTGATCAACGCACCCAGTACTGGTTGAAAACGCAGATACCCCTGTACATTAAATCTCCGACCGGGCCACCGGAAATCAGGCCTTAGCGCTCCTATTCGTAATTCGGGTTGCAGCATGATCGGGATTATAGCTGATCAGTCTTTTTGCAAAAACTCTGTGATCTCGGTGGCCTCTGTGAGAGATACTTTTTTTATGATTTCTCGCCCACTTCGTTCGAGCTCGCAGAGCTCACAGAGTTGTTTATTGTTGGCCTGTTTCTCAAATGTGATGATGATGCTTGACAAATTTGGCAATTTTAATCGCACCGTCAGTGCCTGGATCGAGTGGATCGGCTTAATTGGGCTTCTGCTAGTCATGGTGATTACCTGTGTCGACGTCGTCGGTTCCAAGCTCTTTCGCAGTCCGGTATTTGGCGCTCTGGACATCGTGATGCTGGCTCAGTTGGTAGCAGTTTCTTTTGCTGTGGCTTATGCGCTTATTCTCGGCAAACATGTCAGCGTAGAGTTTTTTGTAGCGCTGCTGCCAAGAGGCCTGCAAGCCTTTGTGGCCTGCATCATCTCTTTTCTCGGATTCACCCTGTTTGCTTTAATAGCCTGGCGCCTGTGCGTTTACGGCTACGACCTTCAAACCTGGCAGGAAGTCAGTGCGACCGCATTGATTCCCCTGTACCCCTTTGCTTATGGCATCGCTTTTGCCAGTATCCCGGTCTGCCTGGTGTTTACGCATGACTTCATAGCCGCGATTCTTGAGATGGTGAAACGATGAGCCCGGTTACCGCAGGTATTGTCGGCATTGCACTTCTGCTGTTTCTTTTTCTTCTCAGAATGCCGGTGGCCTTTACCATGGCTTTTGTCGGTTTTGTCGGTTTTGCCTACTTAAACGGTTTCGAACCGGCACTCAGTCTGCTGGCCCAGGATATATTTGAGCAATTCTCATCTTACCCGCTCAGTGTCATCCCGATGTTTATCCTGATGGGCACGTTTGCCTTTGCGTCTGGTATAAGCAAAAGGCTTTATGCCACGACCTATAAATGGACCGGCCACCTGACAGGTGGTTTGACCATTGCTACCGTGCTGGCCTGTGCCGGGTTTGCGGCGATATGCGGGTCGACGGCAGCGACGGCAGCGACCATGGGGAAAATTGCGCTGCCTGAGATGAAAAAATATAAATACAACGACAGACTGGCCACGGGCACCGTCGCTGCGGCCGGAACGCTCGGCATCCTGATACCACCGAGCACCGTCCTCATTGTTTATGGTATATTGACGGAAGAATCAATCGGAAAGCTGTTTCTCGCTGGAGTATTTCCGGGGATACTCCTCAGCCTGGCATTTGTTGCGGTGGTCGTCTTCCTTTGCCAGCGCAATCCCGGCCTCGGCCCCCCGGGATCGCCGACGAACTGGAAGGAAAAGCTACAGTCGACGACCGGAATTATTGAGGCGGTGATTTTGTTCTTAATCGCAATTGGGGGATTGTTTCTGGGATGGTTCAGTCCGACTCAGGCCGGGGCAATCGGAGCCGGCGGCGCTTTAATAATCGGCCTGGTCCGCAAGCAGCTCAGCTGGAAGTCGTTTTGGGAGGCCGGTAAAGAAGCCCTGCGAACCTCCTGTATGGTTATATTTATTATCACCGGGGCAACAATTTTCGGGCATTTTATGGCGGTTTCACGCATTCCTTTCATGCTGGCCGAATGGCTGGGCGGGCTTGCGATTCACCCGATGGCAGTCATGGTCGTGATTATCTTTATTTATTTTATTGGTGGATTCTTCATGGATTCCATGGCGCTGATTGTGGTGACCATACCGATTTTTTTTCCGGTTGTGTTAAAGCTTGGTTTTGACCCGATCTGGTTTGGTGTTATCGTCGTGCTGGTCGGTGAAATGGGGGTTATAACACCCCCGGTTGGGGTAAACGTATTTGTTATCAAAGGGATCGCCCCGGAAATCCCGCTTCGTATCATCTTTCGCGGGATCCTGCCGTTTCTGGTGGCCCTGATTTTTGTTACGATAATTATTCTGTTCGTTCCGCAGATTGCGACCTATTTGCCGAGCCTTGTAAAATATTAGCCAAAGTTAGGAAGTTGCTTTTTCAAAGCGGATGAATCGAAAATGGTGAATTGTGTAACGGTTTCAGCTGAGCCCAATTTCTTCGAAACGCCTTACGCGATACATCTGAATCAATTAGTGCGGGAACTTGATCATCGGTGCCGGCTTTTTTGCGTAATCCACGTGACTTAACCCTAACATTGCATAAATTCTTGTCATCTAGCCTGGCCTTTATTTCTGAGATCGTTGCTTTTTCCGGGCAGATGCTGGATGCTTGTCGGAGCGGAGCGGAGATCCCGTTTCAGCGGGGATACTTGATGCTGGATATCTAACAG
>CACVKW010000898.1 GCA_902749685.1 Olavius sp. associated proteobacterium Delta 1 | reverse complement strand
GACCTCCTTTCTTTGCCCGCATCATCGCGGGGTTCGTTTAATCCGATTATATCAGGCAATCAAAATTGTCAAGTATAATTAACCTGTCCCTATTCTTCACGAGTTGCCGATCTAACTCCATCTGCGCCGGATCAGATGCCGTCCCGCAGACTATAGCGGAACGACATCTTCCCCTTTATCATTGCCTTATGGCTTTTTCTTGTGCTTTGGTTTTTTCCTTTTATGGTCATCGTCGTTATCCTGACATGCCTCAGGATATGCATCGCAATAACTTAACATACAGTCATCAACGGATTCAGCTGATAGCATGGCGTGTACTATTGCCCTGGAGAGGGCGTCTGCAGCAGCACTGCCAATCCTGTTTACGCTGGAAGGCGCATAGCCCCAACCCGGCAAGGTATCGAAGCTGAGTTCTCCGGTACCCAGCGCGAAAATGGTGTCTCCGTCGAACATGGTGTGCGACGGTCTGATGGCTCGTGCCATACCGTCATGGGCCATTTGGGCAATTTTCTGAGCCTGGGCCTTTGTCAGCTCAACATTAGTTGCCACAACTGCAATGGTTGTGTTTTTACCCGGTGACTGATCAACTTTGGCCAGCAAAAAGTCTGATTTTTTCAAAGCGCTCCAGTGCGGATCTTTCAACTTATCAAATTCATCATCAACCTCCAGAAACGCCGCGTAAAAATCACCGGTATCAGGATTTACGGTCGATCCCACGGCGTTTACCGCCACGATGGCACCGACGATTACGCCGTCGCCTATGTCCGTGCTGGCGGTTCCAATTCCACCTTTGAGGCCTCCGGCGCGTGCCCCCATACCGGCACCAACATTTCCTTGCGCCACCGGACCGCTATCAGCCGCCTGGCAAGCCTTAAGCCCAAATTCTGCAGTCGGCCGGACTCTGAAATCCGTGCCGCAGCGGCCTGGATCAAACAAAATAGCGGATGGAACGATCGGCACAACCTGGTCGCCACCCACCGGCCAGCCGATTCCCTGATCCTCCAGGCATGTCATAACACCATCGGCTGCCGCCAGACCGTAGGCACTGCCGCCGCTGAGAACAACGGCATTCACCCTATCGACTAAATTAATCGGGTTGAGCAGATCCGTTTCTCTTGTTCCCGGTGCAGAACCTCTGACGTCCACACCGCCCACGGCACCACCCCGGGCAAGAATGACGGTGGTTCCGGTCAAAGCCTTCTTATCCGTATAATGCCCAACTTCTATACCGGGTATATCAGTGATGGCATTATAAAATTTTGTTTCCCCGCCTGACCATGCAGTGGCAACAACCAAAAACATTAAAATTACGATTGCTGCAAAAAGTAATTTTTTCATAATTTCCTCCTTTCTTGAACCTTCTGTTAAGTGAAAATGTAAGGTACTCAGGTGAAACAATTCCACCCGGAACCTTTTGGGTAATCACGATTTTGAAACCACTTAATCGCGAATACTCCATAGTGAAAATTAGAGCCAGCGAAATAAAACGACAAACGCTTCCAAATACGGCTAAAAAGAATAGGGTCAGAATAGCAGCCATAGCGGACTTCCGTGACATCCAACCTAAAAATTGATTTCCCCCAATCACCCTGCCTGCAGATGCCTGCTCAGTTAATACCTTGTAGATCCGTACTGGATTAGCTATATTCTTTACCGTGTGCTCGCCTAAAAATTGGTAACCACAATCGATATTATTTCTGACATTGTCGAAAGCGGTTCCTGAAATGGCAATGCCACCCGGATCTGCTAAACTCTCTAACCTTGCGGCAATGTTCACGCCGTCACCATATATTCGATCCTTTTCCTCAATGACATCACCGAGGTTGATGCCGATACGGAACCTCATTTTCCGATTTTCAGGTAATTCTTCATATCGGGCATTGATCTCTTTTTGAACGGCAACAGCACATTGTACGGCATCAACCGGACTCACAAATTCAGCCAGCAAATTATCCCCTGGAGAGTCCAATACCTTCCCCTTGTGCTGGTGGATAATCGTAGTCATCACTTCTCGATAGGCTGTTAGTGTGCGCACAGTTGCCCCTTCGTCTTCGCCCATGAGGCGACTGTAGCCTTGAACATCGGCACTGAGGATGGCAGTGAGTTTTCGTTTAAATCCTTCTTCTGGCATGGCATTTCATTACATATTGAGGGTTTAATATGAAGATGTCCGGAGCAAATCAGACGTCAGATTAATATTATAATAAACATAGGTAGTTAGGAGGTCAAGGAGAGTCATAGGAGGGTGGTTAATATATATAAACGAAATTGTGATTCTATTTGGTCGATTAATTCCAAAGCTCCTTAACGCATCAATCTACTACCTTTGGACTGTAATCCGGTGTTACCACGAACTGCGCACCGGCATCAAAATCTTACCGCATCTGACTAATTGAAAGCACGATACCGGCTCCCAGGATCAATTCATAAGGTTTTCCCTGTTTACAGATCGCTGCCCGGCAACCTCAGTTCGAAAGTTAGCTTCAGCGATAAATTAGGGATCAAATCTACTATTGACCTTTATTGTAAGCCCGGGTATGTGATGAGCCATGTCACTTCCGTGATTCACATATTGAAAACTAAATTCTTAGAGATAGTCGTTCATTTTTCAAATGGGTCGCCTGAGAAGGCTGACATAACTGACAACCAAACTTACAGCAAAGGAGAAAAAGATGGCTTTAATTCAAACCGTAGAACCTGACAAAGCAGAAGGCCAAGTTAAAGAGATTTATGATTTCATGCAAAAAAATGCCGGCGTAATTCCCGCTCCTTTGCAGTTGGCCAGCGCCAGTCCCAAGATGTTGGATACGGTTTGGCAATCGATTCAGTATTATTCCCGGCATCCGAGTTTGGGATTTGGACTGCTTTCCAGTATCCGCTATCTGGTGGCCCAACAATACGACTACGCCTTCTGTACCGGTTTTAATAAGAATTTGCTTAAAATGCAGGGGCTGTCGGACGAGGATATCGACAAGATGGAAAACGATCCCCTCCAAGCACCGCTGGATGACAAAGACCGGGCCATGGTGGCCTTTGTGATGAAGGCGGTCAAAACACCCGATGCGGTTGAAAAGCAAGATGTGGACAAGCTGCATGAACAGGGATGGACGGACAGCGATATCCTGGATGCCCTGGCGCACGGTACCAATATGATCGGATCCAGCATCCTGATGAAGACCTTCAAAATGGATCAGGCGTGCTGATTTCACGGCCTAGCAGGAATTTAGCGTTCACAGTCTATCGCCACCGAGCACTGCCCTTCCTGGTCGGTGATCACGGTAAGGCCCTGTTCATCGGTACTGACACCGTCATTTAAGTACAACACATCGGCATCCGTAAAACAGGCGTGCTGAACATAGTTCACGATTTTTGACTCTCCTTTGATAAATCTGTAGCCGTCATCGCTCTTGACAACCAGGACCGGGACGGTATCGATACCCATAACCGATAAAATAAGACGGTTAATTTCAGGGGCGAATTCAGAATTCGGCTCAAGCTCGATATTGCTTATTGACTTGATATCATCAATGGGGTTCAGGTAAAGATCACAGCTGTTGCAGTTGCTCAGGGTTTGAAGCACGTTTTCACAATAGGGGCAGTTCGATGAAAATATGAGGTAAATTTCCTTGGTTGGTGCGGAACAGGATTTTACGCCATATGCTGCCTTCTTTAACGGTTCGGTGTGTGAAAGCCCGCCGGTCGGGATGAACGCTAAAACGGAAAATGAAAAGATCGTTACCGCGGCAACTGCAATCCCGGCGGCCATCTGCCGTTTGCCGTAGAGGAGATTCAGGGTGAGAACGATTGCAAAGATCAGCAGACAATAGGCACAGAAAGTGCGGGCGACAAATAATTGATAGGCCAGCAGGACCGAATCAAACACGAGACCGGTGATAAGAGCTATTGCCAATAAATCAACAGGCTGTTTGGACTTGTTTTTTTGAAAGCGCAAGCCCCAGAACACAAATTGGAAAAAGATCAATCCCATGAAATTTAAATATAAGGGAGAAACCGTCGTAAGACCTTCGACAACCTTACATCCCTCATTGGGGCAGATTGTTGAACCATAGATCAAGCCCGTGACAGCTTGAATTGCTGTAATAAGGCTGGCAATTAACGCTATAATTTTCATCATTATAAATATTTACTCCTGTTAATCCTAATCATTACCCTAACGTTGCATAAATTCTTGTCATCAAGCCTGGCCGTTATGTCTGAGATCGTTGCTTTTTCCGGGCAGATGCTGGATGCTTGATACTTGATGCT
>CACVKW010000897.1 GCA_902749685.1 Olavius sp. associated proteobacterium Delta 1 | reverse complement strand
TGCATAAATTCTTGTCATCTAGCCTGGCCGTTATGTCTGAGATCGTTGCTTTTTCCGGGCAGATGCTGGATGCTTGATACTCGATGCTGGATATCTAACAG
>CACVKW010000896.1 GCA_902749685.1 Olavius sp. associated proteobacterium Delta 1 | reverse complement strand
TGATGAGACCATGGTCGACAATGATGACTATGTAGGCGATACCGGTGACACCCCGGCCCAAAGTGTATGGGATGACGATTTTGTTTTGGTCATGCACATGGCCCAGGATGCAACCGGGGGGAGCGCGCAGGTAAAAGATTCGACTTCCAACGCATTACATTTCGACAGTAAAAATCATGACGGTAGCGCACTGGTGGACGGCGCGGTCGGCAAGGCACTGAATTTTAATGGGGAAGATGAGTACCTGGAACATGCTTGGGACGGTTTGTTGGACGTTGACTTATATA
>CACVKW010000895.1 GCA_902749685.1 Olavius sp. associated proteobacterium Delta 1 | reverse complement strand
GAAGCGCCGGAGGATGGTCCGCATTAAGAGCCATGCGCAACTGCAAAAGCAGGATGAAGGGCGATGAGCGCATCCTGGGCCAGGGGGATTTCGTTGAGAGCGTATTAAAAGCCGCCCAGGAGAATTTGGATCGAAAGACTATGAACCGTGCTCTGGGGTATGACTTTGACTGGTTGGTGAGTCGAGTGCT
>CACVKW010000894.1 GCA_902749685.1 Olavius sp. associated proteobacterium Delta 1 | reverse complement strand
TGCTATTTGCAATGCCAGGTGAACCACTTCGATAATCTCCGGGTCGCTAATCGGTGTTCCCATATGATTAAAGGCGTAAATCGGACTATCCGGGTTTTGCACGTTAAACTTGGTGTCAATCTCCTGCATGCGATCCAGGGCCGAATTGATTGCAGGGGCCGTTGCGTTTTGGGGCCCGACCGCATGGATGGTCACATAGGTGTCCATCATGAAGCGCGTCTGCTTTTCCAGATGGAAGCGGTATTGATTGTATAATCTGATCCCCAATGACACTAAAAAAACAACAGCTACCAGTATGAACGCCAGCATCAACTTTTTGCGC
>CACVKW010000893.1 GCA_902749685.1 Olavius sp. associated proteobacterium Delta 1 | reverse complement strand
TTAGATATCCAGCATCGAGTATCAAGCATCCAGCATCAGCCCGGAAAAAGCAACGATCTCAGACATAACGGCCAGGCTAGATGACAAGAATTTATGCAATGTTAGGG
>CACVKW010000892.1 GCA_902749685.1 Olavius sp. associated proteobacterium Delta 1 | reverse complement strand
GGCGATATTTTTCTCGAATCGTTTGGTTAAAAGCTCTGGATTTTTCATCCGTTTATAGTAACATTATTCGTTCAATAATAAAATTCTGGTTCCGGCTTCACCAGGCAGGGTATCTATAATCTGATTCTTGCTTTTTTGACGATGGAGGCCAAATAAAATAGATAGAATGCCACAAATATTCAATATTCAATATTCAATTCCGGCTTGGCCGGGTTGGGTTTCAGGTTTCAGGTTTCGGGTGTCAGGGAACCGACGTGCTAATTCCTGACACCTGAACACTGACACCTGAAACCTTCAGTAACCTACAACATGTTGTCAGGTAAAGACCGATAAGGGCCTAATCGGAATAAGGAAACAAAATGATTCTGACAGTTTTAATCGGGGCACTATTGATAACAATGATTTTGGGGGTTCCCATCGCCTGGTGCCTGGGGATCAGCGGACTGGTGGCTCTAATTCTAATGGATATGCCGCTGTCGATCGTTCCGCAAAAAATTTTTTCCGGTATGGATATTTTTCCGATGCTGTGCCTGCCGTTTTTTATTCTGGCGGGAGAGATCATGGCCCACGGCGGGCTTTCCAGACGGCTGCTGCACTTCGCCGTGATCTGCATTGGATTTGTGAGGGGCGGTCTGGCGCTGGCCAATGTGATGGCCAGCATGCTGTTTGGCGGCATCACGGGCGCTGCCACGGCGGATGCATCCGCTCTGGGATCCGTAGAAATTCCGATGATGGTTAAAAATGGATATGACGCAAAGTTTTCGGCTGCCATAACCGCCGCATCGGCCTGTATCGGCCCCATTATCCCACCCAGTTTGCCGGTAGTTATTTACGCTCTGGCTGTCAGCGGAGTGTCGATCGGCGGGTTATTCGCCGCGGGAATGATTCCCGGTATCCTTGTCGGTGTGGCCTTAATGATCGCCTGCTACATCATCTCTGTGCGTCGAAAATATCCTAAGCGCGAGGACAAGGTAAATGCCCGGGAAGTGTTCACGGCCACCAAAGATGCTATTCTGGCCATCATTACCCCGGTCATAATCATCGGTGGCATTATCGGGGGCATTTTTACCCCAACTGAAGCGGCCTCGGTCGCCGTGGTGTATTCGTTCGTGATTTCATACTTTGTGTACCGTGAGTTGAAGCTATCGGACCTGCCGGCCATGTTTTTACGAAGCGGTATTATATCTGCCGTGGTCATGATCATTATTGCCACGGCAAATATCTTCGGCGTGGTCGTGGCCTTTGAGCAACTGGCGCAGAAACTGGAAGTACTGGTTCAACCACTGGGATACTTCGGTTTTATTCTGGCCATTAATATTATTTTTTTAATTGTGGGCATGTTCATGGATCAGAATCCGGCAATTTTAATTCTGGCGCCGGTTTTTGCACCGATTGCCGCCAATCTAGGAATTGAGCCGATCCATTTTGGTATAATCGTGATCATGAACCTGGTCATCGGTTTGATTACACCCCCTCTGGGACAGGTTCTATTTGTTGTCAGCCCAATAGCGAGAGTACCATTTGAAGATGTCGCCAAAGAGGTTTTTGTTTTTATGCTGGTAGAAATCGGAGTCTTGCTCCTGGTTAGTTATGTGCCGTTTATTTCGACCTTTATGCCGCGACTCTTTGGTTATATACACTAAAGAAATTAGGTTGCTTTATGGATGGAGTCGGAAAGAAGTGATCCCTGCTGGCCTGGAGGTATATTGGTAACTAATTTTAGGTGTTAGGTGTCAGGTTTCGGGTGTCAGGTTTCAGGACTTAGCACCTTTGGGACCTGACACCCGAAACCTGACACCTGACACCTTTAAAATATAAAAGTACCCAGCAATATTGATAACAACTTGTCGATATTTGACCCATATGCGTATCCAATATGATTACTATCCCCTTGTCAGATGATTTTAAGCTGCCCGCCATGCGAATGGTGCGTCAGCGATTTGATCTGTCTCCCGAGGTGGATGTGCCGGCAGAGATTGAGCGGGAAATTAATCGCATTAAGGATGCGTTCGAGTTGTCCCGCGGCAAACGTGTGGCCGTGGGCGTCGGCAGCCGGGGCATTGCCAATCTTGCCGGGATCGTTCGGGAGGTGGTGAAAAAGTTAAAAGATGCCGGTGCAAAACCTTTTGTTACACCGGCCATGGGCTCCCATGGCGGCGCCACGGCCGAGGGGCAAATCGAGGTGTTGAAGACCAAGGGGATTACGGAAGACACTGTCGGGGCGCCCATCAACGCTACGATGGATGTTATCAACCTGGGTGAAATTGACGGGATCCCGCTGTTTATTGATCGCCTGGCTTATGAAGCCGATTCAATTGTGCTCATTAACCGGATCAAGCCGCACACCGAATTCTCCGGCCCGACTGAAAGTGGTTTAATTAAAATGCTCGGAATCGGTCTGGGAAACCATACCGGTGCGGAACACTATCACCGGGCCGCTATTACGCGCGGATTCTATGAAATTATCAGCACTGCCGGCAGAGCGCTGTTAAACCGGCTTAATGTTTTGTTTGGGGTTGCTGTGGTGGAAAACCAGGAACACCAGACCGCCATATTGAGACTCATACGGGCTGAAGAAATAGAGTCCGCTGAACGGAAGCTTTTGGTAAAAGCCAGAGAGTATCTGCCGAAAATTCCTGTAAGCGAAATCGATTTGCTGATTATAGACGAAATGGGAAAAGATATCAGCGGCGCCGGGATCGATCCGAAAATTATCGGGCGGGCTATTTGTTCATGGGCGGATACAGAACCCTGGCCCAGGATTTCACGAATATTCGTGCGGGATTTGACGGCGGCTACTAAAGGACATGCCTCCGGTCTGGGCATGGTTGATTTTACGACCGAACGCCTGGTTAATAAGATCGATATGCAGGCTACCGCAATTAATGCGTTAACTTCCAGCTGTCCGGAAGAAGCTAAAATTCCGATGAATTTTAAGACAGACCGCGAGGCCATCGCCGCGGCACTGATGACGATCAGGCCGCATACTCTGGATGAATTGCGGATTGTTCATATAAAAAATTCGCTGGAACTTACCAGCCTGATGGTTTCCGAAGGTTGCCTGCCGGATCTGGCCAACACCCAAAATGTGAAAATCAGTTCTGAGATTCTATCGATGGAGTTCGATCAGAATGGTGATCTAATTTCTTTGCTCTAAAAAGATTGTTAGACAGGAATAACTCAAAATGAAAGAAAAACCCATCATCCTGATCGCCTTCGGTGGCAATGCTATGATAAAAAAAGGGCAGAAAGGAACTCATAAAGAACAGTTTATCAACCTTAAACAGCCGATGCGTCAGATTGCCCGACTGTCAAGAAAATATAAAATTGTTATCACCCACGGCAATGGCCCCCAGGTCGGCAATCTGCTGCTGCAGCAGGAAAGTTGCAGCGGGGTCCCCAAGATGCCGCTGGAGATCATCGGAGCCATGACCCAGGGACAAATCGGCTATATGCTCGAGTCCTCATTGGATGACGCCCTGATGGAAATCGGCATCAACGGTGAACAGCAGTTTGTGACCTTGATATCTTACGTTGTGGTGGATGAAAACGACCCGGGCTTTCAAAATCCCACCAAACCCATCGGGCCGTTTTACACGGCCGAGGAAGCCGCCAAACTGACCTACAACCTGGTCGAGACCGACAAGGGGTACCGGCGGGTGGTGGCCTCACCCAAACCGCTGACCATCGTGGAACGGCGTGAAATAAAAAAACTGATCGAACTGGATTTTATCGTGATCTGTTGCGGCGGTGGGGGGATCCCCGTGATCCACAAGCAACGGAAGTTTCGCGGTGTTGAAGCCGTAATCGACAAGGACCTGGCAAGTTCAATCCTGGCTCAGGAAATTGGAGCGGATATATTTGTAATCGCCTCGGATATTCACGGGGCCGGCATCAACTGGGGCAAACCGGAGCAAGAAATATTGGGCAAAGTATCGCGGGCCGAGATGGAAAAATATGTTCAGGAAGGCCAGTTTCCGGCCGGTTCGATGGGACCGAAGGTTGAGGCGATTTTGCAATTTAACCGAGTCACCGGCAGTCGCGGAATCATCTGTAATCTTGAGGAAATTGAAAAGGCGATTGAAGGAGAAACGGGCACAGAAATCATTAAGTAACAGACCTATTTGATTGCGGAATTCGGATTTTTAAAGATGAAATAATCCTGATCTTAAATTTATGATTTAATAGCCTTGATAATAGATAACATTGAAAAAAGCTATAAATTTAATTAAGGAACTTTATTATTTTTTACGGAGGAAAAAGTATGTCGAAAAAGAAAGTCATTATTATTGGAGCCGCCGGAAGAGATTTTCACAATTTTAACACGTACTACCGTAAAAACGAGGCCTATAATGTCGTTGCCTTTACGGCCGCGCAGATACCGGATATTGAGGGACGAAAGTATCCGGCAGAGCTGGCCGGTGAGCTTTATCCGGACGGAGTTCCGATTCATGCTGAAGAAGATCTTGCCAAATTGATTATCGATCTGGCGGTTGACGATTGCGTATTTTCCTACAGCGATGTTTCCTATCAGCACGTCATGCAAGTCGGTGCGATCGTCAATGCTGCCGGTGCCAATTTTGTGATGCTGGGACCCCAGGACACCCAGATCAAAATTACTAAACCGGTTATATCCGTCGGTGCGGTGCGCACCGGCTGCGGCAAAAGCCAGACATCACGACGTATTATCGAGATCTTGATGGAAAAAGGCTTGAAGGTGGTCGCCATCCGGCATCCCATGCCTTATGGCGAACTCCTGGCTCAGAGAGTCCAACGCTATGCCCAACTGTCCGACCTGGAAAAATATGATTGTACCGTGGAAGAAATGGAAGAGTATGAACCCCACGTGGTTCGCGGCAATGTCATTTATGCCGGCGTGGATTATGAAGCCATCGTGCGCGAAGCCGAAAACGATCCCGACGGTTGTGATGTGATTTTATGGGACGGCGGCAATAACGACTTTCCTTTTTATAAACCCGATCTGCATGTCACGCTGGTGGATCCGCATCGGCCGGGCCATGAACTGGGCTATTACCCGGGCAACGTAACCCTGAGAATGGCTGATGTGGTATTGATCAATAAAATGGATTCTGCCGATGCTGCGGGAATCGAAATTGTGCGTCGCAATATTTCATCTGAAAATCCGGATGCCATCGTAATCGACGGCGCTTCCAAGCTGGATGTCGATGACGCGTCTGTGATCCGGGGCAAGAAGGTGCTGGTGGTGGAAGACGGACCCACTCTGACCCACGGTGAAATGAAGATCGGTGCCGGTGTGGTGGCAGCCCAGAAATTCGGCGCCGCCGGCATCGTGGATCCGCGACCATACACGGTGGGCAGATTATCAGAAACATTTGAGATTTACCCTGAGATCGGCGCTGTCCTGCCGGCAATGGGGTATGGTGAACAACAGCTCAAAGATCTTGAAACCACCATTAACAACACTGAGTGTGAAGCGGTCGTCGTCGGCACCCCCATTGATTTGAATCGCATCATCAAAATCGACAAACCCAATACCCGGGTATACTACAATCTGCAGGAAATCGGGCGGCCCAATTTTGACATGATTCTTGATGACTTTGCCAGAAAATACACAGCGTCATAATAATCAGTATAGGGGTTAGTTGAACCCCAATTGAGTGAGACTCAATTGGTGGGTACTCGGTATCTGGTACTGGGTATTGGTTTTAAGGAATGGGTTTGATTTTTAATATATCACCCGCAAGGGCCATATGAAATGAGT
>CACVKW010000891.1 GCA_902749685.1 Olavius sp. associated proteobacterium Delta 1 | reverse complement strand
TAACCCTAACATTGCATAAATTCTTGTCATCTAGCCTGGCCGTTATGTCTGAGATCGTTGCTTTTTCCGGGCAGATGCTGGATGCTTGATACTTGATGCT
>CACVKW010000890.1 GCA_902749685.1 Olavius sp. associated proteobacterium Delta 1 | reverse complement strand
CCTTTTTTGTAGTAACACGCCGAATTTCATTCATTCGCGTAAACCCTGATCCTGCGCAGATCTGCGGCAATTCGTGTATTTACATACCGAAAACCCAAGT
>CACVKW010000889.1 GCA_902749685.1 Olavius sp. associated proteobacterium Delta 1 | reverse complement strand
TTAACAACCACCCTACATACAAGGAGGATTTTTTTCAATGACTCGTTTTACAACTCATTATATGACTCATTCTAAACTCGTTTTTGGACAAGAGTGATGTCAAATAAAAAACTTCAGAGGTAAATTTGCACTGAAGTATAGTGGAAGACGGTAAACAGCTTGACTGTCGGGGAGTTTTCTGCAACACAGACCGTCCTTCCTGCGAAGGCAGGAATCCGGAACGTCTTAAGTCAACCGATCCGGATGCCAGCCTTTTCCGGCATGACGGGAAAAGGTATTACTATTGATTTAACCCTTTTTAAGTATTTCTGCTACGCGATCACGATATTCCACGCTTTTCTCATCAGCGGCAATCACGTCGATATCGGCAGGAGAAGATGCCCCCAGACCTAAGTCTGCGGCCCTGGATATCTGCTCTTGATCGAAAATCTTTTTATTCATGACATCAGCATTACTGCCCAGGGATTTTAAAATCGCCACGCCGACCGCATCGATGGCCACCCGATCGGGGGAAGCCAGAAAGACATTGCCGTCGGCACGCTTTCCGTTGGCCGGGCCGCCGTCCACAAATGCTTCGATGCCGTCCAGCACGACGAGATCCGGTTTAAAGGGCGCGTTGATTTCGGCAATCAGCCTGCGCTGGTGCGGCGATGAGTGCAGTTCGCTCATATAATTGTATCCGTGGCGGGTGGTGGGAACTACACCGACGTGGTTTTTGAGCGACAAGGTGAACACCCCGCCGAACTGATGGGTTTTCAGGCAGCAGGTGCTAATCAGGCACTCACTTTCCAGGATCGGACGGGCCACCCGAAATCCATCGCGCCAGTGGGAGCCGTCGGCGTCAACTTTAACCCAGTCCTTTTGTGCCAGATCATCGAAATCGACGATGTCGACTTCCAGTTCTTCCAGCAGCGGTATGATGCCTTTTTGTGCCATGACCTCGCGGGTCAGCGGATAGCTGCGCTCGCCCAGGCGCACCGTTTTGGCCCCCATCTGCCAGACCTCTTCGATCAGGGCCGCCAGGGTATTGTTGTGGGTGGATCCCGGTGTGTCATCGGCCGTGTTGAAATTCGGTTTGATGAGAACATCCTTGTTTTTGACCGGATTGATTCCCAGCGCCTGAATGGATGATGCGACACCGGTTTTACGATCCTCGGTGCTGACGAGAGCCACTTTACTTATATCAGAATTTTCCATTGCGAAACCTCCTCTTCCGCCGAATATTAAATTCCCGCTAACTGACAACCAGCGACAAACACGTCTAACCCTTTTCAACTATTGGAGCATAAATGCTGTAAACTGTCTGCTCCCCGGTCAATTCATCAACTTTGCTCTGGATCTCAGCTCTTTTGTCGCTTTTCATCCAGCTGTACCAGTGCTCCAACGATTGCCATTCACTGACCACCAGACAATCCTCCGGATTTTCCACATTGTATAATGTTCTGCCTGAAATATAGCCCGGTTGATAGGTGGCGAGCGCTCTGAGCTGCAAAATAAGCGGAACCAGACTCCTGGCCTGGGGGCCCTGCATTATTTTTCGTTTTATCATCACTTCGATAGACATGATCGTTCTCCTAATTCTAAACGGCGTTCAAAGATGCGAGATAAGATACGGCCACTATGAGGAAGTTGTTAAATAATTCCCACAAAGGGCTTGGTGGCCGGTAAGCCTGGAAGCTCAAAAGCCAAAACATTCAAATCAATATATTTTTGTCATGTGACCATTCCGCCGATTTCGGCTTGCTTCGTGTGCGCTGCGATCGCGTCTATAATCAGCGGCCAGGGTTCTTTTAGATGGGGAAGGTCGTGTCCCATGCCTTCAATGAGCAACAGCTGCGCGCCGGGGATGGCATCTGCCGTGTCTTTGCCGTGCGCCGCCGGAACAAGCGGATCGGCGGTGCCGTGAATAACCAGAGTGGGGACAGTTACCGATGCCAGGGCTGAGGTGCGGTTTTCCTGGGCCATGACCGCCATCATTTGACGGCCGACTCCCGGCGGATAAAACGCACGGTCATAGGCCAGGGCCGAAATGTTGCGGATAAACTGTTCGTCAAATAGAAAACCGGAGCCGGCAATAGCCTGCATCGTTTTGACGTTAAAATCAATGTAAGCCTGGCGTTCGACGGGTTGCGGCGTCAGCAGCGCTTCCATGGCTTCAGGTTGCGCCTGCGGCAGATCCGGATTTCCCGTTGTGCTGTATATTGATATGAGGCTCAAAAGACGCTGGGGATGTCGCATGGCTAAGGTCTGCGCGATCATGCCGCCCATGGAGGATCCGCAGATATGCGCTTTTTCGATATCCAGGGCCTCAAGCAGTTTCGCAGCATCATCAGCCATATCATCGAGTGTATATGGGGCCTTTACGGATTGGCCCTGCACACGGGCATCCAGCAATTCGGACATGTCGTGCGGTCCGGCCGCTTCAAATCTGGTTGAGAGACCGGCATCTCGGTTGTCGAACCGAATAATAAAAAGTCCTCTGTCGGCGAGCTGCCGGCAAAAATCTTCATCCCAGTGAATCAACTGTCCGCCCAGCCCCATGATCAGAAGCAGAGGCGGGGAAGAGGGGTTTCCAATAGTATCATATTCAATCTGTATCCTGTTGGCTTTGACATTCGGCATAATATGACTCGTTATTTTCTGATGTTAATCCCGAATAGGACCGGGCTTTTTGAATAAAAATTCTCTGAGTCCGTTGAAGTAGCGATATGACTTGACGGGTTCAAATTCGGCCAGCAGGGACATCAGTGCCCGGTTGTGGCGGCAATACCAGGGAAGCTCCAGATGCTGCTGCAAACGGAGATCTACCCGATAGTCCCGTCCAATAACGAAGGTGTTTATCTTTGCCGGCTCCGGCTTCTTTTCCAGGGCAATCAACATCAACAGACCGGTGGATCTGAGCATTTCAAAACACCGCGCCGCCAGCTGCCGGGCCTGATCATCGTCAAGACGGTCAACTAAATCCCAAAGCTGAATTCCATCGAAACTGCGGGGCGGATAGTCAAGATGATTGCAGAAATTTCCAGGTGTGGGATGCTCGCCCAGCGCCCGATGCAGCCGTATAAACATGTCGCACGCATAGTGTCGGTTCATCCGCCGGGCGAAAAATGTGATATTTTCCTGGCAAACAGGACCCGCGTCAAGGACCTGAACATCTATCCAACGCTCGAGCGATTCGACAAACATTTTCAGAATCGTACTGCTGTAGCCGACCGGAAAGGGCTCAGGATCTGTGAAGTTGCGGTGCTGAGCAGACGAAGTGGACAACGCTTACGGCTCCTTTTTGGTATCGGTCGAAGGTGAGAACGCCGTCTGACCGGCATCGGAGGACGAAGGCCCCTTTGGCGCTGCAGCAAAATTGGATTTTCGATGGGGTTCCCGATCCAGTTCAATGGATCCCTTGAAGTAAGCGCCATCTTCCACCGAAATGCTTTTGGCCTTGATCTCGCCACAAAAATCCGCTTCTTTGGTAACTTCGACCTTGCCCAGCGCATTGATGGTCCCCTGCATCTGCCCGCTGATGCTGACGTTCTGGGCTCGAATTTCACCCTCAACCCGGCCGTTGGATCCGACCGTGAAATTGTGCTTTTCCATTTCAACATTACCCTTCATGGCCCCCTCAACGACCAGGTGTTCCTCACCCTTGATTTGGCCTTCGATGGAGATGTGTTCACCAATAGTGGTTTTCCCCTCATCGGGTGTCGGGGTTGGTCGCGGAGATGGTGGGGTCGGTTTTGCTTCTTCTTTTTTAGCGACGGTAAAAGGCGTATCATTTTCAGGTTTTTTGGTTTTTCCTAACATGGGGCCTCCAATAATTAGTTATTGGTTATTGGTTTAGCAAAATAATTCAACCGAGGTATTTACACTGGCTTATAACGTTTGAATATTGAATGTTTAAAGAATCCTTTCGATTTTAAAAGACGGAGTGAAACGACATCCACAAATATTCAATTTACACTCTTCAATTTTCAATTCCGGCTCGTCCGGATTAGGCTCAGAGCAACTCTTCCAACCATTCCAATCCTAACTCCATGAGCTTCCCTGGATGGGGTCGCCCGGTTGCCGGATCACAGCCGATCATCTCGTAAAACATCTCTATGGCCCGGTTGAAGTCTTCCTGTTCAAATATTTTTTGACCGGCATTGGGTCCGTCGGGTTTTGGATCAAAAAGACGCGACGGTAAACGGTCATCATCAATGGTAAATCCTTCACGGCTGTTAAACGCACGGGCAACCATGGATCCGCGCTCGGCTGATTTCATCAACTCAAAGAGACTTGCATTCCAGCCCGTTACGGCGTTCAGGGATTGTATCATCACGTCCAATGGCATCACACCGCGCGGCGCATATCCGAATACGCACAGCCCCAGGGCATCCATCATCCGCCATAAGTTTTCCAGCCGCATGTAGCTTCGGACCTTGTCATTGGTGATCTCGGTCGGGTGCATCGGGTTGTAGATACCCAGCGGCTTAACCGACTTGGACATAAAAGATGTTTTATCAGTGAACAAGGGGTCGTGTGCGGCGGTCATGTGATCGGCACCGTAAGAGCTGACCGCAAATCCCATCCCCACCCCGACTTTTACCCGCGGATCATGCATGGGTATTTCTTGACCTTTAACCGACAGGCTGCACGGCAGGTCTTCAACCTTCCATTTTTTTGCCAGACGGGCCGAACCTTCTGCCAAAACATCGCCAAAACCTTCACGCCGGGCGGTCATCTCCAGCAATTGTAGCATCAAATCGGCATCACCGAAGCGCAGCTCAAGCCCCCCGGTATCCTCCTTGGTGATGACCCCTTCCTCGAAACACTCACAGGCAAAGGCTATGGTCATACCCGCTGAAATCGTGTCGATGCAATAGCGATTGCAGATTTCATTACCTTTGGCAATGGCTTTCAAGTCTACTATATTCAGATTGGTTCCCAGGGCCGCGATGGTTTCGTATTCGGGGCCCCCGTAGCGGGAGTCTACCCCATACTTGGGATCATCCAGCGCGATAACGCGTTTGCATTGAATCGGACAGGCATGGCAGCCCTTCCTTTTTTTCAACAGAAGGTCATTATAGGTGTCGCCGCTGACCGGCTTGGCATCGTCAAGCGCGCTGCGCCGGAAGTTGTTGACCGGCAAAGCACCGCCGGCTGACAAAAGTCCTGCGAAGGCGGTGGTTCCATAGACATAAAGTCCTTCGCCCAGCGGGTTGTCTCTGTAAGTTTTAGCGTAGTTTTTGGCCACCTGGTTTAAGTAGTCGGGATCGTGAAACTTGATTTTGTTGGCGCCCAGCGCGGCAACCGCCCGCACGTTTTTTGACCCCATCAGGGCACCAAAACCACCCCGTCCGTTAAAATGGCCGAGGTTGTTGGTGATGTTGGCAAACCGAACCCGGTTCATCCCTGCCAACCCGGTCTGGGCCACCCGGATTTTGCTGCTGCCGAGCTCATCTCTGATGGCATCCTCGACTTCGCGCGAGCCTAACCCGGCAATGGAGCCGGCGTCTCTAATTTCGGCCTTGCCGTCATTCACCCACAGATATACCGGTGATTCAGACTGCCCTTTCAGCAGCACGGCATCAAACCCGGCCTTTTTCAGCTCGGGGCCGAAAAACCCGGCAGCTTCCGACTCACCCGCAGTGCCGGTCAGCGGAGATTTCCCCACCGCCGCAAAACGGCAGGAGGCCGCCAGCGGTGATCCCGTCATTACTCCCGTGGCCAGCACCAGAATATTTTCCGGCGAAAAAGCATCCACTCCGGGGGGAACCATTTTCATTAAATAATGATAACCAATTCCCCGCCCGCCCAGATAGCTTCTGTAAAACGCTTCATCCTTATCTTCAATCTCAATATTGCGATTTGTCAAATCAACATGCAATATCTTGCCGGTGTATCCGCAACACATATAAATTCCTCCCCCACGAGCATAACGGCCCGCAAATCAACAGTTACATTTTAAAAATCCGAACCAATGAATCCCTGAACATCATAACCTCTGAACCCTGAACCTCACGAACCCTGGAAGGCGAAGGCGGGAACCTCAATATTGAAAACTATATTAATTGGCATGCAGTATAGGATAAAGAGTTGGCAATGTCAAAATACGATATAAAATAATCACCATGTTCAAGTAGTTCTGCAAAATTTAATAAGGATCACAATATATAGATTCTTTTTTAACTTGACGCACAAGACTGGCTTCTCTATACTTTTGGGTTAATGGTTTTATCGTCTGCGATCCGTTCATTTTTGACCCATCTGACGTCAACCACCATTTCCCACAACTAAGATCGAGAGTTAAAGAATGGTATTTTCACGATTGATTAAACGAATTATTATAGTTTCACTTTTCATGTGCCTGCCCATGGCCTGTGCAACCAGCAAGACCATGACGGTGGGAGCCACGGCATCGTTGCTGGAAGATATCGCCAAATCCGCCTACCGGCAATCCGACCTGAGATTAATTCGCGAGGGCATGCCTGCTTATCTGATGCTGATCGACGGAATGGTAGAAGCCGTGCCGAATAATAAACAGTTGCTGATCAACGCCGCCCAGGCCTATGCATCCTTTGCGTCAGCCTTCATTCAGGACGAAGACCAAGAATATGCCAGAGTGCTCTTTGCCAGGGCCAAAGAGTATGGGCTAAGAGCCCTCACGCAAATCGGCATGATAGATCCGGCTTCAAAGCCCTTTGATGCGTTTGAGGCGGATATAGACAACCTAACTAAAAAGGACGTCTCATACATATTTTGGGCGGCATCCTGCTGGGGAAACTGGATTAGCCTGAGCCAGGGGTCCATCGAAGCTCTGGCCGAATTGCCGAGGGTGGAATTATTGATGAAAAAAGTTCTTGAACTGAACGAGGGATTTTACTATGGCGGAGCGCATATCTTCATGGGAATTCTCAACGGGTCAAAGCCTAAAATTGCCGGCGGAAATAGAGACCTTGCCAGGGAACATTTTTTGAGGGCGATTGAGCTGGGCCACGGAGAATTTTTAATGACCTATATATATTATGCAGATTATTATGCCAAAAAGGCCTTTGACAAAGATCTTTATGTATCCACTCTTGAAACCGTGCTGAAGACTCCGGCCGATATCCGGCCGGATTTAACCCTGCTAAATACAGTGGCACATACCAAGGCCAAAGCAATGTTAACTGAAGCAGACGAATATTTTTAATGCACATTTTCTGTAGACCCTGTGTATAAAAGTGATAATAATCAATGTATAAACATACACAGCGTTTGCGCACAAGTATCCCAATATGATAAGTTTAAAGGTTCCGATTGAATAGACGGATGCGCATATCATGCTGACGCTGTGTATTCATGCACAGCGGTGCGCAAATTTAACCCAACAGTATGGTCAATAAATTGTCAGGATTAAAAGCGATTGAGCCAATTATATTGAAGCCGTGTATTAGGAGAATAGCAGATGATCAAACCGAATATGATCAAAGCGATTGGTATAAGTTTTCTGACCGTTATCCTTCTTATAGCACCTCACGGTGCTGCCGCAAAAATCACCACAATAAAAATCGCCACTCTGGCACCCGAGGGCAGCACCTATATTCAGGCTCTCAATGATTTGAATGCCGAGTTGAAGCAAAAGACGAACAATGACGTCCGGTTAAGGATCTACCCCGGAGGTGTGCTTGGGGATGAAAAAGATATGCGTCGTAAGATGCATGTCGGCCAAATTCACGGGGCCGTTCTGACATCGGCCGGATTGTCAGGTATATTCAGTGAGATGGATGTGTTCCAAATACCTTTTCTTTTTGAAGGATACGATGAGGTCGATTACGTGGTGGAAAAAATGGATGAATTCTTCAAAAAAGGATTGAAGGACAAAGGCTACATATTGCTGGGTTGGTCTGAAGCAGGCTTTATTCGCCTGCTCTCTACGCATCCGATTGCCACCCTGGATGATTTGAGAAAAGCAAAGGTCTGGACCTGGGAGGAGGCACCGATGGCCAAGGCGATATTTGATGAAGCCGGAATTTCCGCTATTCCGCTTTCACTGCCCGATGTCCTGGTGGGTTTACAAACCGGACTGGTGGAAGTGGTATACGCGCCGCCGGCCGGTGCAATTTCGTTACAATGGTTTACTAAAACAAAATTTATGACCGAGGTTCCCTTGATGTATCTGATCGGCGGGGTCGTTATAAAAAAAAATGTATTCAATAAACTGCCACCCAATCACCAGCAAGTGCTCATGGAGCTGTATGCTAAATATATGGGCCAACTAAGACAAGTGATCCGCAGAGAAAATCAAGAGGCCATCAAAGTAATGGCCAAACATGGCGTCAAGCTCATATACCCATCAGAGGATCAGATCGAGGATTTTAAAAGAGTTTCCAAAAACGCCATGAACAACCAAACCGGTAAAAGCTTCTCCGCCAAGGTGAAAAATGAGATACTCACCTATCTGGAAGAGTATCGGGGTAAATAATGAAATTTTTGTATTTCTTGGATCAACGCATCAGCCGGTTGGAACAAATCCTCATTGTGGCCCTGCTGACAGTCATGATTCTAATGGCTTTTTCGCAGATTGTGCTTAGAAATTTTTTTTCCACCGGAATCGCCTGGGGGGACTCGCTGGTTCGCTATCTGGTCGTGTGGGTGGGATTTGTCGGTGCGGCCATCGCCGCCAAAGAAGACAAACACATCACCATTGATGTACTCTCCCGTTGGATCACCGGTGCAGGGGAACGTACCATCCAGGCCATTTCCCATTTCAGTTCCGCTGCCATCTGTGGTCTTCTGACATGGGCCGGCATCAAATTCATTTGGTTTGAAGCTCAAATGGGCGGCACGGCCTTCTTCAAACTTCCGATATGGGTCCCCGAACTGATCATACCCATTACCTTCGGGCTGATGACAATGAGATACACACTTCGCCTGATAAATGGATTTACTACCTGAATTTTACACGCAAACAACCTGTAGTGAAGTTCAAAGGCAAATTACAACAATTGACTTGGAGCGATAGTTGTTGCTCTAAAATACAGGCACTAAGCTTAGCAAACAGAACCGAATACGAATAAATTAAATGACCACTTTGCTGATCGTCATCCTTTTCATCTTCCTCCTGCTGATTGGTGTCCCTATCTTTGTGGTCATTTCCGGTTTGGCCCTGTACCTGTTCTTCTCGAGCCAGATCGATATTTCCGCTATCATTATCGAAATGCATCGTATGGCCACTACGCCGGTGCTGGTGGCCATACCGCTGTTCACTTTTGCCGGATATTTACTCTCGGAAAGCGGCGCGCCGAAGCGACTCATCCGGTTGTCAAATGCGGTTCTAGGCTGGATGCCGGGTGGCCTGTCTGTAATTGCCCTTTTGACCTGTGCCGTTTTCACCGCCCTAACCGGTGCCACCGGGCTTACCATTATCGCCCTGGGCGGCATCCTGCTGCCGGCCATGCAAAGAGGAAAGTATTCGGAAGTATTTTCCCTGGGATTGCTGACGACCTCGGGTACCCTGGGTCTACTTTTCCCCCCGAGCCTGCCTCTAATTGTCTATGCGATTGTAGCCAGGGTCAGGATCGATCAACTCTTCATCGCGGGGATTCTGCCCGGAATATTACTGGTGGTGTTGCTGGCGGTTTTCTGTGTCTATAAATCCGTCCGCGAGAATGTTCCCACGACCACATTTCAATTCCAGGAGCTTATCAGCGCCACCCGAGATGCTATATGGGAGCTGCCGTTGCCCCTGGTAGT
The DNA here is from genome assembly GCA_902749685.1 of Olavius sp. associated proteobacterium Delta 1. Lineage (GTDB taxonomy): Bacteria > Desulfobacterota > Desulfobacteria > Desulfobacterales > JAFDCJ01 > JAFDCJ01. The sequence continues at coordinate 51,822 of CACVKW010000889.1, read as the reverse complement.
TTTGGGAGGAATTTACAGCGGTTACTTTGCCGTCAGCGAGGCTGCCGCCATTACGGCAGTATACGTGCTTTTGGTGGAGATGATTATTTATCGGGATGTCCGTTTGAAAGAGCTGCCGGAAATCATGAAAAAAAGTATGGTATTGGTCGGTGGCGTGCTCATTATTCTGGGTGCTGCCATGGGACTGACCAACTATCTGATCGATGCGGAAATTCCGATGCGGCTGCTGGATTTTTTTAAAGCTCACATCCAAAGCCCGATACTATTTCTGGTGGTACTCAATATTTTTCTTTTAGCGGTTGGTTGCACCATGGGGATATTTTCAGCACTGGTGGTCGTGGTCCCCTTGCTCACCCCGATTGCCAATGCCTATGGAATCGATCCCATTCATCTGGGGATCATCTTTCTGGCCAATCTAGAAATCGGCGCCTCCATTCCGCCCCTGGGTATCAATCTGTTTATCGCCGGAATGCGTTTTGAAAAACCGATTCTGCGGCTTTACATCGCATCGCTGCCGTTCATCGCAATCTTACTGCTCGGCCTGGCCATGATCACATATTTGCCATGGCTGAGCCTGGCGCTGTTGGAATGAACGGTAGTTTTGGATCTCCAACCCCACTGAAAACACAGCGATCTAAGGTCGGATAAGTACTTGGCTAGTAGATGTCCGGTAGATAAATAGCCGATTTTAAACAACCGGATATAAAAAAGGGAGGATTCATAACCAGGAATGAATCCCCCCTTTTTATAGGAGGTAAATGGAGGTACAATTATGGCATTACCGTACTCCACCGGGCAGTATAATAATACTGCCCTGTTGTAAATAAGGCCGAACTTTAATACAACTAAAGGTAAAGTAATGCCACTTTGTGACGGGTCAAGGGTGTCCGTGTAAAAATAATTATTCTGGCAAAAATCAATTAAACAAAGGGAGCTCTAAGAATCATATATGTCAGGTATTTTCTGGTGGATACGGCAGATCGTTTTGATATCGCTGGGCTTTTTTTTTCTTTACTACGGGGTAGCGTTGCTCATCTCATCATACGGGCTCAATGATCCGTATACGTTTATCATGACGTTTTTTGCTTCAAATTTTATAATTCTGATCAGTGCAACCCTTATCTTCGGTTTCGCTTACCGCATGATTGCCGTGTACCGGCAGTCAAAAAATAATGACTCCGGATCCAAGTAAACCGATCAATATTCCCACCAAGAGCAGGAATTTATTACCATTCTTCGTTCAGGGCGGACTAATTAGAGTCTTAGTTGTGAATTCTTTGCATTTTATGAAAAAACATTTTCGCCACTAAGCGCCTAACAGCAGTTGCAATATTGCATCCGTATTCTTTAAATTCGGAACAACCTGGTAAGCACCCGCAGATTCCAACTCTTCAGCCGAAAATATTCCAGTCGTCACACCGATTGGCGTCACACCGGCTTCGCGGGCGGCTCTCATATCCTGTGGAGCGTCACCAAAATGAAACATCTGAATATTATCTTCCAGTTTAAATTGGTTTCCGGCCCGCCTGATAGCGATTTTCACCAGGTCAGTCCGGCTAATATGGTCTGAACCGAATCCGCCGAATTTAAAAAAATCGCTGATTCCGATCTTATTCAATTTTGCTCGCGCGATGGTTTCCAGGTTTCCGGTAACCAAACCCAGTAAAAAGCCCTTTTGATCAAGTTTGGACAATAAATTAAAAACCCCTTGCAGGATTACAATATTTTCCGATTGCACGATTTGGGCATATAGCAGCTTCATATGGTCAAGGCATTTTTTTTGCTTGGACCAAATGATTCTATCGTCAATTTCGTGCTTTTCCAGGATCTTGATTAAGATTTCCTGGTCCGTCATGCCATGATGATTGATGACATTAATACTCGTTTTCAGGCCATAGATCTCTTTAATTGCTGAAATCAAAGATTCCACGTGACCGGCTGAGCTTTTAATTAATGTATTGTCGATATCAAAGGATACTAAATAACTCATCACAGCCTCCGGAGATTGTAAAAGTATCCATCATAATTCCAAAATCTTGCCGTCATATGCGTGCTCAACTTGGAGGCGATCAGGCTTTTTAGAAACCAACGGGAAGGCTGCCGTATTATATTGTATACCCCCTGGAAATCTGACTGATACGACCTTTGGTAAAACTGCAGTTCGCCCGATGATGCGGATAAATGTAAAGTTATCGGATATGATTCTGTCTTTATAGCAGGAATTTAAGCCTGAAGTCAAGATAACCCCTTAGTTGGGGATAAGGTGAAGTGCCGGCAGAACTCAAAGCGTTGCACAGCTTATTTAAAGATAGATAGGCATCGTCGAATTTCTATGGCCTATGAAGATTTCTCTTATTTTTATTTCCGTTCCTGTCCTTCACAAACGGAGATGGGGGAGGAAGGTTACTTCCTCCCCCTTAGAGGGATTTAGGGGTGGGGGGGAATCGAATTTATTGTATCGCAATGACTTTCATTTTCATTATTAGCTGGGAAATTATACTAGCAAGAAGCATTCCAAATCCAACAATAAATTTTATTTTGTTAAATTTCATATAGTTAGAAGATAATGCACAAATAAATGCCGTCGATATATCTTTGGCCGGCTTATGTATTTGTATATTCAAACGTATACTTTTGTGTACGCTTATTTTAGGCGTAACGTATAGTTTAGCTGGTTAATCGCTCTGAGATGCTGATTTTCCGGCAGCGGCTGACGGATTTCTTCTTTTGGAACGTTTTTTGCTGATTTATCCGCCCTGAGAAATAGTATCATCAGGGATGTAAATTATTCTTGGAAAACTGAAGGATGATGATTTATCGAAGGCCCGGCGGATAAATTAATTCATGCTGCGCATGTTCAATTCTTTTTTTATTAAATTCAGCTATTTATGTAAAAAAATAGCAAAAATCAGCCACATGCAATCCTCCACTTTTCTTCAATTTGTCGAAGATAAATCCAGTATTCATAGGCCCTTGTGCGCTTTTTTATCTAAATTGAGTAATTAATCTGCCCGATTCAACATCACAATATTTTCATCAGATTCAAAGAGCAAATATGTTTTATCCACACCCGGTATCGTTATTTTTCAGGGCGGAGAAATTACAACGGTTCTTTATCTTCAAATCACCAGAAGGTCTGATCAACCCTGACCCGGACGCCAGAGCCAGGTTTTCATTGATTTACTCATTTAATGGAGAATTAAAGATGAAAAAATTCTCACTGTCTTCTTTAATGTTGCTTTTGTTTGTATTTAATTTCGGTAATGGCATCGCCGCCGAAGATATCAACAGTTCTGTATCAGCCGACTTCATCGAGGAGCAAGCAAAGGGAATTAACAATTTTGAGGCTTTCTGCGTGGACTATATGCCCGGTGCCAAACTGAATCGTTTTCTGACCTCCTTTGCCAAAACCCATGATGGCCGTATCTGGAAAGCAACATCGGCCTCTGAGTTGCTTCCGATATTCCAGACCTTTACCACCACCTTGCGGTATCGCTACGTGGTGGTCTACCGGGTGCTTGATCCGATAATTGCCGAACCGGCAGAACTTAATATTGACATGCTGACCATGGTAGATGGTTCGCCCCTGTCAAACTACCTTTTTTTTGAAACCGGCAAAAGTGAAATCCCGGCTGACTATGTCCTAATCAAAGATCCCGTAGAGGCCGTTTCATTCGACCCGAATTCTCTGGCCTCAGCCCTGGACCGGTACCTGAACATCTTAAATCTGGTGGGACAAAATCTTACCCGGGATTCAACTGCCCGTGTTAAAGTTGTCGGCTGCAATTCGAACAGTGGCATTGAAACGGCTAACCTTGATCTTTCCGAGCGCAGAGCCGCGTCAGTTATGTCTTATTTGCAGGAAATCTGGGGCATCGATGCCTCCCGCATGGACATTGAAACCCGCAATCTTCCGGCCAGTGCAACCGCCATGGATCTGGTGGGAGCCAGGCCTGAAAATCAACGTGTGGAAATAATTTACGAATCAGCCGACCTGCAAACAGCGGCCCGGGACGATTTAATGGTCGAAACAAGCGGCCGGCGCCAACTGACAGTTAAAACCAACCTACTTGCGGAAGTCGGCTTCTCCGACTGGCAGCTAACTATTTTCGGCGATGATCAGCCGCTAAAAACACTAACCGGGCAGGGTGAAATAAAGCCGGTGCATGTGTTAACCCTGGAGGAACTGGACATGGCCAGGCTGACCACCTTCAGCACCCTCGGAGTCCAGGCTCAAGTTACGGATACCAGGGGTGATGTTTTTGAAACGGAAAAGGTAATTTTACCGCTCACGGTTTCATCGGATTCTCCCGCGCTGCTGGACATCGTTAAAAGCACGTATGTGCAGGAGATCAGCGATGCCAAACAGTTTATTATACAGCGGCAAATCTATTCCGGATACGAAATCGACCATTGGACCATAAAGCTGACCGGCGGCGGCAATACCATTGAATCATTGTCCGGTTCGGAGGATATTGAACCGGCCTATCATCTGTCCCTGGCAGATTTGGGCTTGCATAAACTCAGCACCTATCAGACGATTACCGCCGGTATCGAGGTCACAGATCGCAAGGGTCAGACCGCCCTTGCCACAGCAGACGCCAATGTCCGGTTCATCAGACGTAAAGAGCGCCTGGCCCAAAAAGAGGGTTAGCGCGTATTGGAAAAATATGCTTTGATTCTATTTGACTTTAATCGCTCCGACATCAAAGAGCACAACAGGGATATCATCGATCGCATAGTTGCCCGGATTAAAGACGTGACCGGGTCGCCTGAATAGAATCATGTGTCACTACAAAACCTTACAAATGCAAAAAATTGCCTGCACATTATTGGCAAAATCCTTATTGTTAGGGAGGTATGGTTGAGGTTCTGAGATATTGATCTTTTCCCAGACCCTTTCCTCTTCCAGCGATGCTATGATATCGCGGAAACGGCGATCGTCAAACAGATCACTTCTTTGTGAAAATACAATATATCCTCCTGGTCTGACAACCCGACAGAATTCTTTGAACAGAGACCGGCTATTTTCGATATTAGGTCAAAACACCGATACATATGACTGTATCTAAATTGTTTTCGGTGAATGGCAAAGATTGCTGGATGTCATGAGCCAACAGACAATTATAGATATTTAATTGCTCGGCTATGTTCAGGGATGTGCTGGAAAGGTCGATGCCGGAAATATTGTCATACCCTGCCCTTTTCAGAGCCTTTCCGGTCAGGCCGGTACCGCATCCGGCATCAAGGATGGCGTGGCTTAGAGAAACATATTGACGCAGTAGCTCAGCTGCATAGGTAGGCGCTCTGTAGTCCCACTCTTTAAGATCTTCGTCATACTTTGTTGCCCACCTGTCATAGTAGTCTGCAACTTCCCTGCTGTCAGTGATTCCTTCCGTTAGCCAGGAAGGTTCTTCTTTCTTGTCTATCTCTGTTTCCGGACTCTCTGTTTTGTTGTGCTTGGATTTGTCCGTCATGTTTTCCTGGTGGCAATGATCTACATCGTTGATGAGACGCATTAGCAAGTAATTATTTGGTACAGTCTTAAGATAAACACGCCTTTGCATTGCTGGTAAGAATTTGGTGCATAATTCAGGTATTAACCCATCTGCTTTCTCAACCAATCAACTATTCATCTCTATTATGCCGACACGGGCGGCCGGTGGTCCGCCCAGGGCCGGGCTTTTTCGAGTTGGGCCGCCAAACGGAAAAGGGTGGCTTCGTCTCCGAAACGCCCAATGAAATGCGAACCTATAGGTAGATTATTGGAATTCCAAAATAGTCGAACCTCCTTTTTTTGGAACCAGTTCTGCCTGAGCCGTCGCATCACGAAAGGCCATAGCGTTTTTCCTCCTTGAAAAATGAGAGCCTATAAACAGTCCGCAAACAACAAACGACTAACACCCTGGTCGAGCTTTACTGCTCGATCAGGGTTATAGATAGCTCACACGCGGTTTATTGCGCAGCGGCAAGCGCTGATATCGGAGTCTGGGATAACCGACAATTACCGCCCCGCAAACCCTGTGATTAGCGGGCAAACCCAGGGCATTAAACAGTTTCGGATAGGCATTGACCGCCGAGTAAAAATAGCCGCCCCAGCATGATCCCAGACCGATCGAGGGCGCATACAACTCCAGATAACTCAACGCCAGGGCGCTGTCTTCGGCACCGAAGCCATAATCTTTATCACCATGCACAACAATTATGTGCGGTGCGCCCAGGCAGATACCACTCTGGGCAGGCCATCACACAAATTCCGTCTTTATTGCATTTCTCCAAATCAATCGAAAAATAATTCATCTATCCTCCTTAAGTGCCTTGCATGTGAAAGTATCCGACCTGTCCGCCTCTGGTGGGCTTGTCCGCCTCTGGTGGGCTCTTGCAAAATTCAGGCATTATGATGCCCCGCTCTGCAAATTCTTTCTAATCAGGTTTTTCCATGGCCAGCCGTTTTTCTGGTAAAAGTTAATCACCATGACCAATATCAGGATCAGTCCCCAGATAAACTTTTTGTAAAATGGATTAAATCCGAGAATATTCAGTCCGCTTTGCAGCACCTGCAGTATAACGATCGCCATACACATACCCAGTACGCCACCACGCCCGCCCTCCGGATTCGTGCCCCCCAGAATTGCAATTAATACACCCAGCAGCAGATAGGCATATCCATAGCCCGGCCTCATGGAATTCACTCGTGAAATTATTATAATTGCGGCGGTTCCGGCCAGCAGTCCCGATAAAAGATATGTTTTTATCAGAACCATATTGTTATTTATCCCGGAAAATTTGGAAACAAGAGGACTGGACCCCAGCATGTACATTTTAAATCCCTGCGAACTCTTTTTCAACATCAGGGAAACCAGACATGCGACGACGATAAAGATAATCAACGGCATCGGTATCGCCAGGACCTCCCCGCTGCCGATAAATAGAAACTCATCGGGAAATCCCCGAATCCCATGTCCTTCTGTCAGAATAATGGCGGTGCCCATAAACAGCCCGTTCGTACCCAAGGTGGCAATGATGGCCGGTACTTCGACTGCGGTGATGATGAGTCCGTTGATTAACCCGCAAATAAGAGAGACGGCCAGGGCTGCGATAATGGCCAGAAAAATAATAGTGCCGGGAGAGATGCCGATACCCTGGGCCGCCACATGACTGGCCAGCACCATGGCGCCCACAACGCCACTGAGATTGGCGATTGAAACCACAGAAAGATCGATTCCTCCGGTAATCATGGCCAGCATGATCCCCAAAGCAAGCAGTCCGTATTCCGGAAATTGGCTGGCCATGGATTGAAAGTTAACCAGCCTCAAAAATTTATCCGGCAGAAATATCGACATGACTCCAATCGTAGCGATCATGATGACAAACAGCGTCAGGTTATCCGACTTACTTATTTTTGGTTTTCCAGTCATCGTTAACCTCTAAAGGTCAATTACTCTGTCAGTCCGCAAAAGAAAGGCTTTTTTTACTTTTAAGTTTATCTTGATAATGGGTGATACTAACACCCAGAACGATGATTGATCCCGTGAAAAACTGGTGCCAGTAAGAAGACAGACCGATTAACACGAGGTTCTTCTCCAATATAACCATCATAATGACACCCAGGATAGTTCCGGCCAGCGTGCCGCTGCCGCCGGTTATCTTGGAGCCGCCGATTACCACGGCTGCAATGACCTTTAAGAGCTCGGTATCGACGATATAATTTGGATTACTGTACCGGATCAGGGAAAGATGCATAACCCCCATGATTCCGGAGAGAAATCCGATATAACTGTATATAAAAAAAAGCGTTCTGTTTATATTGAATCCTGCCCGTTTGGATGACTCATAACTGCCGCCGATGGCATAAATCGATTTTCCCAACAGCGTGCGTTGCAGAATAAACCAGGTCAGGATGATAACGCAGATCAGCAACACAGCGAAAACAGACAACCCGTAAGTTGTTCCGTCGCCCCTTGATAAAGCGAGCACCTGCAGATGGCCAAAAGCTTTAAAACAATTCGGAAGTTGCCCCGTATTAACAGCCCTTGTGCCGACAAAGACCAGCAGGGCGCCATGGAAAATATTAGCGGTGCCCAGGGTGACAATCAGGGCCGGCAGCCGGAATGAGCTGACAAAAAAAGCGTTGACGGCTCCCATCGCGGTCCCCACGGCACAGGATATTATAAATGCCAGCAGCAGATTGTCGACCCCGAGTGCGATGAGCGTGTTGACGGCAATATACTGCCCTGCTATCGCAATGGCAGGAAAGGATATGTCGATTCCTCCTGAAAGCAAGCCCACAAAAAAAGCAATTGCCAGGATAGCCATCCCGGAGCTGCTTTTAATCATGTCGAACATATTCTCTAAGGTAAGAAATGATGGATTGATCATCGTCACGACTAAGCCGAATGCCAGTATGACGAAAAAAAGGTACGTTTCATTGCTTTTTAAAAGCTTTGGGTACATCAACCTCACCTGATTCGGGTTATGATTCTTTTTGACTGCATTGTTCGAAAATATAGCTTTCGGAAGTATTGGGGACATCTTCAATTTCAGCCACAATCCTTCCTTCGCGCATGACCAGAATGCGATTGCATTGTTGGCGTACTTCCGGAATTTCGTCCGAGATCATTACAATTCCCACGCCCTCGCGCGCGAATTCGCGGATAATCTCATGGATATTATTTTTTGAGGCAATATCGATCCCGATTGTAGGACCATCCAAAATAAATAATTTGAGGTTTGTCGCCAGCCATTTGGCCAGCACAACCCGTTGCTGGTTTCCGCCGGATAGGCTGCTGGCCGGCATGGCTGCAGATGGAGTTTTTATCTTAAGGTTGTCGATCCATCTGGATTCCACGTTTTTCCATTTTTTATTGGAAATCAGCCTGAACCGGTTCAACAGTTTTTCTACAATGGTGACCACAATGTTGGATCCGATAGGTTTCTCAACATATAGGCCCTGGAGCAGTCGATCTTCAGGCAGATATCCGATACCCAGCTTCATCGCTTCATCAGCCGAATTGATCGAAACCGGTTTCCCGTCCAGAATAATTTCACCTGAATCCGGTTTGTTCAAACCGAACAGCGACAGGGCCAATTCAGTTCTCCCGGAACCGATCAAACCGGTTACTCCCAGGATATCACCGCGACGGACTGAAAAGTTAACGTTTTCATAGTGACCACTGCGGCTGAGGTTCCTTATGTCGAGTAATTTATCAGCAGCAACCTTCTGCTGATCGCGTTCATACACAGTGGATTCGATCTTAAGACCGGTCATTAAGTAGGTCAGCCTATCGCTATCCAGTTCTCCGGCCGGGTAGTCTCCAACTTTGCTGCCGTCGCGGATGATGGTAACATTCTCTGCAATTTCAAATATTTCTCCTAGTTTATGGCTTACAAAGAGGGTCGCAATCCCTTTTTGCTGCAAACGCATAATAACAGAGAACAAGTGATCAACCTCGGCTTTGGTTATGGCGGAAGTCGGTTCATCCATAATGATCAGGCGGGCATTCTGGGTGAGGGCGCGTGAAATCGCTACGATCTGTCTTTTCGACATGGAGAGGTTTTCAACTTTTTCTGAAAGATCTAATTCTTCCCCAATTTCCTTTAGAGCTTTCTCGGCAGTCCTAATTACATTTTTTTTACTGACAAACCGGTTACCTCTCTCGATCAGCTGATTTAAGGAAATATTTTCGGCAACCGATAAGTTCGGGAACAACGACAGGTCCTGATAAATTGTCTGAATTCCCTGCCGTATGGAGTCAATGGCACGAGCGGGGGAGAATATTTCGCCGTTGATCCTTAATTGGCCGGTATTGGGCTTTAAAACACCTCCGATTATTTTAATCAGAGTAGACTTACCGGATCCGTTTTCTCCCACGAGACAGTGTATTTCTCCGGCATCAATAGAAACACTTACTTTATCCAGAGCCTGAACACCGTCAAATGCTTTGCTGATGTTTGCTGCTTCCAGGAATGCTGTCAAAGGCACCTCCCAAAAGTTACAGGATAAATCCTTTAATCAAGATCACACCCGCGGTTGCCCCCGGATCTTCATGACCTTTGGACTGTTCTTTGTAATATGCGATTCGGCCGTGCTGGGCGATCATATCCTTGGTTGACTCGAGGCCTTGTTCCGCGGCCTGAAGCGCTTTCTGTAAAGCCGTTGCAATGTCTTCTGCACTAAGATCACTCAGCGTGTCGGCTACCGGCTTCAAGGCGTCAATGATCGTCTTATCTCCCGGCTTGGCTTTTCCTCTCTCCATTATACCGCCCACAAAAGCCTGGAAATAATCGGCCAGATCGGGACCGGAAATCTCGCTTTTTCCCATAACCGCTTTCCCCCCCCTCATAAACCCGGTTGCCATGAGGGTACCCATTGTAGAAGGGGCGGCCTTGGCCATTATCATGCCGGCCTTCATAAAAATTTTGCCGATATCGGACTCTTCCGTATCGGACAGCTCATCAGCGGCGGCTGTGAATGCTTTGGACATGGTAAGGCCCAGATCACCGTCTCCCATCCTGCCGTCCAGTTCAACGAGAAAATCCTTATTGTCATTGAAAAGCTGCTTGAGGTTTTGAAGAATTTTAATTGCTTCGTCTTTACCAAGCGCTCCCATGGTAATTCATCTCCCGGACCCCTTAGGCCCTTTGATGTTATTTTTATGTCCTCCGAAGGCGGATCTTCGACATATTGTAGCTCCGCCTTGTAAAAATTGAATATTTTCGATTGAATATTGAATATTTAAGGTCCGCCTCCGGCAGATTCGATTTTAGAAATGAAGGATCGAATTCCGCCAAGGCGGGACACAAATATTCAATTTACAATTTTCACTTCCGGACCGCATGGATTTCACACGTCCAGCTGAACCTGCTCAAAAAAGGGTGACCGCGCCGGCCTGGCCAGCAGTTTTTTCAGCTCATCATCAAGATTAAGCAATGATATCGAAAATCCGGCCATCTCCATGGAAGTGGCAAATTCACCAACATACACATGAAAGGCCGAAATGCCGTTTTCTTTCAAAATCTGGTTTATCCGGCGGTAGACAATATACATCTCCTCTTTGGGAGTGGCACCAAGACCGTTGATGAGAACAGCGACCTCGTCCTCCTTCTGGAAAGGAAGATCCTCCAGAATGGCCGTCATCATCGTGTCGACGACGTCATCGGCAGGCTGTAATTTACCGCGGTGGATTCCCGGCTCACCGTGAATCCCCATCCCGATTTCCATTTCGTCATCACCGATACTGAATCCGGGTTTTCCGACTTCGGGTACGATGCACGGAGTCAGGGCAACACCCATGGTCCGCACGCTGGCGGCTGCTTTTTCAGCAACCCGTTTTACTTCTTCGATCGGGGCCAGTTCATCTGCTTTGGCACCGGCGATTTTGTAGACAAAAAAAATGCCGGCTACACCGCGGCGTTTATGTTTCTCACCTTTGGATGCTGAGGCAACATCATCCGCCCCAACGAGCGACATAACCTTTATGTCTTCCATTTCGGCCATCTCCGCGGCCATATCGAAATTTAATATATCGCCACCGTAATTTCCGTATATATACAGAACGCCGGCACCAGCGTCGATGGCCTTGGTAACGTTAAGCATCTGATCTGCACTGGGGGATTGAAATACACCGCCGACCGAACAACCATCCAGCATACCTTCGCCGACATAGCCCAGGAATAAAGGCAAATGGCCAGATCCTCCGCCGGTTGCCAGTCCAACTTTTCCGTCTTTTTTGTTGCCGGATTTGACAATACAGCGAAGATCATTTTCAACAAATTTAAGCTGATCCGGGTGCGCGGCGATGATGCCCTCGATCATATCGTCGACAAAATTCTCGGGTTTATTCATGAATTTTTTCATGTTCATTATCCTCTCCAGTCTCCATAATAAATGAAGATACTAATTACTCCACCCTGGATCCGCCTGAGGCGGAGAATTGAAAAATGAAGATTGCAAATTGAATTTTTTTTGGAAAATAACTACAAGAAAATGGAAACAATGTTGGAAAGTTGATTGGAGAGAAACTCTCCAATCAACTTTATAGCACTATAGTTTATAGTCGCCGTTCGGTTTTTTCCATTCTTTCAAATTTTCTTTGGTAACATCCATCCAGGCCTGCCCGTAAATTACCGGTACCCCGTCTTTGTTCTTCTTGATGATAATCTTCTCGTAACCGGGTCGGCCCAGATTGGTTCCGTCTGTTACCTTTTCGCCTTTGAGCAGTTTATAGGCAACCATGGCTGTGGCGTAGCCGGCATCGGCCGGCACCCAGAAATGAATGGATTTCGCTGCACCGCTTTCCAGATAATCACCTGCGACTGACGGCAGACATGTGCCGAAGGCGGCAACTTTTCCGATTTTTCCTTTTTCTTCAATCGCCTGGGCGGCACCGGGAACAGTGCTCATAGCGCTGCCCATGATAGCTTTCAGATCCGGATATGTTTTGAGCAGCTCCAGTGATTTTTCGTAAGCAACCTGCTGGTTTTCCTTTTCTTCGATTCTGTCGGTGGCTCGCATTATATTCGGGTACTTATCTTTGGCCTGCATTTCTTCACCGTCTACCCATTCATTATGAGTGGTAGAGGTAAGATGTCCCACGAAAGGCTGCCATTTGCCGGCTTTTCCGATATAATCGGCCATCACGTCCATCATGTGGCGGCCGTAAGCGATGTTGTCAAATGCTTCAATATCAAAACTGACCTGCTTTTGATTGGAAGCTTCATGGGTGAAGGTGAGGATTCCGGCTTTGTTGGCCTTTTTAAAGGCCGGCACCAGGGATTCAGGGTCGTTCGGCACGACAAGAATGGCATCGACGCCTTTGGCAATCAGATCTTCGACCAGAGCGACCTGGGCCGCCGGATCTGCGGTGTCGGCACCGATTTGATAAGCTTTGACATCCGGGAATTCTTTGTCAAACTGTTGGATACCAAGTCGCATGTTGTCAAACCAGGCGACGCCTTCAAGCTTGACGACCATAACTATCTCAAACTTATCTTTGGCACCGGCAGTAACTGCCAATCCGGCTGTCAACGACAAAACAAGCGCTAAGACAAAAAACTTTTTCATTTTCCTCCTCCTTTCGACATGATTATTGAAAATTTTACTCCACCAACCATTGCTCCCCTTTAACCGATGGGAGCCCGACAAACAAATTAAATCATTTTTAGCTTGTGAATCCTATTTGTCAAGAAAAAAAGGCAATTGTCTAAAACAGTTTTAAAAATTTTTAACTCACATTAAATAAAATCAAAAATAGTAATTGATTGTTTTTCACAAGATTTATTATTGTTAAAATCTTTTAACTTTAGAATACAACAACTAGGTCTTTTATTTCAAAGATATCCTCCGGAATAATATTGTGATTATCCACATATATTTTATTTATGCTTAAGCTGCTAATTTTTTAGTTTTAATCGATCGTTAAATTTCAATAAATTCAATATAGTTAGGGAGCCCATTTTGGTGTTGACAAATAATTTTTAGTGATTTATTAAAAAATAAAATTATTTAAAATTAGTTAAATTAATTTAAACGGGTTTTAATTAATATTTAAGAGCAATATGCAAATCAGATTTTATTTCTTCTGCCTAATACTCTGTAATATATTAAAATGTCGATATAAATGAATCATTCTATAAATTTAAATAAAATTTTATTTGAGCTTGACAAACAAATTGGCTGCATAGAAAGGTTGGTAGTATATTGTGAAATATAAAGAAATTGCCGAAATAGCCAATGTCTCCGTTGCGACCGTATCGCTGGCGTTTAATAATAAACCCGGTATCAGTGATGCAACCCGGCACAAAATATTGGACATTGCCAAATCATTATCCGAAAGTTCACGGGACCGCTATCCACTAAGCAAATTCAAGAAAGGTGCTATTCGTTTTGTAAGAATCGTAAAACACGGGCACACATTGAATCGCGATCATGACGTGTTCATTTCAGCCTATATTGAAGGTATGGAAAGTGAAGCTCGAAAAAACGGTTACCATCTTGAGGTCAGTACATTTAAAACAAACGATGTGACAACTATTTTCGAATTGTTTAACGATTTGTCAATTGACGGTTATATCGTGCTCGGAACCGAGCTGAATTCTGATGACATCGCTGTTTTGGCGAATGCAGATGCTCCGATCGTATTTATGGATACCTATTTTGATTTTGAGAAGGCCGATTTTGTCAATATGAGTAATATTGAAGAAGTCTTCCAGATTATAAAATTTCTTCATACCAAAGGGCACAAGCACATCGGCATGGCCAGAAGCAGTGTCGAGGTAAAAAATTTCGAAATGCGGGATATCGGTTTTAATAGAGCCCTGGAACACTTTAATATACCGTATAATGAGAAATCTATCTTTACTGTCGATTCGACCTTTGATGGGGCTTATCATGATATGCTCGAGCAATTGAGAAAGAGTAATCGGCTTCCAACTGCCTTTTTCGTGGTAAATGACATAACGGCTTACGGCTGTATCAAGGCCTTGAAGGAAAGAGGGGTTAAAGTACCCGATGATGTTTCCATTATAGGATTCGATGATCTGCCTATGAGCACCCACATGGATCCACCCTTGACGACCATGAAAGTTTCGAATAAACGGATTGGTCGCTATGCCATGCGGTTGATAATTGAAAGAATCGCCAAGGACGGGTCCTTGCCCAGTACGAAAGTGACTATCGGCGGTGAGCTCATTGAAAGGAAAAGTGTTAAAAATTTGGAAGCGAAAAAAGGTTAAAGAGATCAGAAATTAATTAAAAAGCATTTGCATTTGCCTCTCTTCAACCAGTTTACTCATTTTTTCATCAGAGGGGCGTTGCTCAAAACTGGTTGCAGCTTTTAAAACCTTGGGCAGTTCCTGCAAATCTCCAACTGTGTTCAGAAATATATCTGGTATGCTCAATACCCAATGAACACATTTGGTAATGGCCTTTTCATTGGTTAGCGGCTCATACCAGGTACTGTGACTCCATTTCTTATCTCCCCAGTAACCCCTGGCGATGGATTTGATTGTCTGCACCGCGATTTGATGCTCGCGGCAGGAAGCAAGGAGTTTTTCAAATTCCGCAGTGTAATTCGCGTCCTGCATGAGCAAGTAATTGCAAGGCAGCAGTACACTGTCAAAGGCGAACCGTTCCAGGGTCTGCATATGAAACCGCGGGGTATCAAGACCGTGGCCGGTGATGCCGATATATCTGGTTAATCCCTTTTCTCTGGCTTCGATCAAAAATTCCAATGCCCCGCCCGGTCCCATAATGATTTCGCGCTCGACGACATCCGTCAGGTTGTGAAACTGAAGCAGATCAACGCTGTCCACCTGGAGCCTGTCCAGCGATTGATAAAACTGGTCCTTTGCATCCTGATACGTTCTTTCATTCGTCTTTGTGGCCAGGAAGAACTGATTTCTATATTTCTTCATCCAAGATCCCAGGCGCAGTTCGGCTTCGCCGTATTTAGGTGCGGTATCAATATGGTTGACTCCGAATTCCCACAAAAGATCCAGTGCCCGGTCGGCCTCCGATTGAGTGACCCCACCCAGGCTCACCGAACCGAAGATGGTCCTGGAACTCTTATGTCCCGTTTTTCCAAAAGGTATCTTTTCAATCATCGTTATTTCTCCGACATTATCTACTCTTAAGCGGTATACAATTCCCACCAGCACAGGACGAGTCGTTCTATGACCGGATAACGGAAGCGGATAATATTGTCAACAATAAATCCCCCCGGGGCGACATCAAAATATTTTCGTCAGATTTCAAAGGTCAAATAGGATTTAGCGACACCGGGTCTTTTATGCTTCAGGGCGGAGTAATTAGCGGTTTTATTTTCCCGAGTAACCTGAATTTCTGTCGTGTATCCGGTTGATCTGCCATATAGCGGCTTGTGCCATTTGATCCAGTAATAATCCCAACCACTAACCAGCCAATCAACCAGTCAAATAATAAACTAATCAGCATTCTATCAAGCTTGCGTCTTGACTTGTAAAAAGGGGTTGTGCTATCTGTTTTATATTAAAATTCAATACGATGCCTGCTACATGAGAGATGCAATGGTTAACTTTTGCTAAGCCCTGTTTTTCCTTAAAGAAAAACAGGGTTTTATATTCTGCACGTTTTTGATCGAACCGGCGGAAACCGGTCGGCCGAGAAATGTAAATCGGCCGGCCAAAATTGGGATGATGGTTAACCCTGATTGAGTGAAAGCCGAGGTGCCCATGAAAGAGCTCTCCCTGGAAAAGGTATTCGACCTTTTAGGCAAAAGTGACATTGCGGGTTCCGATAAGGAGTTGGAAAAGCTTTGTATCCGAATCCGAGAACTGGTTGAATCAAACGGCGAAGATTGGGTAAGAGAAAACCGGCAAACGCTTCTTGACCAATGGGAATATATTGTGCGTCAGGGAATAATTAGGGATCGCGCCACCGATAATGATGGATAGTTTTTGGAATTCAGCCGAAGTTAAGCCATCAGAGTTTTATTTGTGCCGCTCTTTGCGGCGTTCGTTAATGACGTCAAAAACAACCGCTATGATCAGGATCAGGCCGGTTATCAGCCTTTGCCAGTAAACATCAACTCCCAACAGGTTGAGCGAGTTGGCCAGCACCCCCATAAAAAGGGCTCCTAAAAAGGCGCCCAGTACTGATCCCTCACCGCCGCTTAAACTGGCGCCACCGATGATGGCGGCGGTTATGACCCGCAACTCCAGGCCACTGCCCACGGTCACCGAAGACGAACCAAAGCGTGCGGTGATCAATAAACCGGCAATCCCTGCCAGGACGGCAACCATACAATAATCGAAAATTTTGACCAGATCGACGTTAATCCCTGACAGACGTGCAGCTTTTTCATTGCCCCCGATGTAATAATTTTGCCTCATAAAGCGGGAATTCCGCATCAAGATATCGCCAACGATAACCAGCGTCACCATAATGTAGATGGGGTACTGGACATTAAACAACCGCCCCTGGCCGACAAGCGTAAACGATTCCGGCAGATTCAGCACGGCGCGGCCCTTGGCGATCACCAGCAGCAGCCCCCGGATACTGATCATCATTCCAAGAGTGGTAATAAAAGGGTTGATCTTCATTTTGGAGACCAGCAACCCGTTGACCATTCCAACCGCGGCCGCCGCCAAAAGCCCCAGAAAGATTGATAATACGACCGGAACGCCCGCATTTAAGCACAGTCCGGTAACCACACCGGAAAATGCCAGGGTCGACCCGACCGACAGGTCCAAACCGCCTGAGATAAGCAGTATCACCATGCCGATGGCGATGGTTGCCTCGACTGAAAGCGCCAACAAGATGGCCTCTATGTTTCGCCAGCTCAGAAAAACCGGTGAAGCAAAAGACATACAAAGGCCGAATATCAAAATTACCAGGATCAAAACCGACTCGCGATAGGCGATTAAGGCCCTGGTCGCGTTGATAAACATTTTGCTCTGAGGCGCACCAGTCAGATCTGTCTCAATTTTAGTTTCGTTTTCTGGATTCACCCGCATTGACATTTTTTTTGATTCCAGCGGCAAATGAAAGGATTAATTCCTCCGAAAAATCCTGGGCTAAGACTTCTGCGGTAATCTCGCCTTGACGCATAACAATAATCCGGTCACACATGCCGATCAGCTCCGGCAGATCGGATGAGATGATGATGATGCCGGTTTCCGCTGCTGCGAATTGCCGCAATTTTTGATAAATTTCCACCCTGGCGCCGACATCCACGCCGCGGGTGGGCTCATCAAAGATAATCACCTCCGGCCGAATTCCCATCCACATGGCGACCAGACACTTTTGCTGGTTGCCCCCTGAGAGATTCAGAAGTTTTTGATATATGGATGGGGTTGCGAGGGCAAATTCTTCCACTTTTTGGCGTGCATGCCGATCAATAATCTTTTTCTTCAAAAAACCAATCGGTGAACTCAACTGTTTTAGAAAGGGCGCGATCAGGTTTTCCCGAATCTGCATCGATAGATATAGGCCCTGGCCTTTGCGGTCTTCGGTTAAATAGGCAATCCTGTTTTTAATTGCATCGCTCGGCCGCAAAATGGTTACCGGTTGACCGTCGATAAAAATATTGCCGGAATCCCTGGGTTCGGCCCCAAAAATGGACAGGGCCAGCTCGGTTCGCCCGGCTCCCACCAGTCCGGCAAATCCGAGGATCTCACCGCGCTGCAGTCCAAAGGTGATGTTCCGAAAGGCACCCTCGCAACAGAAGTTTTCTATCCGAAAATACTCGGTCGAGACCGGGCTGCCGGAAGCAGCACCATATACGTTTTCAATTTCACGCCCCACCATCATGGAGACGAGCTGGGCTTCGTTGACTTCGCTGACGTCCTCGGTCCCGACATGGTTGCCGTCTCGCATCACCATGACCCGATTGGCAATCCGGAAAATCTCTGAGAGTTTGTGTGTAATGTAGATAAAGGACATTCCCTGATCCTGGAGCTTGCGAATCTCGTCAAAGAGATAATCGGTTTCCGCTTCGGTGAGCGATGAGGTGGGCTCATCTAAAATCAGCACCACCGGATCAGTGGAGATGGCTTTTAAGATTTCCAGAATTTGCTGCTGCCCCATGGAAAGTCGCTTGACCGGCACCATGGGATTAAGGTCGAGCTTGAAATTGCGCAGCAGGTCCCTGGTTTCCCGGTAAAGCCGGCGCCAGCGAATATTGTTGATCGGCCCCACCGGGTGGCGATTGGCAAATATATTTTCGGCCACCGAGAGGGTACTCACCAGGGACAGCTCCTGGAAAACCATGCTGATACCTTCGGCAATAGCATTATGGGAAGATTGAAAGTAGACGGCCTTTCCTTTGAGAAAGATGCGGCCGTAATCCGGACTCAATACCCCCCCCAGCATGCTGGTCAACGTGCTTTTACCGGCACCGTTTTCACCGACCAGGGCCAGGATTTCGCCTTTCCGTAAACCAAAACTGACATTGTCAACCGCCAGGACGCCCGGAAATCTTTTAGAAAGGCTCTCGACTTTAAGTATTTCTTCCATCGCTATCGGGCCCACCTGAAAAAGGTGCAAAGGTTCTGGGTTCTGAGTTCAAAGGTTCAAGGTTTAGGCGCAGCACTGCCCTTCAAATCCTTTGAACGGTGAGCTTGGAACCCAAAAACAATGCCTTACTTCGATCCGCCTCCGGCGGAATATTCATGATTCGATATTCGCTTTTTAATAAACTCTCCAGGGATACAGATTGGCTGTATCCCTGCGCTTAGCCTGCATACGGCTAGTACATCTTATTGGCTTCCAGGAAAAATTTGAGATTCGATTTGTCGGCGTAGTTTACGGAGGTGTAGACCACATCGGGTTCGGAGCTGACTTTGGCCGCCTGGTTGTTGCTGGTCAGCGGGGCCTGATTATGGACATGGTTGTATAACACCAGCAGCGCCCAGTAGGCCATGGAGGCATCGTTTTGAACCACCGTGCCGGTAATGACTCCTTTTTGAATTTTTTGAAGGACATCGGAATTGCGGTCCATGGAAATTATTTTGACCGTACCGGCCTTGCCGGTCTCTTCGGCCGCCGTGGCCGAGCCGATGCCGCCCGTGGAATCGGTGCAGGCAAATCCGGCCAGGTCGGGATGACGCAACATGATGCTCTTGGCGACATTGATGGCCGTAACAGTGTCGGCTTTGGTGTCGCCTACCTGCACCACCGAAATTCCCGCAGAATCCTTGAAGGCGGCCCGAAAGCCTTCTTCCCGGTCATCGAACATTTTTACGCCGGGAATACTCAGAACGGCAACCTTGCCCTTGCCGCCCAGGGCCTGGGCTAACTTTTGGCCGCCTAAAAACCCTAATGTGTACTGGTGGGAGCCGACAAAGGCCAACCGCTTTGAGTTCGGCAGATCACCCAGGATGGTCACCACCGGAATGCCGGCCGCGGCCGCCTTGTTGATCGAAGGGATTAAAACCGATTCGACCGCAAACACAACAATCCCCTTGGGCTGTTTGGCGATCGCCCGATCAAAGGCGGCAACCATGGCATTCAAGTCATACTCGGCCGGACCGACATAAGTGGTTTTGACACCCAGCCGTTCGCCGCCCCATTTCCAGCCGAACTTGTGGGCGTTAAAAAACTCGAGGTTGCCCATGCATGAGACATAGATGTACTCCTCTTCCGCAAAGGCTGAACTTCCCATACCTAAAAAAAAGATGAAAAAGCAGCTCAGTATCAACACCATTGCCAGCAGTTTTTTTAGTTTCATGATACCCCCCTTTTTGGTGAATTGGCTCGATTGGTTGTTTAGAAAATGACTGATTATAAAAGGCTGTACCGCGGAATGTGACGTGCGGCAGATTCCTTTGTACGTGAGATATGTTCATCCAGAATCTTCAACGCTTCATCCAGTCGGTTTTCCTCGATGCTTTTGGTCATTTTTTTGTGCTCATTATAAGATTTTTCCGTATGACGCGGCAGGGCCGCTAAATGGGTTCTGACGGCGGCTACCCGCGCGACGATCATGCGATAGGCTTCAACCATAAATTGGTTGCCGCAATATTTGAAAAAAAGCGCATGAAAATCGGCATCGAGGTCCAAATATCGATCGCCCCTTTTTTCCCGGCGGGCCGCCGACATCTTGATTTCGATCTCCTTCAATTCGTTGAGGAACGCCTGCTGGCTACCTTGAATTGCCATTTTCAGAGCAGCGCTTTCCAGAGTGTATCTAAACTCGCAAATTTCGACCACCTCTTGCTCACTCATGGTGAAAACAAAGGTTCCTTTTTGAGGAAATATGATCACCAGACCTTCGATTTTCAGTTGGGCCAGTGCTTCGCGCACCGGAGTTTTGCTGATTCCAAGTGAAGATGCCAGGGCACTTTCTGAAATCGGGTGCCCTAGCCCAAGATCGCCTTTGGCAATCGCTTCGCGAATATACTCAACGGCAATTGCGGTTAAAGATTTGGGTCTGGAAATCTGCTTGATCGTATCGTTGAGCGCTCTCGTAGCCATTTTATTCCTTATAAGAATTTAATTTCATCAGTTGTCAGATACGGCCGAACTCTTCCAGCAATTCATCAACGGTTTTGCCGGCATTGATGGCCTGGCGGGTTTGTTCCTCGCGCTCAGCCTGTTCCTGGGCAAGCTTGAGGACCGCTTCAAGTTCTGTATTGGCAACCACCGAGATACCGTTTTCATCGCCAATAATCATATCTCCCGGGTTTACCACGACTCCGCCACACTGGATCGGTACATTCAAATCCATTTCATCTTTTCTTTTCGAATACATGGTATGGGTGCCGCGGGCAGTTACCGAGCGGGAAAACAGGAAAAATCCGAGATCCCGCAACTCATCGATGTCTCTGACCGCGCCATCAACAATGGCGCCTCGAACGCCTTTTTGCAGGCACAGTCCCCCCATCAGTCCGCCCCAGATTGACGTCTCGGTTTCGCCGCCGGCGTCTACCACGATCACATCTCCGGCCTGGGCGACCGTCAACGCATCGAGGCAATCCTGAAGGTCACCGACTGAAAGCTTAACGGTCAGGGCGGGACCGACCAGGGTACCGTTGGAAATAGGCTTTAGCGCGCTGTGCATGACTCCCCTGCGTCTCTGAACATCTGCAAAGACACAGGATGCACTGTAGCATTTTGCAACCTCCTGGTACTGTTCCAGCAGGGCTTTATCCGGTCGTTTGAATTCATTTATGATCTGTGCCATTTAGTTGACTCCTTTCCAACTTATATAATGTAGTTGATTGGTTGACTGGTGGCCTAATTAAGCGAATATCTCTCAATTTTCAAAGAACAATTTACAACCCTGCATGTTCTATTTTTCAGGGCGGATTAATTTCAGGTTTCCAGGGAGTAGGTACCGTCAGCCAGCTTGACACGGTTAACCGGCGATAACGGCCGATTGCCGCTTAAAACGCGGCCAACTTCTTCCGACGCGCAGCGCCGTGCCTCTTCGATAGATTCTTCCGAATAGTAGGCCGAATGGGGTGTAATAATAATGTTATCCAGTTGAAATAAAGGATTGTCCGGTTTCCAGTCCCTTTTCTTGGCCGGCTCTTCAACGGTGTCGTCAATACCGGCCGCGCTGATCCACCCCTCTTTTAATGCCCGGTAAAGCGCGGCATTGTCCACCAGGGGACCGCGGCTTGTGTTGATGAGCACCGATGACGATTTCATCTTTTTCATTTCCGTTTCACCAACTATTCCCCGGGTCTTGGTGGTCAAAGGCATCTGGATCATTAAATAATCGGTTCGTTCAATTATTTCGTCAAAAGATACCGGGGCGACACCATAGGGGGCGAAATCCTCCGTGGTTAGATAGGGATCATAAGCAACCATTTGCACGCCGAATGGTTTCGCCCGCACTGCAATTGCCCGGGCGATCTTGCCAAAGGCCAGAAAGCCCATGATACTTCCCCGCATCCGGTGAATCGGCTGGCCGGCCTGCCAGCGCCATATGCCGGCCCGGGTGGCTTTATCATACGTCTGTAATTTGCGAATCAAGGCCAGCAACATGGCCATGGCATGGTCGCCCACTTCATCCACGCAATAGTCCGGAATATTGGTCACCAGAATATTACGATTGGTGGCGGCCTGCACGTCAACAATATCAACACCGATGCCATAGCGGGCGATTAGCCGACAGTTGGTAAAGGCGTTGATGGTTTTTTCTCCCACCCGTGCATATTGACAAATCACGGCATCCGCATCATGGGCGACTTCGATCAGTTCTCCCTCGCTCTTGCACTGCGCTGCCACCAAACTAAATCCAGCGCCTTCAATGATCGCCCGCTCGACATCTACATCACCATAGTCAAAATCTGTTATGACCACTTTTAATTGTCGACTCATGGAAACACCTTTTCAATATTGCCTTAACCCATTTTATTCATATGCACCGGCTGAATAAGTCAACTCATAGCTGTGGCTGTAGATCTCGATGATGTTGCCGAAGGGGTCTTCACAATATACCATCCGATAAGGTTTATCGTCCGGATAATAGTGACGAACCGGCATGCGCTGCTTTCCGCCATGTTTTACGATTTTTTCAGCCAAACCCTCTAAGTCAGGGTCCTGCACGCAGAAATGGAAAATGCTGGTTTTCCAATATTCGAAATGCTTTTCAGGCTTCTGGGCATTCTTAAATTCGAAAATTTCAACGCCGATCTTATCCCCAGTGGATAAATGCGCGATTCTGAATTTCTCCCAGCCTTCACCAAATACATCGTCGCACATCACGCCAATAGCACTGTCATCGGATACGATTTGGGTCGGTGGCATAATGACATACCAGCCAAACACCTCGGTATAAAATTCTACGGCCTTTTCAAGATCAGTTACTGAAAGACCTATGTGGGAAAATGTTCGTGGATAAGACATTACGCTACCTCCTGTTCTTTTAATTTTAATGTTTTAATATTTCAGCCACCAAGGCACTAAGCCACAAAGGTTTTAATATAATTCTAATGATGCCTTTTTTAATAAGAGGTTTAAGCTTCATATTCATTCTTTGTGTCTTCGTGTCTTGGTGGCTGAACTTTAACTAGTTGTTTACGGATTTATATATAAATCCTTGCAATAGTCGCTTACTGGTGACGGGAGGGTAACATCCGCCGAAAAACCATACCAATTTCCTCGCGCCACATATCAATCCCCACTGCGAGAAGGATGATCAAACCGATGATAATATTCTGTAATGACGTCGGCACCGCATTCAGGTTCAAACCGTTTTGGACGATCACAATCGTGAGCGCCCCAAATAAGGTGGAAAGAATATTGCCTCTGCCCCCCGTAAGGCTCGCTCCGCCGATAACCGCAGCGGCAATGGCCTGCAACTCCATGCCAACTCCGTAATTGGGGGAGCCGGAATTGAGTCGGGCGGCCATCAGAATGGATGCCACGGCTGCCATGAAGCCGGCGATGACAAACGACAGCAATTGTGTTCGTTTGACGTTGATTCCGGAAAGCTGTGCCGCCGGAGCGTTGCCGCCGACCGCATATATATGCCGCCCAAGTCTCGTATAGCGCATCACAAAGCTGGCCAGCGCAAAGAAAAGGACAACATAAAAAAAGGGCAGGGGAATACCTAAAAATTTGCCGTAAAACAATATGTCTAACGAATCCGATATGGAAAACACCGGGGAACCGTTATTAAACATGAACGCCAGACCCCGATAGGCGCTTAAACCCGCTAAGGTTGTGATGAATGAAGGGATGCGTACATAGGCGGTTAAAAATCCGTTGATACTGCCCAGCAGGCAACCCACTATCAGTATCATAATAATAGCCGGGGGCAACGGAATTCCCACGAATTTTACGGTTATGGCAAAGACCATGGTCATCAACGCAACCATAGAACCCGGGCTGAGATCGATGCCCTGGGCAAAAATTACGACGGTGGAGCCAATCGCCATCAAAGAAACAATACTGACCTGCAAGGTAAGGTTGCGTAAGTTGTTCACATCCAAAAAACGCTCGGTGGTCACGGCCACCAGAATTGCGACCAGTAAGGTGGCCGCCAGTGGTCCGATTACTTGCGAGCGAAAAAAAGTTTTGACTAGGTTTTTCATCCTTAATTTCTTTTTTTGAAAGCGTTCACAGGTTCAGCGTTCATTGTTCAGGGTCAGGTATCTATCGTTGTCGCCCGGCACTACGGCACCGGCGTTTACATTTTCTGAAAGTGGCTTTTCGACCGTACCCTGGACCAGATCTTCATGGCGCAGGTCTTTGGCTTCAGAAATTTGCACGATACGACCATCGCGAACAATGCCGATCCGGTCACTCATGGCCAGCAACTCGTCGTGATCGGAGCTGATCAGTATGACGCCCTTATTCTGGGCGGTTAATTCATTGACCAGGTGAAACAGGGCTATCTTAGCTCCGATGTCAATGCCCTGGGTCGGCTCATCGAGAATAAAAATATCCGCCTGGGAAAACAGCCAGCGGGAAAGTATGACCTTTTGCTGGTTTCCGCCTGACAACAGGCCGACCAGTTTGGTTTGCGACTCCGGCGAAATATCCAACTTGTCAATATAGGATAGACCTACACGATCTTCTTTGCGGGGTTGAATAAGCCCTCTTTTCATCACAGCCGACAGGTTGGCAATGCTGATGTTTGGCGGTCCTTCAAAATTAAAAAACAAGCCGTCAATCTTGCGGCTTTCGGTCACATAAGCAATCTTGACCCGGATGGCATCCTGCGGAGAGCGTATCGACACCGGCCGGCCATGTAAATGAATAGTGCCTGCGACAAGCGAATCTATCCCAAAAATGGCCCGTGCAATTTCTGTGCGGCCGGATCCCAGCACCCCGCCCAATCCGAATACTTCGCCCCGATGAACCGAGAAGCTGACGTCGGTTACCTTGTTAGCGCTGCTAATGTTGTGCACTTCAAGAATCGGAATGTCGGTTTTGTTAACGACTTTGGGATAGTAGTCCTTGACTTCTTCGCCAACCATTTTCTTGACAATATAGCTAAGATCAATTTCGGATTCTTCCGCGGTGCTGACCACCTGGCCGTCTTTCAATATAGTCACGGAATCGACCAGATCAACGACCTCATCCAGCCGATGAGAAACATAGAGCATGGATTTGCCCCTTTGTGCCATGTGGCGCAAAAGTCGATGTAAATTAGCGATCTCATCGGCACCCAGCGCGGTAGTCGGTTCATCCAGAATAATCATCGAAGCATCGGCCGCAAAGGCCTTGGCAATTTCCACCAGCTGCTGACCGGAAACCGATAAAGTACCCACCTCCTGATCGGGATCGATTTCGATTTCCAGGCTTTCGAGAATGCGGGTCGCTGCATGCCGCATAATGTTCCAGCGTACGATCCGGCTCTTGTCCCTGACAGGCTGACGGCCAAGGAAAATATTTTCCATGACCGTCAGGCTGGACACCAGGGAGAATTCCTGAAACACCGTGGCAATACCGTGAGATCGGGCAACGGTCGGCGTTTCGATTTTGACCGGCTTGCCCGCCAACAGGATGGTGCCGGCGTCGGGTTGGTACACCCCGGAAAAAATTTTAATCAAGGTGGTCTTCCCGCAGCCGTTGGCGCCTAACAGCGCATGGATCTCACCCGGATATATCGCAAGCGAGACATTGTCATTCGCCTTCACACCCGGAAAGGACTTGGTGATACGCGTAAGCTCCCAAACCGGTTTGCCGCTGCGCTGCATCAGATTACTCTCTAATATTTCTTGGAAGGTTTCGGATAAAGTTTCTCCGGATGTTGCAGAGCTCCGCGCACATTGGCTTTGTCAACAATGGTTGTCGGAGTTTCCACAAATCCTCCCTCAAAGGATTTAGCGAATATGTCCAACACCACCTGCAAGGCAATTTGCCCCATGACAAACGGCGTCGTATCGACAGTGGCGCTCACCCGGCCCTCATAGATCGCTTCCAGACCGGCGGTATCACCGTCATTGCCCAGCAGAATCAAGTTGTCTCTGCCGAGTGCTTTGGCAGCCATGGCCGTGCCCATAATCATATAGTCGTTGGCCGCGAAAATGATATCAATTTCAGGATGAGCTTGAAGTGCGTCCATACCGGCAGCATTGCCGCCCTCAACATTCCATTTGCCGTCCAGACTGGTGACGACCTTGAAATTAGAGCCTTTAATGGCATCCAGAAAACCGCCGCAGCGCTCGGTGGAATGGTATCCGGGCTGTCCTTCGATAACGCCCACATTCCAGGCTTTGCCGGCGGCCAGCTTCAAGGCATATTCTCCGATCTTGTAAGTTCCGTTGCGCTGGGAATAGCCAACGACAGCATGAACAGCCGTCGGAAAATTAGGAATGTCCGAATTGACAATGGCCACGATGATGCCCTGTTCGACGGCCCTTTTCAGCAGCGGCGCGGCTGCGTTTTCATCATGGGTGGAGATAATGATGGCATCGACCTTCTGGCTGATCACATCCTGCAGCATGCCCATCTGACCGTTGATGTCGGCACCGCTCTGCGGGGCCAACATAAAGGTATCCACACCGCTTTTGCCGGCCAGGTCCTTGATGCCTTCACCGATGGCGATGTAATAGTTAAACTCCGTGGCCGGCGGCATATAGGCAACGCGCAGCGTTTTCGGATCTTTTTGTTTGACCTGATCGAAGCTGGCTTGCGCCCCTTTGTTAAGTGCAACCGGTTTAGCATAATCAACTGCCAGGGCTGAAAATGAAGTCATCAGCATCAGGCTGATAATTACTGAAAAAATGATATTAATCTTTGGTCTGGTTCTCATTTTCGTCTCCCTCCTTTGCTTGAATTTTCACAAGATTTGGATTGATCATATTTATCGACCGTTTGATTTTCCCGGGTAAAACCACCTCCTTTGCTTTGAATGTTTTTAACAGGCCTTTGAACGGATAGAGGCTCAGCCGCTAAACTTGGGCTCATTCAGCCCTTGCACGTCAACTTTAACCGCAAACAGTCCGCCGGACAGGGGTTCTGCTTCAATTTGCTCCGGAGTCATCAGATAACGGGCGGTCGTCACATAGAGTACATCAAGATCTTTTCCGCCAAATGCAACGCAGGTTGGATTCATAACGGGTATGTCCACGATACGATCGATGGTTCCGTCGGGTCGATAGCGAACCACCCGGTAACCATTCCATTGGGCGTTCCACAAAAACCCTTCTGCATCAACGATCGAGCCGTCCGGCAGGCCGGGTTGATCGGAAAAATCCGCAAATACCCGCCGGTTTGCGACAGCACCGGTGTCGGCATCATAATCATATGCCCAAATCTGACCGGTTGGCGTGTCGGCAAAATACATGACCATGCCGTCGGGACTGAAACAGGTGCTGTTGGCACAGGTCACATTGGATATAATTTTGTGGCTGCGCAGGTCATGGTCGAGCCGGTAAACATTTGAAATCGGGTCACCGGTATCGGCTTCGTTCATGCCGCCGACGATGAATCGGCCCTGCCGATCACACCGACCGTCATTGGTGCGGGTGGTGGTCAAATCCGGCTCAAAACTCTGAATTCGCCTAGGTTGACCGCTTGCAGGTTCCCAAAAATCCAGTCCGGATTCGAAGGCGACTAAAAGCCCCCCCGGCTCCCGAAACGCAAACGAGCCAACCCGCTCCGGTGTTTTCCAAACTTTGCTATCTCCGGTCGCCGGATCGTAGCACCTAAGCTCGGATTTTTCGATATCCACCCAGTAAAGCCTTTGTTCATCAACCGACCAGGCTGGTCCTTCCCCTAAAATATTCTGACAATCAACGACACATTTGACATCAGACATTTTTCCCCTCCTTGTGCAGTCTAAAGAGCCATTGAGGAATCCGGTTTATCCGATTGAGGATTTCAGTTCAACCACAACTGCCATCTCATATATTAGATGGCAGTTGGCTGTCAATAAAAAAAACTTTTCATCATTTGCATCCTAACCCGGATGAACCGGAACCTATCCGCCTTCGGCGGACTCGCCAAGACGCAAAAACGCCAAGATTAACGTTTAATTATTTACCTTTGCGGGCTTCGCGGCTTTACGAGAAAAATTTTTTAGCACAAAATGCAAACACTTTACTTTTAAGACTCTAATTAATCCGCCCTGAAAGGCGCCATTGACGCCATGCTTTTTTTGCAATATATTGCACAGCTCAATATTTTTATGAAATCAAAGGTGCAACAATGGAAACTTTACCGTTTGAGCTGGGACCCATTCGCCCCGTTGACGAAGCCGACAGTCTTTTAATCCGCACCACCCGCGGCTGCCCCTGGAACAAATGCGAATTTTGTGTCAATTACAAAACCATGCGCTATTCCAGGCGCTCGGTTGAGGATATCAAAAAGGACATCATGGCGGCGGCGGAATACTACGGCGGTCATCCCTTTCACTCCTGCTTTCTTCAGGACGGCGACAGCTTTATCATGAAAACCGGGGAGCTGCTCGAAATCCTGGGTTTCCTCAAGCAACATTTTCCTTCCCTGAAAAGGGTCAGCAGCTACGGCCGCTCCCAGACCATGATCAGAAAAAGCCCGGGGGAAATAAAAGCAATCTGTGATGCGGGTCTTAACTTGTTATATTGCGGCATGGAGTCAGGGGCGGATACCGTGCTGAAAAAAATCAAAAAAGGAGTCACCTCCGCTGACCACATCAAAGCCGCCCAGATGGCCCGGCAAGCCGGCATGGAAATCTCGCAGTTCATCATTTTAGGCCTGGGCGGCAAGGCCCTGTGGCAGGAGCATGCCCTGGAGACGGCCCGGGTATTAAATCAGATTAACCCTGACTTCATCCGGGTCCTGACCATCGGCGTCAAAAAAGGTTCAGGGCTGGAGAAACAGTTGCGGGAAGGAAAATTCCAGCTGCAGACCGAAAAAAACCTGATTGAAGAACAGCGCCTCTTAATAGATCGCCTGGACGGCATTACCAGCTATTATGTCAACCATCACGGTGTCGACCTGCTCATGGAAGCCCGCGGTCAACTTCCCGCGGACAAGCCCAAACTGCTGGCCATCATGGATCGCTATCTCTCCATGCCGCAAGAGGATCGAATTCACTACACGCTGGGAAAACGCCTGGGTTACTACCGGCAGATGGATGATATGCAGGATGCAAACCGCAAGCTGTTCGTACAAGGCAAAGTTAGCGAAATTCTGAATGCCTACCCGGGACAATTCGATGAGATTTGTCACCAGCTGCGGGCCCAGGTGGTCTAGCGCGACTGCTGAAAAACCGGTGCCACACTAAAATGGCAATGCTTTTTCATTATTTGTCCTTTAATTGAAATTGATTTTGAGATAACATTTATTTCTGTTTTAAGCGGCTTATTGAAACTTGATGAGGATAGAACAAATTGAGCAAACTGTTTGAGCGAAGTACAATTAACGGCATGACCCTGTCGAACCGGTTTGTTTATTCGCTCGGCAACCTGGGAAGCCATGGCAACCGATGCCGGCGAGTGTAGATCCAGATTAATTGATTTGATGGCCGGTCTTGCCAAAGGCGGAGTGGGCTTGATTATCAGCGGTCATACCTATGTTTGCCCGGAAGATCAAGCCGGACCCAAACAGCTGGGCGTCTATAAAGAAGAGCTGATTCCGGGATTGCAGGAAATGACAACTGCCGTCCATGAAAACGGCGGTAAAATCACAATGCAGCTGGCCCATGCCGGGATTGTTGCCGCCTCGGAATTAACGGGAATCCCACCCCTGGCGCCATCGAATTTGGAAGGTATTTTTGAATCGGCCCACAAAGAAATGACCGCCGGCAATATTCAGGAAATGGTCGCTGCTTTTAAAAAAGATATCAATGTTTCCCTGATTCTTGTGGGGGGCAACAGATCCTTTGACCTTGCCGAACGCCTCGTGGCAGAAGGTCATGCCGAATATATCTCCATGTGCCGGCCGCTGATCCGGGAACCGGATTTGGTTAATCGCTGGAAATCCGGTGATCTTTCAAAGGCCGCCTGTGTATCCGACAACCTGTGTTTTCAGCCGGCCAGAAAAGGGGAGGGAGTATTTTGTCTGACTGAGGAGAGGCAGAAAGGACATGCATGAAATTTCCACTCAGCTGGTTGCCCTGGCTGATTATAAAAAAGTTCGGCGAATCGATGGTTTCGAGCGTATAAGCGGTGAATATCCGATCTATTTGACCGATGAGTCGAAATTGTCTCCCGGAACTTTTGACCACCTTTTCTTTCCGGCAGATGAATCCGAGCTGGCCGCCGTCTTGCAGGAAATGGTTGCCCAAAAGATAAACGTAACCATCGCCGGAGCGCGCACGGGCCTGGTAGGCGGTTGTGTTCCCCGCAACGGGGCGCTGGTATCACTGGAAAATTTTGATCGTGTACAGGCCATTGTATACGACCATTCTGCTGACGAGTGGCGAGTTCGGTCCCAGTGTGCGGTAAACCTGCGCACCCTTAATTCCCAGCTCAGTATCAAAAATTTTCCCGATATCGAACGCTGCGGTGATCAGTCGGCATTGAACGCCCTGCACGGTTTCAAGCAAGACCCGGCGGATTACTTCTATCCGCCGGATCCAACCGAGATGAGCGCCTCTTTGGGGGGTACGGTGGCCACCAATGCGTCCGGCGCAAGAACCTATCGCTATGGTCCGACCCGCAGCTGGGTAAGGAAAATCCGGGTAATGCTGACCAATGGTGAGATTCTAAGCATTCCCCGGGGCAAGTATTTCGCCTCCCCCGGCGGAGAATTCGCGGTTTATGGTTCAAAAGGCAGCGATATGCGAATCAGGCTGCCTTCCTACCCCATGCCGCGCACCAAGAATACCTCCGGCTTTTTCACCTCCCCTCAAATGGATCTGATCGATCTTTTTATCGGTTCGGAAGGCGGCTTTGGTGTCATCACGGAGGTGACGGTGGCCCTCTTGCGCAAAAAGGAAACAATTTCGCTGGTGCAATTTCTAAAGTCCGACGAACAGGCAATTGATCTTGTATATGCCTTGCGGAAGGAAAATCGCATCCAGTTGAATTTTCTGGAGTTCTATTCCGGCAAAGCATTGGCTCTGATGCGGCAGATGCAAATTCAGGACCCCAAAGCGGTAGATATGCCGGTAATCCCCGACCGGGCCGGTGCAGCCCTCTTTTTCGAGTTTGAATTTGCGCCGATGGCGGACACCCTGGATTACGCTGCGCTTGAAAAGACCATTAAAGGCTGCGGGGCATTTATTTCCGAGTCCTGGGCCGCCTATGAAAATCGTGAGCTCCAGCGCCTTAAAGATTTCCGTCACATCCTGCCCGAAACCGTCAACGCAATTATCGCCGAGCGAAAAAAACAGCATCCGGAACTTCACAAACTCGGAACCGACCTGGCCGTTCCGGACGACCGCCTGCGTGACATGTGGCAGATTTATAAAAATGCTTTGGATAAGGCCGATTTGCAATGGGTGGCACTCGGTCACATCGGCAACAACCACATCCACATTAATATCCTGCCCCGTAACGGAATCGAGCTTAACAAGGGGTTGGCGCTCTATCAGCAGTTCGCCGCCAAAGCCATTGAATTCGGCGGCACCGTTTCAGCCGAACATGGCATCGGCAAAATGAAAATAAAATTTCTGGAGCTGATGTACAGCCCCGACCAGATAGATGAAATGCGGGCCGTGAAATCGGCTTTCGACCCTGAAGGCCTGTTAAACCCCGGCAATATCTTTCCCGAGGATAAAGTATGAAAATCGTTGTGTGCGTAAAGCAGGTTCCCGAAATAACTGATGTCAAAGTTAACCCCGAAACCGGTACGCTTATCCGTGAAGGCATTACATCTATTCTCAATCCGTTTTGTGAATATGCGCTGGATCACGCGCTAAACCTGAAGTCTGAAATGCCGGACATCGAGATTATCGCAATAACCATGGGACCACCCCAGGCCAAATCAGCACTTTTGCGCTGCCTCGAACTCGGTGCCGATCGGGCCCTGCTGATCAGCGATCGTAAATTTGCCGGCGCCGATACCTGGGCCACGGCCCTGACCCTGTCGGCCGCCATTAGAGCAGCCGTACCGGATTTTAGCCTGATCATGATGGGCAAGCAGGCCATCGATGGCGACACGGCCCAGGTCGGACCGGAGGTTGCGGAGATACTAAGCCTGCCGCAGATTACCTATGGCGTTGCGATACAATTGACGCCAAATAAAAAACGCATCCAGGTAAAACGCGAAACCGAGAGCGGCTATGAAGTGCTTGAAGCACGCTTGCCGGCCATGATTTCAACCAGCAAGGGCGAGACCATTCGAAGGGTTCCTTCATTTCAGGACGTTCTCGATGCACGCCGCAAAGATGTGTCAGCGCTTTCCGCCGGCGACCTGGATCTTGACGAAACGGAATTGGGGCTCAAGGGTTCATATACCCAGGTGGTCAAAGTTTTCCCACCGCTTCAGAAACAGGGTGGCCTTAAATTTGAGGACATCGAGCCGGAAGTCGCCGCCAGGAAAATAGCCGCGTTTTTGCGCGAAGAAAGATTTATCTGACTCCATACAAAGTAGTTGTATGATTTTTGCCTTTAAAAAATAGTTAGCCACGAATTAACACGAATTGCTGTCATAATAAAAAGCGGGGCAACTGACTATGAAAAAATCAATTCGTGAAAATTCGTGGCTTAATTCAAAAAAATAAATTTCTGCAAGGAGCTTAATTTCTTTCAATGTTGCGAATCGACAATGAAAAATGCAATGCCTGCGGTCTTTGTGTGAAATCCTGCCCCTTTGGTGCCATTGACGTTAATGATGAGGTGGCCCGGGCCAATGAACTATGCACGCTCTGCGGTGCCTGCGTCAATGTGTGCCCCCAGGCCGCCCTGGAGATAGAGCGCCGTCAGGTTTCCCTCGAAGAACTTGCTCAATACCGGGGGGTTTTTATCTGGGCCGAATGCGAGTCCCGTGATGCCCGGGACACGCCCAAGAAAGTGGCCTATGAGATCCTGACCCAGGGCCGCAGGATGGCTGATAAACTTGGCGAACAGCTTTGTGCCGTGGTGCTCGGCAACGATCGCCTGAGCGAAATCGAAAACCTCTGCTATCACGGTGCAGATCGAGTGCTGAGCTGTCGGCATGAGCTTCTGGGCCATTACAGCAGCGACGGCTTTACCAGTGTCCTGTCGGCTGTTATCGCCAAAGAAAAACCATCTATCGTTCTCTATGGCGCGACGCCCAACGGCCGCGACCTGGCCCCCCGCGTGGCGGCAAGAATGCATCTGGGGTTAACGGCAGATTGCACCGAGTTGGGAATCGATGAGCAGGGACAGTTAATTCAAACACGCCCGGCTTTTGGCGGCAACATAATGGCCACTATCATCTCGCCCTACACACGACCGCAGACCGCCACCGTGCGCCCCAATGTCTTTGCGGCAGCCGAATCGGACCCGACCCGTCCGGTGGTAATTGAAGAAGTTCCGGTAACACTCAGTAAGGCAAACATTCGCACCCGGCTGATCGAGGAAATCCGGCTGGAATCCGAAGCAGAAAAAATTGATGAGGCCAGGATACTTGTATCCGCCGGCCGAGGCTGCCAGGATCAAGTCAACCTGGATACGATTCGTAAATTGGCCCGCAAACTGGGCGGCACCCTGGCCGGCTCACGGGCTATTGTGGAGCTGGGCTGGATTCCCCACAGCCTGCAGGTCGGACAATCCGGCACCACGGTCGGGCCGGATCTCTACTTCGCCATCGGCATCAGTGGTGCCGTCCAGCATGTGGTCGGCATGAGTTCATCGAAAAAAATCATCGCCATCAACAAAGACCCCGACGCCCCGATTTTTAAAATCGCCGATCTGGGGATCGTGGGCGACGCGCTGGTTATTATACCAAAATTGATCGAAGAAATTGAACGCATAAAAGTACAATAAAGTAGGTGTCAGGTTTCGGGTGTCAGGTGGCAGGTGTCAAAGTTGCAAAAATTCTTATTTGAAACTTCAATAAGTAAGTGTTTGTCCGACCGAGTAAATCGCGGCTGAAAACCGTTCCCACAATCTATAAAAGCGCTATGTATTAAGGTTGTTTCTTTTTCGATTAAACTGGCCGCTTCCGCGGCTACCGGCTGGGCTGACACCTGAAGCCTGAAACCTCAATCCGTATCTTACAACATGATGTCAGAACACACCCGACAAGGGCATTGAACACAAGAAATGAGTATGATGATCCGTGTAACCGCGGCAATACTAATAAATGACAATAAAATCCTGATCGCCCAACGCAGGGATACCGATAAATTGGCCGGTAAATGGGAGTTTCCGGGAGGCAAAATCGAAGATAATGAAACCCCGGAACAGTGTTTGATCAGAGAAATGCAGGAAGAATTCGGTATCGACGTCGCAATCAACGGATTTTTCGGTGAAAATACATATGACTATGAAATGGAGACAATCCAGCTTTTGGCGTATCACACCGTCTGGCAAAGCGGTAACTTTTCATTGAATGCTCATGCCGCTATCAAGTGGGTATCGGTGTCTCAGTTGCATCAATTTGATTTCGCACCGGCCGATAAGCCTTTGGTCGATAAATTGCTTAGAAATTCTTTGTAGGTTTTACCGGTTAAAACATCATCAATCCCTCCGGGCTGAAAACAAGCTGACCATTTAATACTTGAATTTACCCTTTTGGTGGCTATGATTTCTATGTGCACCTCTCCGGCGAGCCCTCAACCCCTGAACCGCTGAACCTTTGAACCCTTAACGCATATTTGTTTTTTTGACCTCATGCCCATTTTGTTATAAGCTAAGGGGTGAACCATTGGCGACCGATATAAACCGGAGTTCAGCTAACCTAACGGATGGAAATGAGCGCATAGCTTACTGGCTGCCGGCGTGTTGGAGTTCTGGAGTATTGAATACAGATAACGGGTTTTTATAATAATGGCAGGCTCTCTTTACCGATTTATTACCATAACAACCGCACTATTGTCGGTTCTGTTGCTGGTATCTGTTGCAAACCCGCAGGACGAAACCAAAAAAAATCTGGATCAGAAGGCCAAGCAGCGTTTGCTCAAGCGTGAAGCTGCCAATGCGCTATATCGATTCAAATTGAGATTGGAAAAAGAGGGATTTTACAGTGGCCGCGTAGCCCTCAATGTCTGGCGCAGCACAGCTATCGATGCCGGCACGTTTGACGAGGACCAGTATAAGGAATTTAAAACGCAATTATATGAGAAATCTGTTAATGACTCCCTGAAATGTTTTGAAGAATTTATTTTGGAAGAAAATTTTTATGATGCCAACGTCTGCCTCCAAACCTGGCGCATGCATTCAAAGGAGCTTGGTACTTACGACCAGGCGGAATATGAAGCCCATAAAAAAACGTTGGCGGAGGCAAGGACAGCCAAAACTTCCGGGTCAAAAGCCACTGAAAACCCAAAAGAGTAGGCAAAAAATTATCACCCTCCGCCGACGCCAAGCCTTGCGCAAACCAGCCCGTAAGGTCGACCGACCGACTGCTGGATCAAAGTGCCGGCATCTCACACAATACCCCCCAAACCTTGCAAAACCACAGAAGTCACAAAAATTGCCCAGGCTGTCACTGTCCCCCGGACATGGAGTTCTCCAATTTTACGGAGCGCTTTTTCCAGAGTACCAGCCGGAGTTAAAATAATCAGGTTACCGAACAAAACGACGATGACGCCGAAAACCGCACTGGCGGACCATTGATATGATTCAAAGAAGGTCGAGATTATCAACGCCACCAGCGGCATCAAAAGCATAACATACGCGGCATAGTCGGCGCCGATTCGGCCGATCAGCAGCATATAGCAACCAAAGGCTACCACCGACCCGAAGACAGTTAAGTAAAGCATCGGCCCAAGATAACCAAACGTCCAATCCATGGTTAGCTCGCCGCCAATCCCAAAATGGATGGCAATGCACAGTATCGCTCCGTAGGCCATGCCGTAAACATTGGCCTGGGTGACGGGTACTCCGCTTTTGGCGTTGCGCGCCCCCACCACATTACCGATCGAAGCAAGATAGGCTCCCAGCAGTGCTATAATCAGGCCAATTAATCCACGCGTCGCGGTGAAAGCCGAAAGGTCATGCCAGAACACAACGCAAATCCCGGCCAGGCCCAACACACCGCCCGAGAAGGCCCGCCAGGCAACGGGTTGTCTCATAAACAGCCTCAGGTTCAGGATGTTCCACATCAAAATTGTGGAGAAAATTACAGCCACCAGTCCGCTGGTTAAGTAGGAAGTGGCCAGGTAGCTCATGATGTATCCCAGGCCAAAGAGCGAAAAGCCTTGAACAGCCATAAACAAATGGTCACGCCGTGAAAACACAAGCTTATTATTTGTGAATAGACAGAATGCCAGCAGTATAAGTGACGCCAGACAGAATCGGTAGCCGACGGATAAAATCGGCGGTACCTGCGTTAATTGCAGTTTGATGCCCAGCCAGGTCGATCCCCAGATCAAAGTGGCGGTGGCGTATAAAATAAAATTAATCATACATTAATTCGCATTAATCCGCCCTGAAAAACAGCTTTTTCAGTTCTATAAATTGTTTTTGAAAACTGGACAAATTTATCGTATCGAAATGGTAAATTACTACCTAATTTCAAACTCCAGTTTCTTTATCAACTTTTTCATCATGATCGCATCCTCATATGGTTTGGGCGATTCGTTGATGATGGTAATATTCGCCTGGCGCTTAATTAATGCCCTGGCCAGCGGTTCAAAAAATGTTTTTGTGGTCCGGATATGCTTTCGTTCCCCCTTAGCACCGTATTCTATACCGGAGAAGTGCGCATGGAACGTTTTAGGCAGCTTTGTCAGAATTTTCGCATAATCGATTTCCCCCTGCTGTCTGGCATATAAATGGGAAAAGTCAACGGTTATACCACAGCCGGTCTGCTGTCTTAGCCGCAAGAGCTCTTCCAGGGAGCCGAACTGAGAAGGCTTGCCGGTGGTCTCCGGACACAAGGTCACCTGCCAGCCCTTGCGTGCAATACTTTTTTGCATCCCGCTGACTGCCTTTTTAATCAAATTGTAAGTCTGCCCGGCTGTCCTTTTTTGATAGAAACCGGCATGGAAAACCACATTCCGGGCACCCATGGCATGCGCTTTCTCGCAGGAATCCAAGATCCGTATTCTGCTGGCATCATATTTTTCTTTTTCGTCCGAGGCGAGGTTAATATAATAAGGAGCATGGACGGATAGAATAACTCCTCGCTTTTTGGCCAGGGCGCCCACCGCTTTAGCGGTTTTAATATTCATGCGAACGCCGTAGGTAAACTCGACCTCCATGCAATCAAGGCCCACCTCGGCAGCTTTCTGGACACCTTTCAGATTCCCTAAACCGCCGGACCCGGCAGGACCAACCTTTATCATGAGACTCATTTCCTGAATTGATAACAAGCTTTCTAAATGCTTGATCTAAGCTCTCTATCGGCAACGCCGATGGTGCTTACTTCCCTACCTGGGCCAGAGTTAAACAGCGAATCACGCTGAAGACGTAATCTAAAGACAGCTGAATATCGAATGTCGAAGGGTGGGTTCGCTTTTTCAGAGTTCCTTTTTCGATTACACTGGCCGCTTCAACGTCCGGTGGCTGTCCGAACTCCTGAAACCTGGTTCCTTAAACCTTACACCCTATACCTTACGCCTTACACCCTATACCTTACACCATGCACCCTAATCTTCTCGCGCCGTGCGCCCAGCCCTTTGCGCTCTGCGCCATGCTTTTTGCCCTACCCCATCGTTTGGCTGAGTAGTTTTCGCAATTCCCCCAGCGGCCTGGTATTGATGACATCATCTTTTTCCAGCCATCCACGACGGGCCTGACCCACGCCATAGCGAAGGTGATTAAAACCGTCAACGCTATGGGCATCCGAATCAATGGCCACCAGAACCCCTTCATCTTTAGCGATCCGGCAATAGGTGTCATAGAGATCCAAACGTCTGGGATTGGAATTCAGTTCAATATAGCAGCCGCGGTCTTTGGCCTTTTGAATCACCTTTAGCATTTCCACTTCAATCGGAGGGCGCTCATCGATCAACCGGTTGATCGGATGAGCCAGGATCGAGAAATACTTGTGATCCATGGCCCGCAAAATGCGACCTGTCTGTTTGTCTATTGGCAGTCCAAAATAGCTATGGATCGATCCGATCACCAGGTCCAGCCGTCCTAACACTTCATCGCTCATATCCAGGCTGCCGTTCTGCAGGATCTCGACTTCGATGCCTTTGAGAAGGGTAATATCGGCCAACTCTTGGTTGAGGCGGTCGATTTCATCGATTTGCGCCAGTAATCGGGAGGATTCTAATCCACCCGCTATTTTCAATCGGTCGGAGTGTTCCGTGATAGCAAGATAATTGAGGCCGTAATCTCGCGCAGACTGAACCATTTCTTCAAGCGTATTGCCTCCATCCGACCAGTCTGTATGGGCATGCAGATCACCTTTTAAATCCGCCGGTTCAATCAGTTGCGGCAGGGAGCCGGCCTGGGCGGCTTCGATTTCTCCCCGATTTTCACGCAGCTCCGGCGGGATCCAGGAGAGCCCGATCGCCTGGTAGACCGATGCCTCGCTGTCGCCGGCCACTCTTTCTTCAAATTTAAATACACCATATTCGTTGATTTTTAATCCGTGCTGACCTCCCATTTGGCGAATGGCAATGTTGTGGGCCTGGCTGCCGGTGAAATACTGCAAGGCCGCGCCGAGGGATTCTGCGGCCACCAATCGCAGGTTCACCTGCAGTCCGCACCGCAATACCACGCTGGATCTTGTCGTACCTTTCGCAAGCACATCCACCACATCATCATAGGCGGCAAACCGCTCCATCACCGCGGTGTCGTTTCCGGCAACCACCAGGATATCCAAATCTCCGACGGTTTCCCGCGAGCGCCGATAACCGCCGGCGACCGCCACCGATTTAACCCCGCAAACCGTCTTCAAATAATCCATCAACGATTCAACATAGGGGGCAACTTCAGCGATTTTATAGCGTTTCTCATTAAAAATATCGGCGATGTCGGCATTGTATATAGTCATGAATGGTCGCTTCGCTCCCCTTCATAGTTGAAAGCTCAAAGCTGAAAGCCTAAAGCCTTGAGGCCTGGCGGGACGACAAGGGTATCGGCGCTAACGAAAATAGTGAAGTTTTATCTTTTTTACTTTGAGCTTTGAGCTCTTTGCTTATGGTTAATTTTATTTCGAATTCAATCGCCCCCCAGTTCTCTCGCATTCAACCCCAGTTGCTCTAGTAGCCCCCGGTCCCGATTGCCATGATGCTGCCAGTAAGCATCCATAATTGTGTGCGTTCGGATGGCGCGGGTCGTCATTGCTTTGGCCCCCGTTGCGGCCAGACCACGGTAAGATTCCTCCCATTGTTGAATGCGATAGGGAAATTCTTTCTCCAAATATATTCGCAAAGTCCGCTGTTCCGCGGGAAAAACTATCTCGTAGCGCACCATGGGTCTTCCTTCAAGGCTTTTTAGTGTAACTGCGTCCAAGGCAGCAACTGCCTTCTGAGGTCTCAAGGGCCGGTGAGCCAGGCGCGCATAGACCGTGCCGGGAATCATAAAAAACTCTCCCCGGGGCAAGTTGTTCGGGGCGATGCGCATTCTGGTCCAGATAGCGTCTTCAGGCACATAATTATTAATTGTGAAATCCCGGTCGCCTTCTTTCTCAAAATAAGAGTGAACTCTGACGCGGTATTCATCGTCTGATAGATTTATTTGGGTATAGACGTGACCGCACCATTCCTGGGCTGAAGAGGTTATTTTTAAGGGCAGCGGATATTTTAGAACATCCAGCGGCGTAAAAACGGATGTCATGATCGAATAGGGATAGATGCCGGTAAAAAATTTGCGGACGGCATTGAGCTTTAAAATGGGGACATTCTGCGGGCCGGGATAATCTGCTTTGACCTGAAGCGCTGGATTGAGTTCTTCGGTGACGAAAACCAGCACGGCATCGCCTTCATGTATTTCACCATACCGCATCTGTTGCAGGGTAAAGCGCGAGATTTCAGCGCCGTGGTTATACCAGTATTCCCGAAATTGAGCGGAGGTATAGGTCCCGAATTGATCTACATCGTCCGCATAAACACTCCCGGCGAACAGGCCGACTGTCACGAATATGATTAAAAGATTAATTATAATCTTCATTGGATATCTCCATTTAACCTTATTTTAGGGTTTAGTTCCGGGCAGATTGCTGCACTCTAACGAATTATACCTTTAAAGATACCCCGCGCTTTGCCGCGCAGAGGTTCATTTTCGAATTGACCGGAAATTTAAATATAATGCATAAATGGGCGTAGAAAAGGATGAAGGGCTTTGATGGGATGCTTTCCTTTGAGCTAATTGAGGACACCGATGATCTCACAGCGGAAATTGAGCAGGCCTTGAAATGTCTATTTTCAATTGACTATTGGTTATTATTCATATGCGCTTGACATTTTTTTATTAGTGCGCAATGTTGCAGGTCTGTGCTCGCTTAAAGCAGCAGGGTTATTTGCGGACCTGCTTAATTTTTCAGGAGATAAATTATGTATTTTGAAGCCATATTCAGCCCGGCCAATCAGAAGGAGTATAGTTCCGAGGCCGCCGGTTTTGTGGGCAAAAAACTTCCCGTCCAGGAGGGTTGGATCATCGATGAAGGTCCCTACAAAGGACAACAGTGCTACTATGCACCCAATACCACGATCGGTAAAATTCCAATATCGGATCTACAAGAGTTAAAATCCGTCCCCTTTGCGCGTTGGCAGCAACTTTACAGCAGCATTGATACCGAAAACAAATAAAATGGTTGCCTAAAGATTCATTTTGACCACTACCATGGTGATGTCGTCTTCGGGTTCCATACCATCTTGAAATTGTCTGACCGCTGCAACCACCGCTTCAACAATGTCAACCGCCGCTAAAACCGAATTCCGGCGGATGACTTCATACAGGGCGTCCTTGCCGAACATATTTCCGGATGGATTGTACGCTTCCCAGACGCCATCCGTACAAAGTATAAGGATTTGACGGCCTTTGAGATTTGCTTTTACATTTTCGGTGTACACCCATGCTTGATCAACACCCAGAGCCACCCCCGAACCCTTCAGTTCTTCAAAAGTGTTCGTTTGCGGATCAAAAAGAATAGCCGGATCATGCCCCGCCCTCACCCACCGTATGGTCCTCTTTGCGGAATCAATCTCGCTGTATAACAGTGTCATAAATCGTCCCGATTCCTCCACATCGGCCGCCAATTGCCGGTTTACATCGGAGACAATTTGCCCGATGCTGCCCGGCTGTATAACCCGCTGCCGCAGAGACGAACGCACGGCGGCCATCAGCAAGGCTGAAGGAATACCGTGGCCGGATACATCGCCGATGACAATGCCTATTTTGTGACCATCGTATTCGGCTATTTGTAAATAATCAAAGTAATCTCCACCCGTGCGCTCACAATAGATGCTTTGCCCGGCTATATCCAAACCGGATATTTCGGGTGCCTTTTGGGGCATAAAATATTGCTGGACCTCCTTGGCCAACTCCAGGGACTGTCGCATGCGGTCTCGTTCCTTTAAGCCTTCAGTCATTTCATTGATGACGTCACCAGTGTAACCGATTTCGTCATTGGAGGTCACCTGCACTTTATGGTCAAACTGGCCATTTCGGACAGCCTTTAAAACGCGAATAATATCCCGAAAAGGTTGTCGCAGGTTGCGGCTCAGCTGATAAGTCAGTAATATGCCAATCGCCATAAAAATATAGGAACTCAGTACAATATCCGATCGCAGACCTTCATATAGTTCTTCAGAGAATAGGTCCGCAGATGATGTACTCAGCATAATCGTAATAATGGCGAAAAAGGGAACCAGATTACAGCCCAACAATAAGGCCAGCAGACGCATGCCAAGAAATCAGGGTCAAGACCAACATCAAACCGCCACAAAGCGGATCAAAAAACCAGCCAACCCGGCCAATCAAGCGGAAGGCTTCCGCCAATTGCTGAGTTATGGGCCGATAGGTAATAAAAATCACCACACACACACCAATGGCGTTTGCCAGATAATTCATGAGAAGCATCTCATTTTTAAGCCGGAAATGATCGAATTTAGACATTAAACGTCTCGGAATATTAAAACAATCAGCATCAGGAATCACGAAAGAAACTTCGCGGTTGAACTAAACTGCCACAGAATGAAAGGAAATTTTAGGACGGATTAATTAGGGTTTTTTCTCAGCAGCGGCAGATTTTTTTAGCCTTTTAATTCGTTCCCCGGCGAAATCATATTCAAGCCAATCGTCCAGGAAAGATCCCAGGGCTTCCTTGTATTGTTTGAGCGCATTTTCCGGCCGGCCGGAACCTTCATCCCAAAACCCCATGAACGTATATGCGGTCACAAGTTTTTCGGGAGTTTCCCCGGCCTTTTTTTTCAATGATTTTTCCGTTTGTTTACCCATGAGATAGTCATGAATGTCCAGAAACCAGGGAATTCTAATGCGGCTCCCATAGTCCTCCAGTATTTTTTGCGCCTCTTCATCCTTTCCCTGGTAATTTAGCACACAGGCCTCAAGCAGACCCATGCTCATGCTTCTGGCATTCTGACGCACCCGCGTCTGCAAAAAATCTCTAATATATCCCAGGGATTTGGGCCAGTCTTCATCTGCCGTGCTGTAATAGGCTAACGCCGCTAAAATATTGCGGTTATCAGGTATTACTTCATAGGTCTGCTCCATTATCTGCAGCTTTTCCTTCAGGTCGGTCGTTCCGTCTGCGATCTTGGTATACAGCGCAACCAGTTTCTCCCGACGCTCTAATTTGGCTGTTTTTGCTTCGTCTACAGCCTTTTCGAAATCTTTCATCTCGGAATTATGCCGGTTCCATTGGGTTTCTGAATTTAACGTTTCCCGCCGCCGCCTTAGGAATTGTTCAAGCTGGGCACGCGCCAGAAAATACTCCCAGGCGTCGGGATCGGCAATAAGGATCGCCTCGCGCATCAGTTTTTCCGCTCCCGCCCAATCATCGCGCCTGGCATGCAAAAGGCCAACAACAAAGTTCAGCCAGCTTCTTTCAGAAAAATTATACCCGCTTTGCAGAGCGGATTCTTCATCGACCAATTTTCCCAGCACCCTCGCCAGGTAGCTCTGAAATTCAGCAGCAGAACGCCAGTCGAGATCAAGCAATATCTGGCGGTGTATACTTTCGGCCTGATCATCAACCAGCCAGTCAATTAAAAATAACATCAACCTGGCCTGGTAGTCATCGGCATCCATTGAAAGTGCTTGAGAAAAGAGTCGTTTGGCTCCCTGATAATCGGCGGCGCAAAAATGCATCATCCCGGCCGCCGTCACCAATGCCGGCTGCGGACTGTGCTCCAGCTTTTCATCGGCCATTGTCATCGCTTCAGCCCATTTCCCTGCAATGGCTTTCTCTCGGATTTTATTCATGGCTTCCTCGACCGAGAAATCAAGCACGCCGTTCCACTTAACCTGGCCGGCCTTTAGCTCGATCAGCAGATCCACTGCCTTACCGATGGGTAAAACCATTCCGATATCCCACATTGGAGCAGCCGTAGGCACCATGCCCTGGCTGTAGTCCATTGCAACGCCCGAAACGATGCCGATCACCTTACCGAGGG
Source organism: Olavius sp. associated proteobacterium Delta 1 (assembly GCA_902749685.1). GTDB lineage: Bacteria > Desulfobacterota > Desulfobacteria > Desulfobacterales > JAFDCJ01 > JAFDCJ01. The sequence continues at coordinate 7,846 of CACVKW010000889.1, read as the reverse complement.
TATCGATAATCGGGCCACCGCTGTTACCGCCATGAACGGATGCATCCACCTGAATAAGGTTTTTAAATGTACGTCGAACATGTCCCCTGGTCACGCTGACATTGACTGTATCCTCCTGGGTTCGGCGGCCCAGTGGAAAACCCAGGGCAATGATCGGCGATAACTTGGAAATTTCCTGCGGATCCATTTCAAGCTCAAGCGGCAGGGCTTTTAACCCTTTCGGAACGCGGTCAATTTTAAGCACCGCAAAATCATCTTTTAGCGGGGAGCTGAGCAATTGTCGGGTTTGCAAAGGTGTTTTGGCAACACCGGCGATATCCAATCGCGGAGTTGATTCCGTACTGTATGCGATATCTGTGAAGTAAACATCCGTCAACTCCGGATTCTGCATCATGCTGGCGACCCGGTTAAAGGCTTTTTCACCATCGAACCACAGAAAAATCCGGTACCCGAAGCGAGGCGTCAAATCACTTAATTTAAGATATTCGGTGGTTGCAAAAAGCGTCGTATCCTCCAACCAGGGGCAGGCCACGTGGCGGCCGGTTAACATATAACCATCAGGGTCAACCAGAAAAGCGGTTCCTTCAGTCAAGTTGTGATAATATCTGACATCGCCAGCCTCCAGCCAATACTCAGTCACTAAAAATGCCACTGAGTCGGCATACTTATTGGCAAATTTTTCGAGCACAGTTGCTGAATCTTCGTCTCGTTGACCCATTTGAAACCAGGCAAGAACACCTGCGACCATTAGCACGACGACAGCTACAGCCAGCAGTTTGGCAATGGTATGGAGTCTGGTTTTCGTTCGCACCGGCGCGCCTTGGACAACCGCCTTTTCTTGCCGGGTTTTTTCAAAATCACTTTGTTGAATCCGGGCTAAAGAGTCGGCAATTTCAGTCATGGACCGCGGGCGCATGTCCGGATCATCGGCCAGCATTACCTTTAGGAGAACCGCCAATTCGTCCGGCAGGTCCAGCTCATCAACTTTGGCGAGAAAGTCTTTGGTTTCAAGATCTGCCGTCAGCAGTTCGACAAAAATCTTACCCAGGGACCAGATGTCGCTGCGAAAATCAAGCGGTCTCTGGTTGACAATATCCGGATGGCTGTTCATGAGATTTTTTAAAATTGAACCGGGGCGGTCCAATTTTGGATCAAAGAAGCGCGAGAGCTTGTAGTCGATTTTAATCTTGAGCTCTTCCCGGTCGTTTTTGATGACAATGATGTCGTTTAAAATGAGATGGGGAATGAAGTGACCTTGATCGTGCAGCACAGCAAGGATTGATGCCATTTGATAAAATAAATTTATGAGCACCGCCGTGTCCTGGAGGCGTCCGGAGGCAAGTAAGGAGCCCCAGCTTTCGGTATTTATCCATTCGCTGATTCGGTACCACAAGCCGTCAGACGATCGTCTGATGGCATGATGCCGCACGAAACCTTCAGCCGGCAGTTTCCTGAGTTGCTCGAGTTCCCGTTTTAGCCGCCAGGCCACTTCTTCATCCACCCCGGACTTAGCAGAAAAAAGGCGGATCATGACCAGTTCCTGAGTCCGCTCACGGATAGCCCGGCAAAGAAAGCTAGAATGGCCTTCGTGCAGCACATCAACAATGCGATAGTCATCGATGTACTTTCTGCCCTCGGAAATCACACTGCCACAAGACGGACAGGTGGTGATTTCTTCAGCCACCGGTTGATCGCATTTTTGACATAGCTTCATAGGCTATTCCCAGAATCGTGGGTCCCGACAATTCGGACAGCTCAGACCGCGGAAGGACAGGAAGTGGACCAACGTAAAGATATGGACACTCTGATCTATATAAACGACATAAATCCTTGCGCATACATACACAGCGGTCTGTGTATTTGAGGCTAAATGGCAGTTTAAAGCCAACGATTCAAATGGCGAATACGCTATTTATCACGACGCTGTGTATGGTTGAAATAAATATTGAATATTTCTACCATTATCAATATATTATAGATAACTCAGCAAATTGTGTCAAGCAAGGTGTTAAAGCCTGGCGGAACCGGAGAATTGAAAATTGAAGATTGTAAATTGAATATCTATGGTTGTCGCTTCGCTCCGTCTTTTTAAATGGATAGAATTCCTTAATTATTCAATATTCAATCGAAAATAGTCATTCCTAAGGGGTTTTGATATGAAACAGATTGGCTCAGCAATTTCTTTTTGGCTTATGATGGTCATGGTTTCACTGAACGCCCATGCGGGTGTCAAAAATCCGGATACATTTGTGTTGGCCAACTACGGCACGCTGCGTACCCTGGACCCGGCGGTTTGCTATGATGCCACCGGCTCACAACGAATTTGGAACCTTTACGAAACCCTGATTTTCTTCGATGGTTCCAGCACCGAAAAATATGTTCCGCTGCTGGCGGCTGAGGTCCCGACGCTTGAAAACGGAGGCATTTCAACAGATGGAAGGACCTATGCATTCCGTATCCGCCAAGGCGTCGAATTTCATGAAGGCGGCCAATTATCACCGGCAGATGTTGCATACTCGATTAAACGCGCCATGATCGTGGATCCGGACGGCGGACCCATGTGGATGCTGCTCGAAGCGATGACCGGTCATGGTTCAACCCGGGACAGGGACGGCAAAATTATTCCCGGAATATTTGAAGCCATCGACAAGGCCGTCGAAGTCAAAGCGGATCGGGTCATTTTTCACCTGCCGCGGCCCTTTCCGCCCTTGATGGGAATACTGGCCAATTCCGCTGCGGCCATATTGGACAGGCAATGGGCGATTTCCAAAGGCTGCTGGGACGGCAACATTAACAATGCCGCCCGATTCAACAACCCGGCACCGGGCCACGAACCCCTGCAAAGCATTGCCAACGGCACCGGTGCCTATCGCCTGAAAATCTGGCAGCCGTCCAAACAGTTTGTATTTGAGCGTTTTGAGGGGTATTGGGGCCCCAGGCCGGCTATCAAAACCGCGATTATTAAATACGTCAAGGAGTGGAGCACCCGCAAGCTCATGCTGCAAAACGGCGATGCCGACCGCGTCACGGTCGATACACCCTATGTGCCGGAAGTGGAGGACATGTCGGGATTATCGCTTTTCAAAACCCCGCAGCTGTCACTTTCCGCCGCCCTTTTCTGCCGCAAGATAAATTCCCGCGGCAATCCGAATATCGGCAGCGCCAAGCTGGACGGCAACGGAATTCCGCCCGACTTTTTTGCTGACGCCAACATTCGCAAAGCTTTTCTGCATGCCTTTGATCGCCGGACCTATCGCGAGGATGTATTTAACAACCAGGTCATCCTGCCAACCAGCCCCAACATTGAGGGGCTGCCCTATCACAAGGATGTTCCCGTCTACGAATTCGATTTGGATAAATCAAAGAATTATCTGCAAACGGCCTTAAATGGCGCGGTCTGGCAAAGAGGATTTAAGATGGTGATTGCACACAATACCGGCAATGAAATGCGGGAAGCCGCCGCCTGGATGCTGGCCGAAAATATCATGTCTTTAAGCCCGAAATTCAGAATTGAGGTCCGCAAGGTAGATTGGAAGGATTACCTGGTGCAGTACCGCAATTATATGTATCCGATCTTTATAACGGGCTGGGTTGCGGATTATGCCGATCCTCACAACTTTCTTTACACCTTTATGCATTCCCAGGGCGTATACGGCCGGTTTCTGGCTTATAAAAACAACGAAGTGGACCGGCTTTGCGAGGCCGGCATCGCCACCGTTGATCCGGCCCAACGCGAACAGATCTACACCAGACTTCAGTACCTCTGGTACGAAGAAGCCATTGGTATCCCGCTGTACCAGCAAATCAATGTGCGTGCTTACCGGGATTATGTCCACGGTTACATCCCCAACGCCATGCTGCCCGATGCCTGGGAAGATCTTAAACGGCTTTACAAAAAGTGAAAATTAAATATTTTCAGACATCTCTATGCCTCGTCATTTTCTTTACAGGTCTGTATAAATTTGATCCGCCGGCTGCCGGCTCGTAGAGAGAGGGGCCTTAAGTATTCAACATTCATTCGAAAATATTCAACGATTTGAGGAAGTGAGGAGCCATGACCGATCTTAAAGGCAAGACCCTGTTCATTACCGGCGCCAGCCGCGGCACCGGTAACTTTTTTGTTGACGATGCTATTCTAAAAGCCGGGGGCATAACCGATCTCAGCCGCTACGCCGTCGATCCAAATGTCGAGCAGATGCCGGATTTTTTTGTCTAGTACTGAATAAAAGGAGTTTAACGGGCCGACAATTGCGTGTCAATATCTGTTTTAACAGCTTTCGAGTTCTGATAAGTCAATCAATGAATCTCAATTTAATAATGAGATGCAAAGTTACTCGATATAAAACCGGTTTTCTTTAAATCTCTCACTGAGCTCGCAGAGCACACCGATTATTTTATTCTCGGATAACTCAGTGAGCTCGAACGAAGCCCCGCGGAGCGGGATGCATGCATGGGCGAGAGATTATTCTTTTTTCGATTTTTTATGACCAATCTCCTAGCTGGCAACTCAGCAACTATTCATTACGACCTTCGAACTTTCCCCGCCCCTTTCTCTTTATAGCCGTCGATGACGCGCTGCTGCCACCGGTTGATATAGCCGTGTGAACTCGATGCAATGTTCTCAGGGTTGTGGAGCAGATCATACCGCGAGTGGTGAATTCTGATGAACCTGCGGAATTGGTCCTCGACCTGGGTGCAGATTTCTTTATTCAGTGTATCGTAAATGGAATCATCCACCTCGTTGAAGTCAAAAAAAGACGCCGCCTTTTGAATGATATTGCGCCGAATATTTTCAGGCTGTGTCTGCCGGGCCGAAGTCTCCAGCAGACGATTGACGATCACCACGAGTCCCATCAAAAACCGTTTTTTGATCTGTGCCATCTGATCTTTCTTCCAGAGCAGGCGGTTGCGATCCATGCTCAGTTCGCATTTTTCATCCCCGACCAGGTTGAGCCGGCCGATGACGTGCTCGCCGGCGCTGTCCGGCAGCAGGTAATCGACCTGGGTGATAAATATGCCGTCCTGAAATATTGACACACCACCCCTGGAAGATTCCAGGTCAAAAATGTATTCGTGGTTTTCTTTAACCTTTAAAAGCAGGTATCCCCGGGAACTTTCAAAATCCAGTTTTGTGGTAAATTTAGTCCCCCACCGTATCTCTTCATCATAGTTGAGGGACTCCTGTCCCAGAACCGTATGTTCCCCTTTTTGATCCACAAAATTCAAGGCAATCGGCAAAAACCGCACATTGGTTTTCAGGTAACCCAGGTATTCCAGGCTTCGACAGTATTGCAGCAGGTTTTCTTTTAAAATGACCGTGACTTCGGTGCCGACCGGGATTTTTTCTTCGACAACCCGCACATCAAAATAGTCGTCGATGTGGCTGATCGTAATGATGAAACCCTCTGATCCGGCCTGGCGCGTTTTCATGATCACCTGTTGCGCTACCAGAAAACTTGACAGAAATCCGATGCCGAATTGGCTGATGAAACTGAATTGAATTTTTGCATCGCGGTTGATGCGGGTAATTTCATCAGACTGATAAAACGACAGGCCGATGTTGAGAAAATACTTCTCGATCCACTGCTTGCTCATCCCGATCCCGTTGTCACGAAACGTAATTTTATCGAGATCGGGGCTGAATTCAATACCGATCGAAGGGCTGAAACCGGGTTCTTGCATTTGTCTCAGATTGCAGGCGTCGACGGCATTTTGCACAAGCTCTCTTAGAAAAACGCGCCGGTCTTTGTAAAGGGTGTTTCCCGCAAACAGCTGCAGGGCGGAAGAGGTATCCACACCGAACTTAAAATCAATCGGTCGATAGTCTTGCGGCGTTATTTCGAAACAAACCGCCGTGAACAAAAAACGCGGCCGGACCGTGCGGTTCAGGTTGTACAGCAGCCGCTGGAGATAGGATTCGTAGCGTTTGAGCGCCCGGTGGACTTCGGCATCACGGCAGTGCACCTGCACCAGAATGGTGGCCTGCACGTGGGGATGAGCTCCGGTTGAGGCCACGGTAAAACGCTCACTCAGCGCAGAGGCCTGGGGGGCTGCAGCCGCGGGAGGCAACAAATTTCGCAGGTGATTCAGCGTGTCAGGCGCCGTCAGGTTAAACCCCATTGCCAGCCGCAAACAGGCCGCCAGGAACTGAATATTGACGGTGTTCTCCTTGTCATACGCTACCCGGGGCGGTATGGCTTCAGCCATGGTGCTTGCAGCAAGATACCCCTGGCCGATCAATGCCAGAATTTCGCTTTGCTGCTGGTCGGCAAGATCAAATGGAGGCCAAAAAATTTTTGCTGCTTCCGGGATCAAGGAAGTTTCAGATATATTTTCCGGGACCGTACGTTCGGCAAAGCTATTGGCCCCGTCGGCATGCCTGGGGGGAAGCAGGCTGGAAGCGGCATAAAGAAAGAAAATATCCCAGACGTTGGCTTCCAGGTGCCGTTTTTGTTCGTCGTCCATCAGCCAGGATTCAAGAATTTCGATCGCCTGGTCGCCGGTCTTTTTACCCGGCGTCCCCTGGTCGGACGATTCGATCCGGTGCGTGATGGCAACCAGTCCATCCTTTAGCCGATCGTCCAACTGGTCATACAGTGACCGGGTTGCAGGCTGCCCCATACTGACTTTCCTTTCTGATAAACAAACGGGGCACCCAATTTTAATATTTGGATGTCCCGTTTTCAATAACGAATAACAATTAACAAATAACTCCCGATTGGGCGCTTTTGGATCAATCAGGGCTAGTTTTTCCACCTTTTGAAAATCGCCAAAAGCCGCTGTCGGCCTGCAGATGATAGGCCCAGGTTTTCGATGGTTGCCTTAACCTGCTCGGTTGTACCGTGGCCGCCGATGTAACCATTGGCCCGTGCGGCGGCAGTGGAATTGATAAAATCAATGTCCCGGGGATAGATTGCCTTGAATTCCCCCATCAGATCACTGTGCTGGCGCAGCTGATATTTCTGATGATAATCTTCCGCCGGGTAAAACTTGCTGAAGGGCACGATTTCGGTCTGAATTTTCTTGTTTCTCTGTTTTTCCTCGAAAGCTCGAGTTTCAAGAGCCAGCTTTTTTTGTTCATCATTGTGATAAGATATGGCCGACATGTACTGCCGACTCCAGGCACGCGATGTCGGATCATGGTTCTGCCAGAAAATGAACAGCAGCTCCTTGTATGATACACGGGTCGGATCGTAATCGATCTGAATCGTTTCGCTGTGGTCTCCGATGCTGCGATAGGTCGGGTCTTTTTGCTTACCCCCGGCATAGCCGACCCGGGTCCTGACAACGCCGTCCATACTCCCGAACCGGGAGTCAGGTCCCCAGAATCAGCCCAGCGCAAATGTTGCGGTCTCTATCGCAGGCAAAGCCGCGGCATCGATGGGTGGAATTTTATGTTGAATGGTTGTCGTAGATTGTATCGATTCCATGTTGCTTTCTTTCTTGGAGTTCGTTTCTGCCGAAGCATCAACCGGGGGATAGTCACAGCCACCGATCGCAAAACCCATGCTTATACCTGCCAGACAGAACAGTTTCATCAGGCTGCGCCGATTAATGAATGTATATATTTCGGTCAGTCGATCTTCAGCTGATTTAAGGCAATTCATTGACATAAGAATCAACATAATTTGATAATTTGCCATTTCCGCGTGCCCTGAGCCCTGCGCCTTGGGTCCCTTTGCCATAGGCAAAAGGTCGGGAAACTGGTAAGAATAATTATCATGCCCGCTAAATTACGGTCTTACTATCAATCACTCTTGTCCAAAAACGGGTTTAGAATGAGTCATAAAGTGAGTAATAATACGAGTCATTGAAAAAAATCCTCCTTATATGTAGGGTGGTTGTT
>CACVKW010000888.1 GCA_902749685.1 Olavius sp. associated proteobacterium Delta 1 | reverse complement strand
ATTAACAACCACCCTACATATAAGGAGGATTTTTTTCAATGACTCGTATTATTACTCACTTTATGACTCATTCTAAACCCGTTTTTGGACAAGAGTGTGTTTCAATATAAGTTAAAATATGGAAAATTTCAGCAACAATTCAAAAAATGGGGAGCGATCAGCAAAATCCGTTAAACGATCCAAACCGGACAAACGCTGGACCATTCTATTTATCGGGAATCATGGCAAGACCATAACGCTTAAGCGGTTTAAAGGCATGGTGTTGCTGACCTGTCTGGTTCTGTGTATATCCATAGCGATTACCGCCGGTCTGCTTTTTTTTAGCCTCAACATCCGTCAGGAGAAGAAACAGCTTGAATCGGATTTGCTAGACTTGAAAGCGCAAATCAAGGCGATACGCTATGAAAAAGACGTTCTCATGACAAAATTGGTTGTGGCTGAATCCCGGTCCAAAGCAAGCCCGGATAAAAAGCCGCAAGAACAAAGCGCATCGGCAACCCCGCAACAAAATTCAAGCGGCTATAATGAAACCTGGGAATCCAACCGACCTGCGAAGGTTCAGGAAGAGACTGCGTCAGGAAAAGAAGCCGATCCCTCAGCGGCAGAAAACCAATCCGAATCGGGACTCAGTGTTGCAGTAGAGGATTTCCAAGTGTCCCCCAGGGCGGACGAGAATTTATTAAGAGTCCAGTTTAAAATAAAAAACACCAGTCCCAACTCCCAGCGTGTTTCAGGGCACGCAATCGTGGTGCTAAAAGGGGAACAACTCCAGCAGAATAAATGGCTGACAATTCCCAGAATATCACTTACCGATGGAAAACCGACCGGCAGGCAGCGAGGCCATATCTTCGGTATTAACTATTTCAAAACCATGCGATTTAAGACTAACCTACCAAAATCTCCTGAAACGTATCAACATGCGACCGTCTTCATATTTTCCCAAAAAGGTGATTTATTACTCGAACAGGATTTTCCCGTGAAAATGCCGGCCACCGCATCATAGCCGCCTACGATGACCACGGCGACATCACCAGGCCCATCGCCTTCCACGGACGATCTAATGAATACGCTGAAAAAATCGACAAGCGAATGAAGTGAATGCGGAGGTCGGAATGCGGAATTCGGAAATATTCGATTGCGGATTTTGGAATGAAAAAGCTAAGCGTAAATGGTAGTGGCTTTGCAATTCGGAAGCTAAAATGCGGAATTAGAGATAAATGGAGCAAAGGGCATAACGTTAAGAAATTCGAATAGCCTTCTTCAGCTTATGAAATCGCTGCTTCATTTTTACGCTCTGCGCCATTCGCCTTGCCCCAGTATCGACCTTGCTGCATATCAACAACCCTGACACCGTGAGACCTTGTCTTCTTCCGCATTCCGACTTCCGACTTCCAGTCAGTTCCCCGCAACCAACAATTCCAGATAATCGATCAGGTCCACTGCGACATTTTTAAAATTGTCAAAGGTTACATCTGAAAAATTCAAGTCCATGCTATTTTGCACGATCTCGAAGATGTGAAGGTAATTGAGCAGAATTCGTTGATCCCACCGCAGCCCGAGTTGGATGGCAAAATTTTTGATATCCTGTTTTGGTCCTTCGATTTCAAGGAAGTTGCCGTATGGCATGCTGTCCAGGCAAAACTGGGTTTGGTCCAGCACCAGGGTTTCACGCCATTTCTCATATACTTGTTCGTGATGAAAGCCTAATGCTTCCAGAATCAGATGCGCGGTGTCAAAATCACTGACTTCGACTTCCAACTCCTTCATAATCTTAAACTGATTATTCTCTTCAGGTGGAGTTGATTTATAAGTTAATTTGACCGTCTGGTCACGGCGCAGGCGCAAGAGAGATTGATTCTTTCTTAATGTCCGGTGGGGGTCTTCAAACCGGACATTGCTTTCAAAGAATCGCCCGCGGGATTGGGCGCCCAGATCCACGATGCGCTGACGAATCGATGGCAGGTCGGTAAGATAAAATTTAATTTCAGTTTCAAGCTGTTTCATTTATGGTATACCTTTTCTTGCAACTTTTGTGAACCTGCTTATATTACACACTGAATTTTGCACCAAAATTCATGATCTGTAAAGGGGAGGTGGCTTTTTTTTAAGAATGAGGTCGTTTTTTTTTTTCTTGACACGGGGTGAATAATTGTTTAAATTCGCTGATTCATTAAAATCAGGAGTGTGTTAAACGTGAAAAAATATACCTACAGTGCTAAAAACTCGGATAATGAAGGCCGGTGGTGTGTGGTTGATGCCAGTGGCGCAGTTCTCGGCCGCCTGGCGACTTCAATAGCTTCGCGCCTGCAGGGTAAGCACAACCCGTTATATACCCCGCATGCTGATACCGGTGATTGGATCGTTGTAATCAATGCGGATAAGGTTATGCTGACCGGGAAAAAGTTGGATCAAAAAAATTACTACCGTCACAGCGGATATACTGGCGGCCTGAAGTCGACTACGGCCAGAGAACTCAAAGACAAACGTCCGGAAGATCTGGTTCGGTTTGCCGTCAAGGGGATGCTGCCGAAGAACAAGCTGGGACGCAAACAGTTCAAGAAATTAAAAGTCTATGCTGGAGATCAGCATCCTCATGAAGCCCAGAATCCAGAGGTTTTGAAGTTCAATTAATTTTATATATTGTTAGGGGTAATAAATGCAGCAAGAAAACGTTTTCTATGCAACCGGCAAACGCAAGACGGCCATATCCAGGACCTGGATAAAACCGGGCAACGGTCAAATCATCATCAACAATCACCCGGTGGAAAAATATTTTCCAATTGAAACCACACGCAATGATATGACCGAGCCGTTCAAAATAACCAATACGATGGGCTCCTATGATGTCAAGGCAACGGTCGTCGGGGGAGGAATTGCCGGACAGGCCGGAGCCGTTCGACACGGCATAACCCGGGCACTCGTTTTAGTCAACCCCGACTTTAGGCTGGCGCTGAAGAGAGCCGGCTTTATCAAACGTGATCCCAGGGTCAAAGAAAGAAAAAAATACGGACAAAAAGGTGCCAGAGCCCGGTTTCAGTTTTCCAAACGTTAGAATATTTAATATCGATGTTTGTAAGGGAATAGGTTTTAACCTATTCCCTTTTTTATTGAACCGGGCTGGAACGGGAATCCTTTTTAAAACCTTCTGGGCAAAAACATCTCCGACTGTTAGCAACCTGGACCAAACGGAACATATTTCTGACAATCGCTATAATTGGTCCGGGATTACTTTGACGTCGTCCTGAAGGCTAATGACAATCACTTGTAATGCCCTGCGATTTGTGGCATACCCAAATTTAAGTAACCCCTGCGAAGCAAATTCAAATTTGTTATTCTTTAACAAAAGATTAAATAGCAACAAATTTAGGTACCAGATCGGCGTTCAAAAATTATTGCGGCGTCGATATCTAATCGAAGATGAGTATTACAGTTGGAAAATTTGTTTGTGGAGGAAAAATTATGCCGGTTAATAAAATTGACCTAAATTCCGATGTCGGGGAAAGTTTCGGAAATTATAAACTCGGATTGGACGAAGAGGTGGTCCCGTTGATCAGTTCGGCCAATGTTGCCTGCGGTTTTCATGCCGGTGATCCGGCGGTAATGAAACGGACGATAAATATCGCCAGGGAAAACGGAGTCGCCGTCGGCGCGCATCCGGGATTTCCGGATCTGATTGGTTTCGGACGGCGCAACATGGATGCCTCCCTGGAAGAGATCCATGATTATGTTCTGTACCAGGTTGGTGCCTTGCAGGCATTCGCCACCGCCCAGGGGATTAAGCTGCAGCATGTGAAGCCCCATGGAGCGCTTTACAACATGGCTGTGCAAAATAACGATATCTGGGAGGCCGTCGCCCGGGCGATTGCTGCGCTGGATCCGAATCTGATTTTATTTGTTCTGGCCGGATCGAACCGCAAAGACCTGGAAGCCATCGGTGCCAGACACGGTATTCGCATTGCCTTTGAATTTTTTGGTGACCGGGCCTACAATTCGGATGGGTCACTGGTTTCACGCAAAGAGCCCGGCGCGGTGATCCACGATCACGAGGCCGTGGCCGAAAAAGTGTTAAAAATGGTCAAAGAGGGCAGGGTGGTGTGCCAAGACGGTTCTGAAATCGATATGGCGGCCGACACCATCTGCGTTCACGGCGATAATCCGTCCGCCCTGGCCCTGGTTAAAAACATCAGAGAGAGTCTGCAGTCAGCGGGCGTTGAGATTGCTGCACCGAATGCGACTTTGGTTCCTGGTAGCCTATAAGCCGCACTATAAAATTACATTATCCCAGGTATAGCGATCGGGCAGTGAATTCAAACTCGCATGCTTACGCCCTGACCCGGATAAACCGGAGCCGAAAAGGTCTCTCGCAAAGACGCAAAGTCGCCAAGATTTAATTAATGCTTTACCTTTGCACGCTTTGCGGCTTTGCGAGAAAAATTTTTATCGAAAATGTCGTAGATCCGCCGGAGGGCAAAAACTATATATTTAAGATTCTATCGTGTTCTGAACTATCCTGTAAACAATAAATTGCTGCCTGGCAGCCGACACCTGACACCTGACAACTTTTTTTTAGCATGATGCTCTACGAAAAACCAAAATTTCGTCCCATGGGCGATCGTTCGCTGCTGGTTGAACTGGGGGATGAAATCAGTCCCGCCATCAATCAGAGCGTCCAGGAACTGTTTGTCGGACTAGACCTTCAGAAGCCGAACGGGATCCTCGAACTGGTGCCCGGCTATCGATCCCTGCTGGTGATCTGTGATCCGGCGCTTATATCCCTGGCGGATCTCGAGCGAATCATTGTTGAAATCCATAACCACTTGGATCGATCACAGTTGCCGGAACCGCAGACTGTCCAAATCCCGGTAGTATACGGTGGTCATTACGGGCCTGACCTGGTAGAGGTGGCGCAATATCATCAACTAACCCCCGAGGAGGTGATCGGTTTCCACACCCAACCGACCTACCGGGTTTACATGATCGGTTTCACGCCGGGATACCCCTACCTGGGTGAGTTGCCGGATGCCATTGCCACGCCGCGGCGTAATACCCCGCGGACCCGTGTCCCGCGGGGATCGGTGGGAATTGCCCAGAAGCAGTCCGGTATTTACTCGGTTGACAGCCCCGGCGGGTGGCAAATCATCGGCTGGACACCGATCCATCTTTTCGATCCCCGGCGGAATCCGCCCAGCCTGCTGGTAATGGGGGATCGTGTACGATTTTATACCATAACCGCGGAGGAGGCCGATCAATGGCAGCCGGAGCAATCTTAGAAGTACTGTCGCCGGGTGCATTGACATCCGTGCAGGATTTGGGCCGCTACGGGCACGGCCGCTATGGTGTGGCGCCCAGCGGCGCGCTGGATACTTTCGCATTGCGAATCGCAAATCTATTAGTCGGCAACCGGGAGGATCAAGCCTGCCTGGAGACAATGTTGCTGGGCCCCAGGATCAGGATCCTGGCCGATACCCTAATTGCCGTCACCGGCGGCAACCTGCGGCCCCATCGCAACAAGCAGCCCGTCGAGATGTGGCGGGTGCATGCGTTCAAGAAGGATGACATCTTATCATTCAAATCGCCCGTCAGCGGCTTTCGAGCTTATACAGCTGTCGCCGGCGGTATCGGTGTGCCGCCGGTTATGGGCAGCAGGTCCACCAACCTGCCTTCCGGGTTCGGGGGATATCGGGGCCGGCCGGTCCAGAAAGATGATTTTCTGTTGTCCGGGGGATCGTGTCATAATTTGAGTGTTGCCGGCCGCGGCTTTAATTCCGCCTGGATACCGCACTATCCTAAAAACTGGGTGATACGGGTGATCTGGGGCCCCCAGGATGGCCATTTTCCCGACGAAAGCCGCAATCTTTTTTTAAATGCTTCCTATAAAATGTCACCGGAGTCCGATCGCACCGGAATTCGGCTGCAGGGACCGGTGATCGACCGCAAACCGGATATTGAAGAGTCCATCATTTCGGAAGGCGTGATATCGGGTTCAATCCAGATCCCGGGCGACGGCAAGCCCATTATTATTCTTGGCGAAACGGTAACCGGCGGATACCGCAAGATTGCGACCGTGATTTCAGCAGACCTGCCGCTGCTGGGGCAAATTAAACCGGGCGACGATCTGCAATTTGAAGCTGTTTCCCAGGAAACAGCACATCGAGCGCTGCATGAGGTGGCAGATAAAATCATTCGTTTCAAAGAAAGTTTATCCGCCTAGCCGGAATCCCTTGCGAAGAAGGAAATTGAACTCCGGGTCCGAAAGTTGGCTGCAACACAATACAAAGGAGGGTGAAAAATGGACATTGATGGCTATAAACTGTTTATTGATGGGCAGTGGATTAACAAGGAGGAAACCTTTGCCGATTACAATCCGGCGGCCGGTGACACGTGGGCCGAAATTCCCAACGGGACGCGGGAGGATGCCGCTCGGGCTGTCGCAGCAGCCGCTGCCGCGCAGGCTGAATGGGCGGCGTTACCCCACGCCCAGCGTGCCGGCTATCTGCTCAAAGCCGCAGACATTCTCGAAAAGCGCCAGAAGGACTTTGCCGATGCCTTGATCGATGAGGGCGGCTCGTGGATCGGAAAAGGCATGTTCGAAAGCGGCTATGTTCCCGGCCTTTTTCGCACCGCGGCCGCTGCAGTCTACCAGGTGACCGGGGAGATTCTGCCTTCCGACCACGGCAAAGTCAGTATGGTGGTCCGCCAGCCCCTGGGCGTCGTATCGGTCATATCGCCCTGGAATTTTCCGTTGCTGCTCTCGGCACGTGGTCTGGCCTTTGCTCTGGCGGTCGGCAACACGGTCGTGCTGAAGCCTTCGGAGGAAACGCCGGTCTCGGGCGGATTGATGATTGCCGAGCTTTTCGCTGAAGCGCAACTGCCCCCGGGCGTGTTTAATGTGGTGACATGTTCCCGTGACAATGTTGCCGAAGTCGGCGATGAGCTGATCACCAACCCGCTGGTCGGGGGAATCAGTTTTACCGGATCGACGGCTATCGGACGTCAGGTGGCCTCCAAAGCCGGCCTGATGCTCAAAAAAGCCTGTGTCGAACTGGGCGGTAAGGATTCACTGATCATCCTCGAAGATGCCGACATGGAGCTGGCGCTGAATGCAGCCTCTTTCGGCACCTTCATGCACCAGGGACAAATCTGCATGTCGGTCGAAAAAATCATCGTCGATGAATCCATCGCCGCCGAGTTTACCGAGCGATTTGTGGCCAAGGTGAAATCCTTCAATGTCGGCGATCCACGTGAGATGCCCAATGTCATCGGACCCATCATCAATCAGCGGCAATTGGATAAGATCCACGGCCAGGTTACCGACGCGGTCGATCAGGGCGCCCAATTGCTGGCGGGCGGCACATATGAAGGATTGTTCTACCAGCCGACGGTATTGACCGGCGTAACACGCGAGATGCGGGTTTATCAGGAAGAAACCTTCGGCCCGGTGGCACCGATTATAACGGTCAGAGGCGTCGATGAAGCCGTGGCTGTGGCCAATGATTCCGAATACGGTCTTTCGGCAGGCATCATCACCTGTGATGAAGAGAAAGGACTGGCGATTGCCAATCGCCTGCAAACGGGCATGGCCCACATCAATGACAGCTCCGTGAATGATGAGCCCCATGTACCGTTCGGCGGCATGAAAAACAGCGGACTCGGCCGTCACGGCGGTAAAGCATCCGTCGAAACGTTTACCGAGCTGCGCTGGTTGACGCTGGAGCGTGGCGGCCGGCATTATCCGCCCCCGTTCATGGTTGCACCCCGGTGATAGTGCTTGCCATACAAAACCTGCCATGGCGGGATTGCAAGCTCAGCAATTTGTTGATGTATTTTGAAATTTTAACTAAATTATCTGCAAATTGTTGAACCATTCTTACTCTCACTTGGAAGCTTTGCTTGGTTGGCGAGACAACAACTAGTTCTAGCATTCACACAAAGTTACATCGACCTCCGGTCGGCCCGGGTTTCGTTGCCCGGCCCCATTTGTTGGAGCGCCTGGAAAAATACCTTCAAAGGCCGGTCACACTGGTTTCTGCACCGGCCGGCTACGGCAATAGCACACTCGTGAGCAGCTGGTTGGAAGCGTGCGATTGTCCCGGCGGTTGGGTATCTCTGGATAAAAATGATAATAATTTACACCTGTTCCTGAGTTATTGTTTAACTGCGGTTCAGCACATGTTTCCCGATGCCGGCCGGAAAACTCTGGCCATGGTAAATGCACCGACACTTCCCTCGGTGTCGTTGTTGGCCGGCAGCTTCCTCAATGAACTGGAACTGATTGCGCAGCCCTTTATTCTGGTGCTGGATGATTATCACCATATCCAGGATGAATCCGTGCACGATCTGCTCAATCAACTACTGCACCATCCACCACCATCCATGCATCTGGTGCTGATTGGCCGGCGTGATGCCCCCCTGCCGATATCCACCCTGCGAGCACAGGGCCGGCTGACGGAGATCCGAACCCAGGACCTGCGCTTTTCCCAAGCCGAAACCATGTCGTTTCTGAATCAGTTACTGGGAAATCCGATCGATTCGTCCACAGCCTTCGCTTTGGAAGAAAAAACCGAGGGCAGGGTGACCGGTTTGCGCCTGGCAGCCCTTTCCATGCGCCATCGGGGTGATATCGAGCCCAGGTTGCTCGCACCGCAAGTGGATGCGCAATATGTGATGGAATATCTTTTCAATGAGGTTTTCGCCCACCAGCCGCCGGAAGTCAGCCAATATTTGCTGGGCACCGCCATCCTGGACCACTTCTGCGGCCCGTTGTGCCAGGCAGTGTGCGTCCCAGGTGTTGATCCGTTTACCTGTGATATCGGAGGGTGGGATTTCATTGCCTGGCTCAAAAGGGAAAACGCGTTATGGTACGGATCAATTTTGTCGATGGCAGTACCCAATCAGCTATCCTGCGGTCTGCAAGCCCCTCATTTACGGTGCCCTCTCCCGGTACAAAGGGGGCGGTCGGCCTTAACAAATCGTAAAACTCCAATTGAGCTAAAGCGCTCAATGGTTGTGGTGAGTAGTTGGTTGTTCGTTGTGTATGGAATGGGTCGACAATCAATGAGTGAGATATAAATTTTAGGTAATTGTTTTACAACAAACCACTATCAACAAACTACATACACTCTGGTATTTTTTTAAAGCTCGATTCGGGTATTACTTCTAATAATAGAAGAACAGTTCATAATGTATAGCTAACAACAGAAAGGAGAGACACAAAATGGCTAAAGAAAAAGTGAAACATCTGAGCGGTGTATTTGCATCGGTTTTTGCCCACCACGGACACATTACCAAAGAAGAAGCGCAAGAAATCAGCGGCCTGGCGGATCATGAGTTTGAAAAGGCCTATGATAAAGCATCTAATATCGCTGAAAACGTCATGCAGCATGAAGGCGAGAAAATGGATAAATTCCTGGAACATTTAGCCAAAGAAATTGACAAATATTTCGATCACTATGGCGGGAAGTTGTTCAAATAAGTTTTTTTTGAGTTGAAACTTGTTCATTACAAAGGAGAACCCGAGGATATTTTTCTTTTGTCCATCGAGAGTTGACGATAGGCAAAAAAACTGACAACGATGGGCTCCTGAACCCTTACGGCTGTGGTGTGTCGATCGGTCTGGTGGCGAGCTTTTAGAATGAATTGTTATTTGCTTTGAGCAATTCTATGCTTTTGAGAATATTTTTCTTATCCACCAACTGGTCAGTAACAAATTTATGCACAATGCTTGAAAGCAGGGTTTGATAAGGCAGACCCTCACTATCAGCACGTAATTTCAATTGTTCTAGATCATGTGTTTTGAGTCGTAAACTAATGTTCTTTTTCTTATTAGCCCTTTGAATAATATTTTCAATTGATGCTCTTTTATTTTTACTGACAGTGGTCCAAGACTCTATGTTGTCTTCAATTGCTTGTTCAAATTTGTCTAATTTTGAATTCATGGTTTCACCCTGTGTATTTTTTCGATAATTTTCTACTCGGGTATGTTGTTTTTAAAATTATATTTGAATTTTCGTCAATCAAGAAAGGCACAGCATAAACATAATTATTTAAAGAAATTACAAAAATTTGTTGGTCCGTTCTTGATGGATTTTCTAAAATATCAAGATAGCCTTTTCGCAAAATGATTTCAGATATCTGTTCAAAGGAAATCTGTCGTTCAAGCTGTAATTTTATGTTTTTTGCATCATCCCAGATAATCATGCTCGGCCAGGGTAATTTTGAATATTCTACTCATTTAAGGTCTTATGTATGTTTAATGTATATTCATTTAGATTAATTTAGTCAAGTTTTTATATTGGTTTATGGAAAAACTTCAGAAAGAATATTTGATCGAAATGGAAGATGTGGTGGTGGTGACCAAAGACGACGGAGGTAAGGTCAAGCTGCACCAGGCCGTCAACCTGATCGCGGCCGGTGCGGTGGGAGGCGGTTTCTGGGGGATGCTGATCGGCATGCTTTTTATCAACCCGCTGTTGGGTGCTGCGATCGGGGCCGGCGCCGGCGCCCTTTCGGGCAAATTTCGTGATCTCGGTATCAGCGACGATTTCATCAAGGAACTCGGTGAGACTTTCCAGCCGGGAACCTCCACTCTCTTTGTGCTGGTGCGTAAAGCCACCCCGGACAAGGTGCTGGAGGGACTCAAGGGTTTCAAGGGCAAGGTTCTCAAGACTTCGCTCACCAAGGACAATGAAGAGGAACTGCGGGAAGTTCTGGAACAATGAAAAGTTTAAAACTCAGTATGAAAACGTTGCGATCCGATCTGGTTTCCGGGTTTGCCACCGGTCTGTTCAGCATTCCCGAGGGGATGGCCTATGCCAAGCTGGCGGGGGTCAATCCGGTCTATGGCCTGTATTCCGGGATGATTTCCACCATTGTGGCGTCGCTGACCACCGGGTCTATATTGATGATCAGCACCCTGACCAGTGCGATTGCCCTGTCCACGGCCAGTGTCATCCAGGTTGCCGGCATCCAGCACGGCCAGATACCCCAGGCCTTGTTTACCATCACCTTTCTGGTCGGCGCGGTTATGTTTGTGATGGGCCTGCTGCGGCTGGGCAGCGTGGTCAATTTTGTCTCCAATGCCGTAATGACCGGTTTTGTGGCCGGGGCCTCGCTGTTGATCATTATCGGGGAACTGGGCGACTTCTCCGGCTACGACCCGTCGGGGGCCAACAAACTGATGAAGGTGGTGGACTGGATCGCCAACATCGGCCAGTGGGAACCCGTGACCACGGCCGTTGGCCTGGGCACCGTTTTTCTTATGGTCATCTTAAAACGTTTCGGGCGCACGGAAAAGCTGGCGGCCATCATCACGCTTTTTGTGATGACCATTGTGGTCAAGCTGCTCAGCTTATCATCAGTCGCGCTGGTGGGCAGTATTGCCAAGATTCCCAACAGCCTGCCCACGCCCATGCTGCCCAGCGTTGAGATGATTCCGAAACTGGCCCTGGGTTCCGTGTCCGTGGCGCTGGTGGCGCTGATCCAGGGAGCCGGCATCAGCACGGCCTATGCCAACCCCGACGGCAGTCATCCCAGCGCATCGCGTGACTTCACCGGTCAGGGGCTGGGCAACCTGATCGGCAGTTTTTTCCAGTCCATGGGGACCGGCGGCTCTCTGTCGCGTACCGGCATCAGTGTCGGGGCCGGGGCGTCCTCCCGCCTGGGCGGCGTCTTTGCCGGGCTCTGGCTGGGGCTGATTGTGCTGTTGTTCGGCAGTGTTGCCGAACTGGTGCCCTTGAGCGTCATTGCCGGGATGCTGTTCGTCATCGGTGCGGAGTTGATTGTGGGCCGCCTGCCGGATGCCCGGCTGGTGTTGGCCTCGTCCCGGGGATCGTGGCCGCCGGACTGGTTACCTTTCTCTCGGCCCTGTTTATACCGCTGCAGTGGACTATTTTTCTGGGAGCCGGGATGTCCATGATATGGTACATTTACGCCTCAGCCACCCATGTTCGCTTGTTGCATCTGGTTCGCACGCATGATGGGAAATTCGAAACCGATGAAGTTCCTGAAGTTTATCCCTCCAATCAGGCGACGGTGGTTGTCTTCGAGGGCAACAAGTTCTTCGCCGAGGTTCCGCTCTACGATGAATTGCTGCCTTCACGGCAGAATGTTACAAACGCGGTGGTCATATTGCGCGCCCGCTATCAGGAATCCGTCTCCAGTACCGGCTTCAAATGGTTGGAGCGTTATGCAACAGAGCTGCGTCGGTCGGGCAATTTGTTGATGCTGGCCGGAGTTGAATCCCATGTGATGCAGAAGCTGGAAAAAGCGGGATTGCTGGACCTTATCGGAAAGGAAAATGTATTTGCGTCAGGACCGGTTCTGGAGGCTTCCTTGATTGAAGCACTTGATGCGGCTGAGGTGTGGTTGAAGAATCGGGATAAGGACTCGTAACATAACGTAAGCTTAAGTTAGTGTCTGTACTCATCGTACTCGTCGTCGTTGTCGGGCATGAGTCATTTAATCTCTCACAGAGCCCACAGGGTACGCAGAGAAAAATCAACAAAACTCTGTGATCTCCGCGGGCTCTGCGAGACAAAGGGCAAATGGGTAAATTGGGCAAAACCCCAAAGGCCGAAATTAGAACCTACCCCCAATTGTATTAGGTGAAACGATGCCTTTTTTTTCGCTCTTCACGTTTACGACGCTGGTACATGTGCTGATCATAATCGGCATATCCATTCGGATCATCCAGGTGCGGCTGCCGGTGGCGACATCTCTGGCCTGGCTGCTGCTGGTGTTCTTCTTGCCTGTGGCGGGCACAATTGGCTACCTGGTTTTCGGAGAGAAGCGTCTGGGGCGAAAATTTACGGAACGCTCCCAGGCCATCAAGGGCCGTTATGACAACTGGCTGAGTGGACTGCCGAACGAAATTCGGTCCGACCTTCAACGGTTGAGTCCGCAGGCCAGGTCTCTCAGCCGCCTGGCGGAAACTACCGTTAATATACCGGCACTTTCCGGCAACCGGCTCCAGCTGCTGGAAGCGGCCGAGCCGATTCTTCGCTCGATTA
The DNA here is from genome assembly GCA_902749685.1 of Olavius sp. associated proteobacterium Delta 1. Taxonomy (GTDB): domain Bacteria; phylum Desulfobacterota; class Desulfobacteria; order Desulfobacterales; family JAFDCJ01; genus JAFDCJ01. The sequence goes on along the minus strand of CACVKW010000888.1, from coordinate 63,346 downwards.
TCAACGACATCGACCGTGCCGAAAAATTCTGCCACCTCGAGTTTTACATCTGGACTGAAGGCGGTATGGCGGACGAGGTGGGGGCAGCCCTTCTGCGGGCGGCCGGCCGCGGCGTGACCTGCCGTGTGCTGCTGGATGCGATCGGAAGTGCTGGTTTTTCAAAAGGTCACCTGCTGGCGCAGCTTAAAAACGGCGGCATCGAAGTGGCCTTTGCCCTGCCGGTCAGCGCGCTCAGTGTGTTCAAGGTGCGGCCTGATCTGCGGCTGCATCGTAAAATTGTCGTCATCGATGATACGGCCGGCTACACCGGCAGTTTTAACCTGGTGGATCCCCGCTTTTTCAAACAAGATGCCGGCGTCGGGGCGTGGGTCGACGCCATGGTACGTCTGGAAGGCCCTGCTGTTCCGGCCCTCAACGCGCTTTTCAAGTGGGACTGGGAAGTGGAGACCGGCCGCGATCTGGATGCGAAGGCCGAAAGCGGAGCTCCTTCCGCCGATCTTCGCACAGGTGAAACTGATGTGCAGGTGATTCCTTCAGGTCCGGGCAAAACCGGCAATAATATTTATCAACTACTACTGCTGTCCATTTACTCCGCCCGGCGTGAAATAAATATGACCACGCCCTATTTCGTGCCCGACGAGGCGGTCAGCACGGCCCTGTTGACGGCGGCCGAGCGCGGCGTCAACGTGACGGTCATTATGCCGCAACGCAACGATTCCCGGCTGGTGCACTACACCTGTCGTTCTTATTTTGATGATATGTTGTCCGCCGGAATCCGAATTTTCGGCTTTAAAGACGGACTGCTGCACACCAAAAGCGTTGTGGTTGACGGACAAGTCGCTTTATTCGGCTCGGTCAATCTCGATGTCCGCAGTTTCTGGCTGGATTTCGAGGTGACCCTGGGCGTGTATGACCCGGATTTCGCAAAACAACTGCTGGCATTGCAAGATAAGTATATCGAAGACTCAATTCCCGTGGATTTACAAACCTGGCAGCAGCGGCCGGGCAAGGAGCGTTTTATCGAAAACCTGGCGCGGCTGGCCAGCCCGCTTCTTTAAAAAGTGCATTAGCGTGATTAGAATATTTTTTATTTTAGGTCCATATCGCTTTTCAAATAAAAAAATACGCCAATTTTACAACCCCCTATACTCCATTTGGGGGCTGTTGCCGTGCCTAAAACGGTATTAGATTCCAAAATGAACATCGAGTTCTCCGGGCGGGCAGGCGGATTCGACGTTTATCTTGCAAAACAACCATGAACGGCATAAATATAATCTGTTTCTGGTTTTGCCCTGTGTACTCTGTGGGCTCTGCGAGAGTTTAAATGGCATTTATCGGGACCATGACCTTCACGAGCACCCAATATACCTAAAGGCCATAATATTCTGGCCCAATGTGGAAATAAGCATGGCGGATAATGAAACGCATACCACTACAAAGGATTTCGCCGTGGCATACGGCAGCTGCATCGACTAGCAATACCTTAATTTCGCAATCAAACGCCGCGAGATTTTCATTACCATGGAGGGAATCACAAATGGACTCATTCATCGCCTGTCACGAGTGTGATGTGATCCACCGTATCAAACCCCTGCCGGCCAAGGTGGCGGCGCACTGTATACGGTGCGGTGCGGTTCTTTACAAGCACAAACCCAACAGTCTGGAACGTACCCTGGCATTCGCCTTTGCCGGTTTGATATTGTTTATTCTGGCAAACTCGTTCCCCTTTCTGGGGTTGAAGATAGGTTCTCAGGTCCGTCAAACAACGCTTATTACCGGAATATACGAGCTTTATGTCCAGGGTATGCAGGTGATCGCGATCCTGGTGCTGCTGACCACCGTGCTGGTGCCGTTCACCCAAATGATGTGCCTGTTTTACATTTTGTTGCCGCTCAAATTCGGCCGGGTGCCCGGAAGACTGCCGCGCGTATTACGGTTCCTGAACAGCATGGGACCCTGGAGCATGATGGAGGTTTTCATGGTCGGTATCCTGGTATCCGTTGTAAAATTGGCCAAAATGGCGATAATCATACCGGGTATTTCCCTGTATTCTTTTTTGGCGCTTATCTTCGTCCTGTGCGCCATGACCGTTTCACTGGATACCCACCTGATCTGGCATAAATGGGAGGCGCATCGATGAGCGATTTTACTACAGCACGCAGTGCAGGGTTGATCAGCTGCCACAGCTGTCATCTTCTTTGTGAACGGGGCAAGCGCTCGTGGGACAGGGTATGTCCACGTTGCGGCGCCAGCCTGCATGATCGCAAACCCAACAGCATCGCGCGGACCTGGGCCCTGGTGATAGCGGCCATCATTTTCTACATTCCCGCAAATTTGCTTCCCATCACCATCGTTATTTCACTGGGCAAGGCCCAGTCGGACACGATCATGAGCGGCGTCATCTATTTTATTCACACCGGGATGTGGCCCATCGCCCTGGTCATCTTTTTGGCCAGTGTATTCGTTCCGCTGCTGAAGCTGCTCATTTTGATATTCCTGTTGATCAGCGTACAGCGCAAGTCCAGCTGGCGCCAGAAAGACCGCACCGTGCTTTACCGGATTACCGAGATCATCGGCCGCTGGTCGATGGTCGATATTTTTGTGGTGACCATCCTGGTGGCCCTGGTGCATCTGGGAGGCCTGGCAACCATCCATGCCGGTCCCGGAGCGATTTTTTTCGGCGCGGTGGTGGTGATCACCATATTCGCTGCCATGAGTTTCGATCCCCGGTTGATCTGGGACAAAGAGGAGGTATTGCATGGGTAATTCTAGAAAGGATAAGTCTGAATTAAAGGGTTTACCTGAACCCGAATTCCGGACGAAAAAACGCCGTATTTCCATCGTCTGGCTGGTGCCGCTGGTTGCCTTGGCTATCGGCGGTTGGCTGGTTTACAAAGCCCTCTCCGAAAAAGGACCGACAATTACCATCACCTTCAAGTCGGCCGCGGGGTTGGAGGCCGGCAAGACCAAGATCAAGTACAAAGATGTCGAACTGGGCCAGGTTGATTCCATCGATTTGGACGATAATCTCTCCCAGGTAATCCTGAAGGCCGAGCTGGTTAAAAAAGCGAAAAAATTCCTCTCGCAGAACACGCGCTTCTGGGTTGTGCGGGCCCGGGTTGCGGCCGGCGGCGTTTCCGGGCTCGGCACCCTTTTTTCAGGGGCCTACATCGGACTTGATCCGGGCGAACCCGGCCGGCCGGCAACCCATTTCGAGGGGCTGGAGACGCCTCCGGTGGTGACCACCGATCTGCCGGGCAGTCATTTTGTGTTGAGGGCTGCGAGCCTTGGGTCTTTGAACATCGGAGCCCCGGTCTACTTTAGGCGGATCGAGGTCGGCCAGGTGGTCAGCTTCAAACTGGACGAAGACGGGCAGGCGGTGACCGTCGGGGTGTTCGTCCATGATCCCCATCACAATCTGGTGCGCAAAAACACCCGGTTTTATAACGCCAGCGGTTTGGATGTCGACATCGGTGCCGAAGGTATCCGGGTGGACACGGAATCATTGGTGACATTGATGATCGGCGGCCTCGCCTTTGACACGCCGGTCAACCAGGAACCCGGTGAACCGGCCGCGGAAAATGACGTTTTTCAACTCTACAAGAACCGTGAGAGCATTTCTGAGAAGACCTTTACCCGCAAGAGCCGGTGGCTGCTGTATTTTGGCAGTGGTGTCCGGGGGCTGACAAGTGGTGCGCCGGTTGAATTAAATGGTATCCAGATCGGTTCGGTGCTGGATGTCAATCTGGAGTTTGACGTTGAGAAAGAGGCCTTCAGTATCCCCGTTCTGATTGAGACCGAGCCGGGCCGCATAAAGTCTACCGGCAAGATGCCTGAAGGTGCTGAGAATCAAAGAGTCATGGATTATCTCGTGGCAAAAGGTATGCGCGCCCAGCTTAAAACGGGCAGTCTGATCACCGGGCAGCTGCTGGTTGCGCTCGAAATGCATCCGGAAGCACCGCCGGCCAAAATCAACTGGGACGGCCTGTACCCGGAGTTTCCCACGATTCCGACAACGATGGAGGAAATTACGACCAGCCTGACCCAACTGCTGAAGAAACTGGAAAAGCTGCCCATCGAACAGATCGGCAACGACCTGCGCGATGCGGTTTCCGGCGCCAAACGTCTGACGAATTCACCCGATTTACAAAAATCCATCACCGCCTTAAATCAGACGCTGAATCAAGCGCAGAAATTCGTCGCAACTCTGAACACGGGTATCGCCCCTGAATTGAAATCAGCGGTTTCCAATTTGAATGCTGCGCTAATACAGGCCCAAAAGCTAGCCAAGAGTCTTAATTCGAATGTTGCCCCCCAGGCTGACCGTACCCTCAAGGAGCTTCAATCAGCGGCGCGTTCCATTAAGATTTGGGCCGAATACCTTGAGCGACACCCTGAAGCCTTGATTCGCGGCAAGGGCAAATCAAAGAGGAGGTAAAACAGTGAAAGTATTTTTACGTTGTCAAAAGCACGTTGCAATGATTTTTCTGTCGCTGGCCCTGGCGGGTTGTTTGGGCGGCAAATCGTCGCCGACAAACTTTTATATGCTCAGTCCGATGAGTCCGTCCCAGGCCGGTACATCGCCTGTATCCGCAGAAGCCCGCATCCATATCGGCCTCGAAACGGTTGTGATGGCCGAATACTTGAATCGCAACGAGATCGTCCTCAACCTGGACAATACAATCTATCAGCTCGCAGAGTTTAATCAGTGGGCGGAGCCGCTGAACGATAACATGACGCGCGTGCTTGAAGAAAACCTGACAAATCTGCTGCAAAACGATTCGATCGAGGTTTTCATGGCTTCGGAAAGCTCGATTCCGCTCGACTACCGGCTGGAGGTGGATGTGTTGCGCCTGGACGGCAACTTGGGGGATCAGGTCAGGCTGGTGGTTCAATGGGCGCTTTTGGAGGCTGAGGAAGACGATTTGATACTGATGCGACGATCGGAATATCAAGAGAAGGTCGCAGATGTAACAATCAAAGGATTGGTGCTGGCAAAAAGCCGAATGGTTGAAAAATTGAGCCGGGACATGGCCGCTGCAGTCAGAAAGGCACTGGCAAATTAGGACTGAGCGATGAGGACTGAGGGTAAAAAAGAAAGGCGCATGGCGCATGGCTCAAGGCGCACGGCAAAGGAAAAGGACTGAAGGCAGAAGACAGAGGAGAGAATCTGGAAGGCGGAAGGTGGAAGGGAGAAAGAAGTAATCAAGCTCATAGCTGATAGCTCATAGTTCAGAGAATAAAATACAGAACTTAGAGGTGGAAATTCGAACCCGCCGTCGTCCCGCTCGCAGCGCATCTATGGTGCGGCAAGCAGAAAACGGAAGACAGAGAACAGAAAACAGATAACAGAGGAAAGAAGGCGAGAGGGTGGGGGTAACTTGGGAATGCGAGAAGAAGTCCGCAATCCGCAATCTGAAATCAAAAGCGTTCCCATCATCGCCATGACAGCCCATGCCATGGCCGGGGATGAGCAAAAAAGCCTGGCAGCCGGCATGGATGATCATGTCACCAAGCCCATCGATCCGGACAAACTATTTGCCACCCTCCAGAAGTGGATTCGGCCGGTTGCAGAGCGGGATGCCGTCCCACAGAGTTTAGCCACCCCAGGAGGACCGCCGATGCCTGACGCATCGCCCGAACCTGATCCGACGGTACCGGACGAAGATCAACTGCCGGAATCATTGCCGGGATTTGATCTGGCGGCCGGTTTAAAACGATTGCGGGGCAACAAACGGATTTACCGCAAACTGCTGCTTGATTTTGGGGCTAACAATGGTGAAGCCGCCGGCGAAATCCGTGATGCATTGGCAAGCGGGGATTTTGATCAGGCCCTCAGCCTGATTCATAATCTCAAAGGGCTGGCCGGTAATTTAGAGGCCACCGGCCTTCAGGCTGCCGCAGTGGATATGGAGCTCGTTAAAGGACAGACCCGGAAGACTGCCTCCGATAAGGAACTGAACCGGAAATTTGTCAAACTGGAAAAGGCCATCAATCAGGCTCTGGAAGCGGTTCTAACATTAGGGCTGCCGGTTGAAGAAAAAAACATTGAACCCTCTGCTGAATGGCTGGCAGAAGTTCCGGTGGGGCAGGTAAAAGAGGTAACCGATCGCATCAAAGCGGCTGCTGATTTGGGCGATGTAATGCAAATCCAATCCATTGCGGATGAACTCAGGTACGCAAATGATGCGGTGGCGCCTTTCTGTGACAAATTAATTCAACTGGCAGAGGATTTTGATTTCGATGGTATTCAAAGATTTATGGGCGAATATGACAGCTAAATCAAGTTAGATTCCTAGAAATGCTTCCCTAAACATATCACTTTCAAGCAGCTCCCGGCCGGAGCCTTCGCCGACGATTCTGCCGGTTTGCAGAACATAGGCGCGATCAGCCAGATCGAGGGCTTCGCGCACGTTTTGTTCCACCAGTAAAATGGTGATACCTTCTTCTTTGAGTTTGCGGACCGTATCCAATACCTCATCCACCAATAGCGGGGCCAATCCCAGCGAAGGCTCGTCCAGCATCAGGATGCGGGGGCGGGACATCAGGCCGCGACCGATGGCGACCATTTGCTGCTCACCGCCGGACAGGGTGGAGGCGGGCTGTTTGCGGCGTTCTTCTAGTTTCGGGAAAAGGCTGTAGACGAACTGCAGGTTTTGTTGAACCTGTTGATTGTCATCGAGAACATACGCCCCCAGCATGAGGTTTTCTTCGACGGACAGCGGACCGAAAAGCATTTTCTCTTCGGGAACGCAGACGATCCCCAGGCGCACAATCGCTTCCGTTTGGAGTTTTTGAATTTCGCGATTTTTATATAGGATCCGGCCTTCAAAAGCGTGCTGGGTACACATCACGGCCCGCAGAAGGGTGGACTTGCCGGCTCCGTTGGCTCCCAGCACACTCACCGTTTCACCCTGATTCACCTGCAGGGAAACACCCTGCAGGACCGGTAAGCCGGAATATCTTACTTTGATGTCTTTGATTTCTAGAATAGGCTGGTCCATATTTACATACTTCGCTATGTATTGTTTAGGTGACGAATATATGGTTTCAGGTGTCAGGTTTCAGCCCGACAGCCGGCAACTGAAATGTGATTCCCTTAAGTTGAAAAGCGAACCGCAGAACCGCAGAATATCGAATATCGAATTTCGAAGGGTGGTATCGCTGCGCTCTATCCTTTTTTTAAACACTGCTTACCAAAATTCTGATCTGTCTCCTACAACAAGCCTGACACCTGACACCTGAAACCTGACACCTGAAATCTCACAACTGTTGGCTCAGTCCTCTGCCTTCCTCATTCAGTCCTCAGCCCTCAGTCCTGATTTGTGTTCTGCTGCATAGCGCTCGCCCAGGTAGGCCTTGATTACCGCAGGATCTTTGGCGATATCGCCGGGATTGCCTTCGGCAATTTTTTGGCCGGAGTCCAGTACAATAACCCGATCGCTGATTTTCATCACCAGCTCCATGACATGTTCGATCAGCATGACGGTAATTCCCAGGTCATAATGAATGTGTTTGATGCTGGTCAGGATTTCTTCGATTTCGCTGGGATTTAATCCGGCGGCAACTTCATCCAGCAGCAGCATCCTGGGATCGGACCCCAGAGCGGTGGCCATGGTCACCCGCTTTTGAGCTGCCACCGGCAACTCACTGACCAGGTAATCGGAAACATCCTGCAGCTTCAATAAGGCCAGTATTTCTTCGGCCCGGGTTTTGGCCTGGGCGCGGGAGCGGGTGCGCATGAAACAGCCGACCATCACATTTTCAGCCACGTTCAAATCACCGGAGGCTGTATAAACCTGAAACGTGCGTGCCAGGCCGCGCCTCGCGACCTCGTGTGCTTTTAACTCGGTGATATCCTCTCCTGCAAAGAGAATTCGGCCGGCGCTAACCTGGTGCAGCCCGGAGATGCAGTTAAACAGCGTGGTTTTACCGGCCCCATTGGGTCCAATCAATCCCACCAAGTCCCCTTTTTCCGTGGAGAAGGAAACATCACTGTTGGCTCTTAATCCGCCGAAATCCTTGGTGACGTTGTGAACTTCGAGTAATGCCATTATTTACGTTTCCTCCGGCGAATTTTTTCAACAATGCCCCATATGCCCCTGGGCTCAAAGGCCGAAACCAGCATGATGATTATCGCGTAGATAATAATATCAATGCCGACCAGACCGGCCGTGGCCCCGAGCCATTCTTTGAGGTAGCTTTTGAGTGGAATCAAGATGCCGGCACCGATGATCGGCCCCCACATTGAGCCGGCACCGCCAAGCATGGCCATCAGGGCGATCAGGATGGAAATGCTCAGGCTCATGGTGTCTTCCGGCTCAATATTTTTGATGTAGCAGGCATGAAACGATCCCACCACACTGACGAAGGCCGTGGCAATGGCATAGGTTTTGACTTTGGCCAGGTGCACGTTAATTCCCAGGGAGCGGGCTACATCCTCATTGTCCTTGATACATCTGAGCTGAAAACCCAGGCGCGACTTGCGAAACCAGTTGATGTAAAGAAGGCCGATTATAAAAAAAACGAGCAGGACATAATTATAGTAAATATCTTCCTTAAAAATCAGTCTCAGGAAATCCGGTGGTTGGTATTTGATCGGGGATATTTCTAGCCCCCTGGCCGCCCCGACAAAATCCCAGACTTCAAAAAGATCCTTGAGCACCAGGGAGGTGGCAATGGTGGCAATGGCAAAGTAGTGACCTTTAAGCCTGAACAGCGGATACCCGATGATAAAGGACCACCCCACCGACAGGCACACTCCGATAGGCATGGAAACCCAAAAAGGGATGTCCCAGTATATCAGCATGACAGCGGTTGTATAGGCCCCGATACCCACGTACTGGGCTTTGCCCAGATCGACCTGGCCGCCGTAACCGCCGATGGTGTTCCAGCCCATGCCGTAGAGCGAGAACATGAGAAACTGGATCATGGTGGCCATGGCATAGGATGAAAAATGAAATATCGGGAAAGCCAGCAAAAAAAGTAGTACCAGGGTTGCCACGATCAGATCGATGCGGGGAAAGTCCGAAAAATCGAGCGCGTTTTTTATTGCTTCCATCCGAACAACCCCCTGGGCCTGAGCACCACAATCAAAAAGTAAGCCACATATACCCACATGTATTTAAACGATGTCATGGGGACATTCATCATCCAATCAGAGTCGAACGTGTAGGAAAAAAAATCCCAGAATCCGGGAATTTCGGTAATCATACCCACCACCAGCCCGGCAAAAAACGCTCCCGGTACACTGCCGAACCCGCCCAGGGCCACGATGGCAAAGGCGAGCATCGTAAACAGCAGCCCGATGAACGGATTTACCGACCAGAAATTGACAATCAGCGCACCGGCGATGGTCACCGTCGCCCCGCCGATGCCCCAGGCCAGGGCATTCATTCTTTCGGTGGGAATCCCCATGTAACGGGCACCCTGGGCATTCAAAGAGGTAGCGGTCAGGGCTTTGCCCATTTTCGTCCGGTTCATTAACTGCCAGATTCCCCAAAAAGCCAGCACCGACAGCCCGGCGGCTGCCAGTTTGGTGGCCGGAATAATGACCCCCATGCCGATATCAAAGCTTTTGCCGACCAGCAGCCCGTGATGCAGGGCCCGGTCCTCGGCCCCGAAAATCAGCAGGGCCAGATTTCTTAGCAACAGCATCAGGCCGAATGTCCCGAGAAGCTGGGCGATCATGGGCCCTCTGAGCAAAAATTTAATAAACCCGGTGTAGCAAACAATTCCCAGCAGAAAGCCCACCACGGCTGCCACGGGTAAAGTCAACAGCGGATCCAAACCGGTGGCCTGGGCCGTCAACAGACCGGTATACATGCCGATCATGAGGAATTCACCATGGGCAAAGTTGACGATATCCATCACCCCGAAGATGATCGTCAGACCCAGGGCCACCATGGCCAGCACCATGCCGAACAGCAGGCCGGCAACGATTGAACTTAGCAGGATGTCCATAAGAAGAAATGCCTAAAATTAGAAAATGCCTAAAGTGCCTAAAATTAAGGAATTCTGTCAATTTTAATGAGTTAGCGCCCTGTTCTTGAAGCATTGATAAGTAGCTATGTCAAAATATATTGACCAGGAGGGGAGGAGTACTGGCGTGATGGAGTAATGGTCTTTATCCAAAACTCCAATACCCCAATACTCCAACACTCCAATACTCCATGGAAGTTGATACATTCCCGCCCCATCCCTCTAACCTCAGAGGGATGGAGAACGGGATACAATTTCAAGCTATCGCTAATACTGCGGGAAGGGGTAGATCATGTCGGCTGATGCGACGTCAAATGGAAAGACGATCTCCAAACCGATTTTACCATCCGCGCCTTTTTGATACTGGCCAATGAGGCCTGAACCCAGCACGTTCTGGCCGATTTCATCTCCTGAGGAGGAAAATTCAATTCCGGCCCAGGGAACCACCAACTCATCACCGGGGATGTAAAGCTTGTTGGCCGCTTGTTGAATATCAGCCGGTTTGGTGGAGCCGGCGCTTTCGAGCACGTGGACCCAGGTTTGTAGCCCGGTAAACGCACGGGCCGAGGCGCCGCCCAGGTCATTGCCGGTTTTGGCCTTGTAGAGGACGTTGACCTGACCGGAGACCTTTTTGAGTTCAGCCACTTTGGGCAGAAATACGGTCCGGGTCATGATGCCGATAATCGAGTCGCCCAAGGTGTCGCGAAATTCCGGTTTCTCGAAGCCTGCGTCCTGGCCCCAGATGATATTGGGTTTAACTTTTTGGGCGCGCAGGGTTTTGACCATCAAAATCGCATCGGATGTATAGGACGCAAACAACATGGCGCCCGGGCGGGCCGCTTTCAATGAGCGGACCTCGCTCGAAAGATCCGGTGATTCCTTGGCATACAGCAGCGCCTTGCGCACTTTGAAGCCGTATTGATTGGCCCAATCCTGGATCATGAGTGAAACATTGGACCCCCATTCGGTTTTTTCACAGGCCGAGGCAATGGTATTGAGCTCTTCGGCCGGCACGGCTTTAACACCTCTGACTTTGCCCTCCTTCAGGCCATTGAGCAGATCAAAGAGATCTTTGGTAAACCATTTGTCATGGGGAGTTGTGCGCCAGAACCACTTAAAACCCCGCTGGGTCAGGGGCGGCGAGGTGGAGGTTCCGTTAATCATCGGAATCCCATGCTGTTCGGCGACGGCACTGACGGTTTTGGTAACCGAGCTGAAGTAACAGCCCAGAATGCCGTCGACTTTATCATCCAGGATCAGCTTTTTGGCCAGGTCGGCTCCCAGGGTGGGGTTGCCCTCATGGTCCTTGAAGATCAGTTCGATTTTGGCACCGCCTAAATTTTTGATGCCGGCGTTTTTGGCCATGGTCATGGCAATGTCGGGCATGGCGTTATTGGCGATCTGGGCCGCCAGTTCCGCACCGGCCCGCAGCTCACGCCCGGCCGCAGCGGCACCGCCGGTCAACGGGTAGATGACACCGATTTTAATTGTCTTTTGAGCCAGAACCCCCGCCGGGAAGATTATCCCGATGACTAACATCAGACTCAACACGCACAGTCCGTATCTCAAAGCTGTTTTCATTGTGTATCCTCCTTTCGAATTTATTAGCGCCTAAATTGCATGTGGAAGTTAATATATGATTTAGGTTCAGAAACTCTAAAGGAATCATTACGACCTGTCAAGGTGCAATCAGCGGATTGAATAGATTGTCGCGCGAGTTGGGTTCAGGAAATTTCAAACGATGGAAATTGAGTGAACCGTTAATTCTTCGCGGTTAGCTTGAAATGACGGTGTAAGCGCTTTTTGGTACTAAGGATGAGGGTCAAGTCTACGTTTATTATTTCAATTTCATATCATCTCTGTCCCTCAGGGGCCGGGGATTCGAAGATTGTAAAACACCCGGTCCGACTTGGCAGCCATATAGAAATCGCTTTGCGTGAGTCCATTAATTTTGTGTGTCCAGAGTTCGACCCTACATTTTCCCCAAGCCAGATAAAGGTCCGGATGATGGCCTTCCTCTTCGGCAATGGCGCCGATTTTATTCACGAAGGCCAATGCCTGAGCGAAGTCTTTGAATTTGTAGAGCCTTTCCAGATGGCCGTCTGGGTTAAGTGACCACCCGCTGTCGAGTTGTTTCAACATCTCATCGGTCTTTGCCCTGACCATTGGCGTAGCGCCACCACGACACGGCACGCATTTATTATCTGCAAGATTCATTCAATCCTCTTATCCGACTCCTTGACAGCCTATAAACATTATAATTCCACGATCTCCCATTGCAACCCCTGATCGCCGGCTTCCAAATTTTCTCGGGTTTTAATCCGGAACCCACTCCACTTTATAGCGGAAATAATCAATATCCGATTCTAAGTTGACCGGATCTTACCCATTGGTATTGAATCGGAGAAATCTCTGTCTTAACTTTTAGTGTTCAGAGTAAGGCTTGACATGTCGTCCAATCCAAAATCTGAAGATATCATCGATAGGATGAACTACATTCTTTTTGAGCGAGAGAAGTTTCGTGGAAATCGTGAAAATTATTACAACCCTGACAACAGTTTCCTGAACCGGGTTCTTGACGAAAAGACAGGCATTCCAATGTCTTGCTTACTGTAAAATCGGCGTTATGTTGAACATGTGCGATGGGTAAAACTGAAACTCTAGATAAGGAGAGACGCGATGTATTCAAAAGCAGATCTCTGCGATAAAATCCATGAACTTTATCCTCAGAGCGGGGAGTGTCATATTGATTTGAAGGTCGACTGGGATAATGAAAGAAACGCCTGGGCCGTCGATTTTAAAAAAGGTGTTCACAGAATAAAGCACTATCTGGAAGATGAAGATGCCGCTGCCTGCATGGAAGGAAAACAGTGTGTCAGCTTGGGGCTGGAGATAGGGCAGTTCGTGTATGGCGTTTCTTAGCTGTATTGGAGGTTACGCGCAAAGCTTGGTGATCGGATTGACAAATTATAAAGTTTATACAACAATTTGACACCATTTGGGTTACCGCTATTGACAAACAATACTTTTCGAATATCAGCCGCCTGTCAGCCAGGCGGCTGATTCCGTCGTTATTGAAGATCATTTCTATTTGGGTTCTTCAATGATGATGTACTCCTGGTTTGCTTCAAAGGTTTTCTGACCAATTCCTGAAACCTGCATTAAATCTTCAGGCATTTTAAAGGGGCCGTTTTTTTCACGATAGGCCACGATTTTGGCTGCATGACTCGGCCCGATACCTTTTAGCTGGGTAAGTTCCTCGGCCGAGGCTGAGTTAATGTTAATTTTCTTGGCTTCAGCTGCATTTAAATTCAGTACGCCGATCAGAATTACGAAAACAACCAGGAGCAGGGCAACAATCATTTTGCGGTTAATCATTTTTTCCTCCTTTCCATTTAGGTGTCCACGCCTTTGGCATGGAGTTGTTGAAATTAAGATAAACCAATTCCTTTATCTCGTTGTCTTGATATCGTTATCGGCTCCCCGGTGGCCGCTAGCGCGATGTCAATTAATACTTTCCAATAAGACATATTTTTGTTAATCAATAGTATAAATGCCCGGGTGGGGGGACAATCACCATTTTCGGTAAAGCACTCACAAGCTGGTAAGAAGGTCTTATTTCATCAAATTTGAAATGTCAATACAAATTTGCCTATATGCAATAAAAATTTGCACACGTTCCTCATTTTATAAAAGCGGCAGATGCGAATCACCGTGCAAATTTCATTAATTAATAACAATATAGATAAGGTTTAATGTCTAAATCAGAAGAAATAATCGGTCGATTGAAACAGGCGCTGGCAGCTCGATCCGACAGCCAAATGGCAACATATTTAGGCATTTCCCGGCAAAATATCGGTGCTGCCAGAAAGCGGGATGATGTTCCTCCGGGGTGGATTTATAAAGTGGCTGAGCTAACCGGATGCTCGATGGATTGGATCAGTTTCGGACTTGGACCTAAAATTCGGGTTGATTATTCAACACGGAGTGAGCAGCACCCGGGCCGGGTAGCCAGTCCGGAGTCACCCTATGGACCTCAAGGCCTTTCGGAACGTGATTCTGCTGGAGATTTGCAGCAAAATCGTGAAGGGTTCGGTTTTGGTGCAGCCGTTGAGATGCTGGCCCGGATTTACGACTCCAAAGATCGGTTTCTGATCAGTGCCGTTAGTGCAAATATTAAGCTAATTTGCGAAGCCATTGACATCAGGCAGCGCGAGCAGCGCACGACAAATGAAATGGAAGAATTGAAAAAACGCCTGATTGCCATCGAAAAGCAGATACCGCCGGAATAGTTGATCAACCGTCGAATGTTGGCTCTTTTAGCTTGTTGCCCTAAAAAGCATCACTTTAAACCCAGAAATCTGGTCGATTAGTAAGGAGGTGATCCAGATGACAACGAAGTTAATCGTTTGGGCGTACGTGACCTGGGCATCGATTAGGCGTAGAAGTCAATGGCTGAGCTTCGTCACGGCCTTTACCATTGCCACCGCTTTGCTCATCTCAGCTCCGATGGCGAACGATAAACCGTCACCGGTAAAGACGATAAAAGGGGCCGTCCAGAGCAAGCCAGTCAACCCATCCACCTTTGACAAAGACCTTCGCACCCTACCGAAGAAAAGGCCCTGGAAAAAGGGTGACCCGACTCGCGAAGTCCCCAAGATAAAGAGACCTAGCTCGCAGGCAAGCTCGCCTAGCAAGCAGATCAAATCGTTGGATCAGGAGCAAAGACGAGAACCTCAAACGGACCTGCAAGGAAAGCGGCAAGAGACCATGGTCTTCGATGCGTCTCAGAGTTCAAGCCGGCAGCCTCAAGAGACCTCGGGCCAGGCTGGAGACCTACATCCATCTATCCGCTATGCCGGCCGGCTCTCGACTGACACTCCCGGTACCCTGCCCCAAGGGGAGGCGACGATCATTGACGGATCCTTCTCCCAGACCGCGATCAACCGCTGGGGAGACTACAGCGCAATGAGTGTCGACCCCACGGACGACTGCACGTTCTGGTACACGAACGAATATGTAGCGACTAGCAACGGTACATGGGGCACTCGCATTGGGGCCTTCAGTTTTCCCACTTGCCAAGGAAACGACTTCACAGTGCCTGAACTCAATTTCGAGGGCATTTCTTTTACCGGTGCCTTCCCGCCGGATACAGTTGGTGACGTCGGTCCGAATCACTACATCCAGATGGTAAATGACGGCGCTGGCGGTTCTGTCTTCGCCATCTATGACAAGCTGGGCAACTCTGTGGTGGATCCGACCAGCCTGCAGTCCCTTTGGACCGCCGGGGGTCCCTGTGCCTCGGGCCTTGACGATCCCATCGTACTATACGACAGTCTTGCCGATCGGTGGTTGATGAGTGAGTTCGATTCCACTAGGTTCAATCTTTGTGTGTACATATCTCAAACGGGTGATCCGGTTTCAGGCGGTTGGTTCCTTTACGAATTCTTGGGTCCTGAACTTCTGGACTATCCCAAATATGGCGTGTGGCCGGATGCTTACTATGTCTCGAGCAATGAGTCGAGTCCAACCGCTTATGCATTGGACAGGAGCCGGATGCTCAACGGTCAGCCGGCAACCTTTCAGCGCTTCCAGGCACCCCGCCTCTCCGGTTTCGACTTCCAGGCACTCACGCCGAGCGACATTGACGGTTCGACCCTACCACCTGCGGGCTCGCCGCACTACTTCATACGTCACCGAGACGACGAGGCCAACCCCGGTCTCATTACACTCACCGATCCATCCTCCACCTGGCAGTCTATCTCGATCGACGTCAGCTCAGCCATGGGTTCCCCGCAGGTTGTGATTCGCTTTGCCTTCGACACAATCGACCCGGTCTTTAACGAGTTCGAGGGTTTTTATGTCGACGATGTCGTCTTGTCCGTCGACAGCTCGGCCGTGTTCAGCGAAGACTTCGAGGGCGGCGCCAGCGGTTGGGTCGGCACGGGTCTCTGGCATCTGACGACCACCTGCAGTGCGCCCCTTCAGGGTCACACGACACCGACGACCTTCTACTACGGCCAGGACACGGCCTGTAACTACGAGACCGGATTGGACAATTCGGGCACGCTGACATCACCCGTGCTGGATCTATCGGCAGGCGGTAGCGCAGCGAACCTGAGCTTAAACTACTTTCTTGCTACCGAGCAATTCTGCCATTTCGATGATGCGCGGGTGCAGATCTCGACGGACGGTGGCGCTACGTTCCAGGATCTGCTCGGAAACTGTGTGGGGCCGCAAGTTGAATCGGATCCAAATCAGGATCTCCTGGAAATCTGGCAGTTGCAGGTTGATTTTGCCGATCCTGCGAACTCGGCTTTCACAGGTCCGTTCACCATAGCGGTTTCTGAATTCGATTCCGGATTGTGCGGATTAACCTCATTTTCTTGTTTTCCGCAACCTGACACCTTTATGGAACTTGATCCACTTAGGGAAGTGGTTATGTGGCGATCCCAATACCGAAACTTCGGCAGCCACGAAACACTGGTGGGAAATTTCGTAACCGATGTGGACGGGACGGACCATGGAGGCATTCGTTGGTATGAGCTCCGGAGAACAGGCGGTGACGCCTGGGCTTTGTTCCAGGAGGGCACCTATGCCCCCGATGAATCACACCGCTGGATGGGAAGCGTCGCCATGGACAAGGATGGAAACATCGCGCTGGGATATAGCGTGTCAGGCGCTGAGATACTGTCTGACCCCAATGAGCCGAACAACAATTTCACTCAGGCAACTCCCATCACCTGCCCGGCATTTGTGAGTGCAGATGCCCTTGTCGATCCACTCGGAGACGTGGATTACTACCTGTTGAATGGTACGCCGGATCTGCTAGTTAGAATCGACCTGGATGCGGATGAACTGGGATCCCCGCTAAACTCTCTATTGGGCGTTTTCGACAGCGGCCAAAACTTGCTTGCCACGAGTGACAACAACCCAGCGCCGGGTGAAACCTTTACTCTTGACTCTTTCCTACAAGTCGCCATGCCGACCGATGGTCAGCTGTTCATCGCTGTCTCTTCCGACAATGATACTGAATTTGACGGTGGCGCGAATGCCTTGACGAGCGGTCGCTACATACTAGCAGTGAGCTGCGTCCAACCGCCTTCGCCTCCCCAAGCGGGTGACCTGCTGGGTTCTACCGGGAATTTTGGTAATGCCTTAATCGATATCGATCCTGCTACAGGAGCCGCTACTCTCAGAGCCCCGTCCGGTAGCTTTGGGCCGGTCACCGAGCTGGAGTATCGCGGCGACGGCAGCCTGATTGGTGCAACCGGAGCAGGATCGAGCGTACTCCTTGCCATTGATCCGGTCAGCGGTGCTGAATCCTTCAAATGTTATCACACGTTCCGCGCCCTCACTGCCTTGGAGTTTGTGGACGGCACGCTTTATGGTGCGTTAAACACCGGACCCGATACCGAGTTGGTGATCGTCGGAGAGCCTGATGCGTTTGGTGAATGCCCGCTGACCGTAATCGGCCCCACAGGCTTCCTCGGCTTGGGAGGATTGGCCTACGATCTGAGCACAGACACTCTCTTTGGCTGCGTCTCAGGTGCCTTTGACCCGTCCGCGGGGCACCTGGTTGTCTGCGATCGAGTGACCGGCGCGTGCACTTCAATAGGTCCGACAGGATTCGACCGCTGCTCAGCAATGGAGTTTGCTCCGGACGGCACCCTCTACGGGGGAATCGGGAGCGCATCACCTGACGATGCCGGCAAACTCATTACCATCGCAACGGACACCGGCACCGGCACGGAAATTGGTCCCACGGGTTTCCCCGGAATCAGCGGGCTGGCCTTTGTGCCAATCCCCGGCGACTTGGATGACGACTGGGATGTGGGTGCTGCTGACAGGGCAATCATTAGGGGTGCCCTGCGCACGTGCGTTGGTGATCCTGGTTTTATCGCTGAGGCCAATTATGACGGCGGGAGCTGCATTACTTTCGGAGATTATCGCGAGTGGTACAAGCTCGCCAAGGCATTTGCCGACTACTAGACTGGCTGAAACCCTCTAAGCGGGCCTGGCCTGAAAACTCGGGTCGGGCTCGTCAAGAAAATTTGTTATCCAGGGGATGAAAGGAGAAAACCCAAATGAAAAGAAAGCTGATCTGCACGATGCTTAGCGTCAGCCTTTTTGTATTTCTAAACACCATCCCTGCACTTGCAGCAATAGTGAGCTTCAACATCCTGGACAGTAGTATCCAAGCCAATGAGAGCTTTGGAATGGAGGTTTTTGTTTTCGAGGATGCGCTCGCTGGAGATCTGACAGCATTCGGATTTGACGTTGATCCGCTGGGCCAATTGACGCTTTTTTCCTTTGATGATTACACGATCGGTCCCGATTATTTTGATGCTGGTATGGATAGTTACGTCGCGGGACTAAAAGATTCACTAGATCCAACTGCGGGCACAACTGTGCTCCTTGCCACCCTGTTATTTACGGCAGGCCCCGATGCCGGAACCGACACGCTGAATATAGAGGGCATATTTAATGCTTTCGATTATGGCCTCTATTATGAAGATTCAGCTTTCGATCAAAGCATTGTTGGTTCGGTGGACGTGACGGTTGTTCCACTTCCGGCAGCAGTCTGGCTATTCGGTTTTGGCTTGGTTGGTGTTGCCGTGGTAAACAGGAAATGGTCCCAGAACAAAAACAAAGGGGTCGCAAAAACATAGGGGTCTACACATTTGACAGATTAAGTTTGTTCTCCCCATTTTGGCCGGGGCACGTCGACCGTCACCTGCGCAACACAGTTGGCACCTTTCCAGCGCGTCAACGATATGCTAAAAGACGGGGAATTGCTTATGGCTTCATCCGAGAGGAATACACGTTCAACACCTGCCAATTCGGCCATTTCGTCTATAAAGCTCTCTGCTGCAAAACACGTAAATCCGGGTCCCACGGTGCGCAAATAACCGGGAGGAACGACTTGCTGGGCAAGATCATGCAGGATCGCCCGCACCTGGTGGTTGGGCACGCTGTACCAGAAATCAGCACCGCTCACGGCAAAGCTGTCGACCTTGGTCTCCTTGTCGGCGGTATCGGCCAGAAAATCAGGCATGATGCGGGCAGTGGGCCATCCGGCGACCACATCATGGGTTACCGCTGTGGGTCGACCGTCCTTGTCTAAGGCACCGCGCATAACCTGAAGCGACGGGGACCGGCAGATGTCAAACAGGGTATCTTGTTCGCGGGTATATATAATCTTCACAGGCTTGCCCACCGCCTTGGCGGCAAGGGCGGCAACCACGATATAGTCACACTCCAATCTATTACCAAAACCCCCGCCCAGGTAGTACTGGTGAATTACCACTTCTGATAATCCGACACCTAGTGCCTGGGCCATTAATGGCACAGCCGTGGACTGATTCTGGTTGCCAGCCCAGGCATGCCACAGGCCGTCCTTGAGCTCTACGATGGCATTGACGGGTTCCAGGGGTGCGTGAATATTAAGTTCGGTCGTGTAACTGGCCGTATGTGTCTTTTGGGATATCCTTTCCGACGGTCTCGTAGGCGAAACGCACACGCCCGCCGGCGCCGGAGGACCGGGCTGTGAAACTACCGGTTTCTTCAGTATCCTTTGCCTCACCGCCGGATTTGGAGAATCCTCCCTTGTGGCGGGGCATTTCTTTGGCCGCGGCCTTGATTGCGTCCTTCATACGGGAATAGGTCATGCAGCGGCAGAGATTGGCGTTCATGGCCTTAACAATATCGCCATCACTGGGATTCGGGTTATTGTTCAACAAGTCAGCTGCCTGCAGAATCGCACCAGACTGGCAATAGCCGCACTGGGGAACCTGATGGGTGACCCAGCTTTTCTGAAGGGGATGCTGTCCTTCAGGATGCAGGCCCTCAATGGTTATGATCCCGGCGCCTTCCACCGAGGAAAGTGGCCGCACGCAGGACCGCAGCGCCGAGCCGTCAACGAGCACGGTGCAGGCTCCGCACTGGCTGATACCGCAGCCATACTTGGTACCGGTCAGCTTAAGGTGTTCGCGTATGACCCACAGAAGCGGAATTTCACCCGGCAGGCCAACTGTGGTGGGTTTTCCATTGATTGTAAAGGTTGTCATGGCCGGCCCCCTTTTTATGAAGCTTGTTTTATATCATTTTCCTAGCCAAGTCCTTTTCTTAGAGTCTAGAACTTGCCTTCAAATTAAAAAATAAAGGGGAACCAATCGTCAAATTTTGCAAAGAAAAGATAAGAAATTGCTTTATCAGCACGGAGAAATTGAAAAGGGCAAAACGTGTATTGGCTTCAGCTGCAGCCTAACAAATACAAGCGCCGATAGACGGAAACAATAATTATCCGGATATCGAAAGCGGACGGTATTGTCAATGATATTTTTTTGCGCCGCAGTTGTCCGAATAAGTGTCAAATATAGATTCTAGTGTTTCCAATCATGAACTCGGCAAGTGCGACACCCCCCTCCGGTGTTGGCATGCGAAATAACCCCTCTGCGCCTAAGGCTTCTGAGTAAAAATTTAAGGCACTTGACGCATCCTTAACGGGAAGCGAAAAAGACCCTGTTGGCTCTATTGTTGGTTCCGTGTTGCTGTTTCCTTTTGGGCTCGTTTGATCTCAAATGATGTGCAAAACGGTGTTGGAATTAGCGGAGCGCAGCGGAGGCAGTTTTATAGCGTTCTTGCCCATACCATTGTTGGCTGATCTTCGTCTTTATCTATAGTCTTCTAACAGGCGATAAATTATGTAGAAGGTGATTTTTTGCATAACGCCTTATCAACAGCGCTCTCGCGCTAAAGCACCCATCGTGCTCCACCTGTCAAAATTCAGATACAGATTTAATATATACTAGTAACGGGGTATCAATCGGAAAAATAAAATCGCCCCAAGGGACGGGGAATTAAACCCTCGTCCGCCGCAGGCGGATTAAACTCGGACAATAACCCGGAAGGTGCGGGTCAAGTCTACGTTTATCAAAAATTACAAAGCGGGTGAGTATAAATAAGTCAACCTAGTCAACAACGTATTTTCCTGATATCCGGTACAGTCCATATAAGGGCGGGATCAACGAAATCGGGGAGGCTATTCCGGAAGTTGGTAGGTTCCGTCGAGTCGATTGCCGGTGTCGCGTGTGCCGGTTTGGTTCCGCCAGGCGGTCGACGGACTCCGGCGGAGAGCTTGCTAAACCGCGTCCTCGGAACCGAATACGTGTTCCGAGGACGCGGTTTGGGTTATCAGGCAGCTCTCGTATACCGCCGGCCGCGCTCAGCGACTTCTGGCCGATGGCTCGATCAGTCGTCGTCCTTGCCGTTGTCTTTGCCGCGACGCCGCGGCCGCCACTTTCGCCGCTTCCCATCGTCATCATCGTCTGTGACAACGCGCACGGAGTCACTGCCCTGCAGAGAAATGCTGTTCTTGGTTTCCCCTGTCAGGACCAGTTGCTTGGTGCTGGTTCGCAGGGCCCCATCGGTGAGCTCGCACAAGGAAAACACCAGCAGCAGGTCCCGGTACCGGTCGCGATTCACCCACCGTACCCTGCTCCGCTTTGGTCGCGCCGTTCCCTGCAGATCTGGGTCACCCAGTGCCAGGGTCGAGACGTCCACGGATCGCATATCGAGGTCGCGGCTGCCCAGGAGGGCGACACGCAGCTTGCTGTCGTCCTCGCACTCGCCGTCTTCTTCGAGCTCGATGACATTGCGGAACCGCCACGGTTTGACGTCGATGGCTACCTCGAGTGTCACATCCAGGATTCCGAGCGCGGTGTTTTCAAGCCCGGAAACGGTAACGGTGTCATCGCCGTTGTTGGTGACTGTCCAGTTGGTCGGATCACCCTGCACATTGACATTGGTGCTTTGTCCCGAGGTCGTCGGAATTTCAATGACCTGATCCAATCCGGCTGTTGGCAGGTCGTCGACCCTGGCTCCGGCCTGGTCTTCGATGACAACATGGCCCGGTGCACCCGGCGGCCAAGATAATGTGACAGCCTTCGTGGTGTTTGCAGGCAGTACAGCATTCTGGACTTCCGCCTGCGCAGGATTCGAGACGACATCCAGCACGATGGCGTCGTCAGGTCCGATGGTCGTGGTTCCCGGAGGCAATATAAACGTGAATGTCTGTCCTTGGTCTTCTACCGTAATCTCGATGGCGCCATCAGGATGGGGCTGCTCCGCACCGGTGATCTCTCCCGAGGCAATCTGAAAGCCTTGCCCGCCGACCTGAGCGTCAATGAAATCGGGAATGTTGTCGCCATCGGTATCGATGGAGGCAGACGCATTGAGTGATACCGAAATCCTGCTGGGCAGAGGACGCCAGGAGACCAGGTCGAAATGACCATCGTTGTTCATGTCGCCGGTCCCTGCCAAAACGACGGTTTTCCCCGCTGCAAGGTCCTCCGCCGCCTCAAAAAGACCGGGCCCACCATTTCCCCGAAGCACTGAGAAGCCGCTGAGGATGCCTGGAATCGGCCCCACGATCAGATCCAGGTTGCCGTCTCTGTCCAAATCTCCTATCGAGTCCGAGGTTGATAGTGCTCCGGCCGGGAAGGGCTCCGCTGGAAGGAAAGTGCCGTTCCCATTGCCCAGATGCACCCAGACGATGCGGCTGGTGCGGTCGTCCACCACCAGGTCCTGATCGCCGTCTGCATCCAGATCAGCTATCGCAATTATGGCTGGTCCTGGCGGGCCGTCGCCCGCCTCAAAGCTTTGCGCAGACTGGAATGTGCCGTCTCCGACACCCAGAAGCACCGAGATGGTGCTGCTGGCGGCGTTTGCCACGGCCAGGTCCGGAACACCGTCTCCGTTCACGTCTCCGAGTACAAGAGACAGAGGTCGTATCTGAACTGCAAAACGCTGGCTGAGCTCCGTGAATCTGCCGCTCCCATCATTTAGAAGCACCGAGATGTCGTCGGTAACAGTGTCAGGATACCTGTTTGCCACGGCCAGGTCCAGGTCACCGTCGCCGTCCAGGTCGGCCGCAGCTCCGGCGCTGGGTGAGTCTCCGACTGCGACAACGTCATACGGCGGATCAGGTCTCCGGAATGTACCGTCATTGTTACCCAGAAGCACCGAGACATCGTCGCCGTCTCCATTTACCGTTACCAAATCCGGGATGAGGTCGCTGTTGAAATCGCCTGTCACGATCGACCGTACTCCCAATCCTACTTCAATTTGCGGTAAAGGCAGGGATAAGGCGCCGCCGCCATCTCCCAGAAGCACCGAAACGCGTCCTTGGAGGTTAAAGCCCTGTTGCGTTGCGACGGCCACATCCAGGTTGCCGTCGCTGTTGAAGTCATCGATTGCTGCCGCGACGGTTGTATCCTCGATCCCTCCGGCTGGAAAGAATTGCGCCTCCGGAAAGAGTTGTCTGGCCAGGGGGAGTATGGGCGTACGAACTGCCGGGACATAGTTGGGTGAATTAAGGCTTTCACGGACGAGAACATCTATCTCGTCCGCCAGGTCAGAAGCGGGATCAACGTACAGGAAAGCTTTCGCAAGCGCCTCTGTCGCCGAAGCCTCGGACTTGGGAATACACGGATTGGGGAAGCCCTGAGATTCACACCCCTCGGCCGAAACTACAGTGAAGGCACCCACTTGTATTTCCAAGCCTACCAAGTTGCTGTTATTACCGCTGCTGACCGTGAACGTGAGGGTTCCTGCGGGGCCATCCGGGCAAAATGACGAATCTCTGCCCGTTCCAATATTGCAGCGCGTGCTGTCCAATTCTCCAAAAAAAGAATCCACAATCCGAACCTCTCCATCCGCTTCGGCTTCGGCGCCGTTGGCGATCAGGCTCATCCGGTAATCGATCTTCAGCGGAATATCAACGAAAAACCCCAAGCTCCCGCCGTCCTTTCGCTGGATGATATAATCCCATCTGATACCAGCGCCGGCGTCTGAGTTGATCCTATGATTATCCCCGAAACCAATATCGCAGTTTTGTCCCGAGCCACAAGCACTGCTAACCTGTGCTGAGGTAACCGCTATGGGCTCTATACCATCGCCAGCATAGGCCGCTGCCGCTCTCTCTGTCTTACTAACGCCGCCTTCCCCGTCAAAAATCAACTCGCTTTCAGAGGCAGACTCGATGGCAACAAGGCCTTTCTGGATTAAGGGCTCAAAGCTGCCGACCCCGTACGGATCAATGTCGACTAAAAAGGCATTCGCAGGAACGGGGCCACTGCCGAACCACAAGAATACTGTCGCCAAGATCACAGCCGCCAAACGGAAAAACGGTTTTCCATCCCTTTCCTGTCGCTTCCGGGGAGGGGAGGTGACCCTGGCTCGGTTCTCCATTGATAGCCTCCTGCCGTCATTTTCTAGATACCTTATATTTTTCATGACCGTCTCCTTTCACCTTCCACGCGGTCAGCAACTTGCCAGCGCGTGTGGCCAGGCACCGTACCCGTTGATCCAGAAGCACCGAGACATCGTCGCTTCCGGAATTCGCCACGGTCAGGTGCAGGTTGCCGTTTCCATCGAGGTCTCCGAATCGCAACTAGAAACATAGTGTCAAATCTTGAATTTAAGTACTGTTGAAATATTCATTTGAAGTAATTTGCGGATAGAAATCTGACGGTATTTGTACAATAGTGAAATATAAAAATAATGAATGAATTCTATGCTCGGACACAAACAAATGCATCAAAGCTAGTCTGTCGAGAAAAGTAAAGCCATGAGAGAGGGGGTGAGAAGCGATAATAATGTTTTGTTAAGATTCTTCGGGTTGTCCGGAGAAAAACAATTGTAAGTCTTCCTAGTAAAACTAATTCACCAAATTGGGGTATTAATAGCTGCAGTAAATGTTAGATTTATCTGTCAGCAATGATGCCATCGGAATCTTAGATTCAGCCAGGTCAACGTCAGGCGGGGTGGTGGTGAAGAAACAGCACTGTTAGAATTCAGCAATCAGTTTCATGTGAAGATGTGATTCGATGGCATAACCTACTGTATAAGATTTCCCCAATATTTATTTTAAGTCTCTATTGTGAAAAATCTTATAAATATCTGAATTCTGACCGTCCTCTCGATGATATGCTTTTGAATCCTAACTCGATATCAATCTAAAATTAGATTAATACCACATTGTGAGATGTCAATATAAAATACTATTGCAATGCTTTCCGAATGTCAGCCAGATGCAATCGGGCGTGCTCATAGGCCCAGACGATAAATCGCTCCAGTTTGCCATGCCCGTGAAAGGCGTGACGGCCTTCGCGATCCAGGTCTTTATCTTCCATGCCTTCGACGATTGTAATTGTCTCCCGGCGCACTGACCGGAAATTTTCGCAGAGTTCATCGAGCGACTGCCCGTCCAGTTTCCGGGGCTGGGTGCGGTTGAAGCGGTCAAGGTCAAAATCTACCGGTGAACCCGGGCCTCCGGCCAGTAAATTTTTAAACAGCCACTGCATCGGGCCTTCGATGGTGATCAGATGGGCCAGCATCTGCTGCACCGTCCAGCCGGGGTCTTCCGGATAAACCGTCATGGCGAGCTGCCCGGAATTCAAGCCTTTGAAGAATGATATGATTTCCTCTTCGTTATTTTTCAATTCTGCGATGATATTTTCAAGCCTGTTATTCATTGATTATCCTTTAGACGCTGGTTTATATTTAATCGAAAATTAACCATGAACGTATGCCTGTCATTTCTATTCGATTATTTCCCTTCACCAAAAGTTTTTTCAAGCTGCGTTATCAAGGCTTTCCTGACATCTCCTTTGTTTTCAATGATTGGAACATCAGGGTTATTTACTAAGAATTCAAGGTTATCGTCGCCAACCGTTAAAAGAAATTTTGCCGTTGCCACGGAGTATGTCGCTTTTTCATCGAGGATATTTCCACCGACCATCCAGGGCTTTCCATCCCCGCCGGTTACATTGCCTTTTTGCAGGTATGCTCCAGTGGCTTTATTCGCCATACCCTGGTCCAAGGTGCGTTTTAACAGGGAGCCTTTCATTTTAGTCGTCACAATGTCACCTCCGAAGGGAAGCACCCTGAGTACATCATATTCCGTTATTTTCCCCGCCGGAATAACATCATCGATTCTTACGGAGCCACTATTATAAAAAGATAGCTGGGCCCCTTGCGATACGCTAAGCATTGACTGGGCAATTAATTCCGTAAGCTTTGTGGGAACGTTCCTGACGCTCGCTTCAAGGCCGTCCAATTCCACGTTGGTCGATGTTACCACTTTGGCAGGCTCAAACCCGGCCTTGCGGAAACTGTTATAGCCAATATTGCGCCACTTTTCGACAACTTTAGCTGTTTTTGCCTGGTCCGGCAGGGAATCGGTAATTTGCTTAAGTTTGGAGTTTATCAGTAACTTTTTTTGCGCCCCCTTGTCATACACCAGGTTATGGATATAAACCGTCCGGGCATTGGCGTCAGCTTTAAATATCGGGGTGTAATTTTTTCCTCGCCAATACTGCATATTTTCATGATCATGTCCACCGATGATCATATCTATTTCAGGAAAGCGGTTAGCTAACTTAATATCATCTTCAATGGTCAGATGGGTTAACGCAATCAGGATGTCCATTTTTGGCTTTAGCTCGGCAACTTTCTTTTGTGCGACTTCAAATGGGTCTTCGTAAGACACGTAATTCGTGAAGTTTTTTTTAATTGTCAAAGAAAAAATTCCGACCTTAATTCCATCGATCTCAATCATTTCAGTATCGGCAACACCCGGAAAAGGCTTCCCATTTTCATCGAAAACATTGCTTGATATCCAGCTGAACTCCGATTCTTTGAGCCTGTCGTAAAAAGATCTTTTTTTGATATCGAACTCATGGTTGCCGAAGGTTATGTAATCAAGGCCGAGAGCGTTCATCGCGGCGACCATCTGTTTTCCGTCCAACCGGCCGCTCTCATACGGGGCGGTTCCCAGAGCCGATGGACTAAACAAATCGCCCGCCAAAACAACGATGGTGTTCGGGTTTGTTTTTGAAAGCTGGTCATGCAGGGTTGCGACCCGCGCCAGTCCGCCTTCTTTCCCGCCGCTAACCGGGTCCATCTCATAGACATCATTCATTTGAAGAATGGTGATCCTGACCTGACTCCCATGAGGCCCGCTACAAGCAAGGTTGGAAATACCAAGCAGAAATGAAAGTACAACAATTGCGAGAAATTTTTTCAGCATGTCAGCCTCCTTCGCAAAAAAGGGGTCAAGTCTGCTCTTGACTCTTAAGCCATTAAAATAGAAAATTTATATGATGCAAGAGTCAAGAGCAGACTTGACCCCTTTAGCCTTTATCTCCCCTTTCTGCTGCGACCGCAGCAAGCGGACATCCTCGATATCCACTCATAACGTGGCGCCTGATCAGGGGTATAAGATATATTTCAGACCGAGTTAATCGCGGTTGGAAACCGCTCCCACAAGCTAAAATGCTTCGGTTAAACAATTGAGCCCCGCTCCATTGTTCAGAGGATTGTCAAATCTTCGTCTTTAAGATCAGCAACAAACATATGGCCCGGGGCATGGGTGATGACCCGCGAAAGCGGGGCCGAGGTTGCCGCCAGCTGGGAGGTCACGCCGCAGGCCCAGAATACGGGTATCTCACCGTCCCGCACGGTAACCGAATCGCCGAAATCGGGTTTGTCTAAATCGTTAATGCCAATCTTTACCGGGTCTCCCAGATGAATAGGGGCTCCGTGGGTCAGGTGAAAGCGGGTGGTTACCTGCGTGGCTCTAATCGCCTGCTGCGGCGTCATGGGTCGCATGGTTACCACGAGCTGGGCTGAAAACGGACCGGCCGGGATGCATTTTCTGTTGGTGATATACATCGAGACGTTTTTATCTTCTGCCATATTGCGGATGGGCAGGCCGGCTGCCAGCATGGCATTTTCAAAAGAAAAGCTGCAGCCTAACAGAAAGCTGACCATATCATCACGAAAATAGTCACTGACATCTTCAACATCGGTTTTAAATTCTCTGTTTTCAAAAACTTTATAGCGCGGCAGGTCCGTGCGCAAATCCGCGCCGGGTGCAATGATCGGCTCAACCTGTCCCGGCTCCAGCACATCTAAAATCGGACAGGGCTTGGGGTTGCGCACACAAAAAAGCAAAAAATTAAATGCTTCATCCGCCGGCAGGATCACCAGATTGGCCTGCAGATAGCCTGATGCGGAGCCGGAAGTGGGCGTGGTCCACTGGCGGGTACGGATTTGTTGACGTAATTCCTGGGGAGAAATATCGGGTTTCATAGTTAGGTAACCTCCACAATCCGTTTATCGGTTGAGCCGGTTTGGCCCGTTAATCCGTTGAGCCCGTTGAGCCCGTTGGGTCCGTTAACCGGCTCAACGGGCAAACCGGCTAAGCCTGCTATACAGCGTTAAATAACCATAATTTCATCCGGAAACTGACTAAGCTGCTCCAACCCATCGTCAGCCACCACATGCGTGTTTTCAATGCCGACGACACCTTTGCCCGGAAAAATCAGTTTGGGTTCCAGGGCAATAGTCATTCCCGGTTGCAGCTCAAGTTTTTGGCCGGCAGCCAGAAAGGGAAATTCATCCACTTCCAAGCCAATTCCATGGCCGACAAAGCGCACCCGCTCGCCGCCGGCTCCCATAAAATGGTCTTCATAACCCAATTCCTGAGTTTTTGCCAGGGCCTGATTGTAGATTTCACCGGATGTGACACCCGGTCGGGCAACTTTTTTTATGATCCGCTGCACCTCGATCATGGAGGCATGTGCTTCCAGCAGATCATCGGGCAAATCCCCCAGTGAATAAATTCGGGTATGATCGCATAGGTATCCGTTGTAGGCGAAGATATAGTCAACCATCACCGGTTCGTGGCGCTGGATTGTTTTATAGCTTGGTCCCTGGGCTATGGCCGGGCTGGCGCCGGTGCCCCCGGTCGGTGAAGACAGATAGCTGGGCACCGCTCCCGTGGGCCCGGACAGCAGATGTCCGTAGAACATTTCACTGCCCCACAGGCGCATCCTGATTACTCCCTGGTGGCCAAGTCTTCTGGCTTCTGCTTCAACCAGACCGGCCAGCTCGAGTTCTGTGATTCCCTCACGCACAATATTCGGTACCCATTCGGCGACCTGGTCGGACAGCCCAGCCGCCCGGCGCATGATGCCAAGTTCATATTGAGATTTAACGGCGCGCTGCAAACGAATGGCAAGGGATATGTCCCTGATATCGGTGCCGCTGAAAAGTTTTTGATAGTTTAAATACATGTTGGTCGGCAAGACATCGAGCTCCAGCCCCAGTGTGTCGGGAATGCGGTATCCTTTTCCCTTGATGATTTCCGGAATGCGTTTGGGACCTTCCAGGTGTACGATCGTTTCTACGAAGGATTCAGCTTTGGCGCGCGCGGTATTTCTGTTCACCATCAGGATGGGATCGCCATCCACCGGAATGTAGAGGCTGCCGAGTTGAAAGGTTCCGCTAAAATAGTACAGGTCGACGCGCTGCAAAATTAAAGCTGCATCGATGTTGTGTTGTTTGAGATGGTCCTGCAGTTTTACTATTCTGAGGTCGAGCTCTGATTTCGGTGTGTTAAATTCGCTGGAAAACATAATATTTCAATCCCAAATTAAAGATTATTTAACCACGAATATCCACGAATAACCACGAATTATCGCGACGGAATATGGCATGTGAACCGATTTCAAAAATGATATTCGCGAAAATTCGTGCTAACTTGTGGCGCTATCTAATGCTGTGAATCTTTAAATAAGGAACTCCCGTGATGGTGTCAAGGATTTACCATTTGGACAAGTGCTAAAAAATATATTACAATATAAATACAAGTATAGATGCCAATACCAGACCCGGGCGAGCCGGGATTGTAAATTGAATATTTTCTGAATGTGCTATTTTTCAGGGCGGATTAATTAAGTTATGGAAAAGTTAGATTATTTTATCAGACGGTTTTTGCTGGTGATCCCGACATTTTTAGGGATTACGCTGCTGTGTTTTGCGCTCATTCAATTTGTGCCGGGTGGTCCCGTGGAACAAATTGTCATGCAAATGAAAGGAATCGGGGCTGCGGAGTCCGGCAGGGGCGCCGGGGTAACAAGCTCCATTTCAGAAGACCAGCGCAAGGCAATTGAAGCGCATTTTGGTTTTGACAAACCGTTTTACCTCAGATACTGGAAATGGCTCGTTACCGACAGACTCGGTATGCGAATGGAATCATATAAATTTCCCAACAAAACCGCCTGGCAGTTGATAAAACAGCGATTTAAGGTTTCACTCATTTTTGGTGTCACGGGTTTTGTCCTGTCATATATTGTTTGTATCCCCCTGGGCATTCTCAAAGCGTTGCGCCACGATAAGGCGTTCGATCTGATATCCAGCATCATCGTGTTTACGGGCTATGCGATTCCACCATTTGCATTTGGAATGGTATTAAAAATGCTTTTTTGTGGCACCGTAGACAGCCTGTGGGACATATTCCCGGCATCGGGATTCTACTCTGATAATTATATGGATCTGACACTTTGGGGCAAAGCCGCCGACATTTTTATGCACATGTTCCTGCCGGTGCTATGCTATGTGATCGGTAACTTTGCAGTCCTGACCCTGTTGATGAAAAATTCCCTGCTAGAGCAGATAGGCAAAGATTATATCCGAACCGTACTGGCAAAAGGCGGCAGCTTGCGGCGCGCGATATGGGGACATGCACTGCGCAACTCTCTGATCCCGATTGCCACCGGATTCGGAGCAATATTAACGGTGATGTTTGCCGGTTCTGTAATTATTGAGACGGTATTTGAAATACCGGGGATGGGGCGCCTGAGCCTGGAGGCCATCGTCGGCCGTGATTACGCGGTTTTTATGGGCATCCTCTCGTTAACCGCCATATTAGGCCTGGTGGGCAATATATTGTCTGACTTCATGTATGTTTTGATTGATCCACGGATTAACTTTCAGCAAAACTAAATAGATACCAATTGTGGGACTGCTAAACCGAGTCATTAAAAATCCGATAACCCAAAAGCGCCTGATGCGTCTTAAGGAGATGAAGCGAGCTTACATCTCTTTGTGGATTATTACCATTATTTATGTTATCAGCTTTGGCGCTGAACTGATCTGCAACGATATCCCGCTGTACATAAACTACAAAGATCGATCATATTTCCCGGTATTCAAATATTACCCGGACGACACCTTTACCGGCAGTGGCAAGCAAACACGGCCCGACTATCACGCGATCAACAGTGGTTCGGATTTTGCGCAAATTTTAGAAAACTACATGGTATTTCCGCCGATCGCATTCGGGCCCTACGCCAGTGTAAATCCTGAATCAATTGATGTGGCGGATGTGGTTACGGTCCGATTTAATTTCATGCCCATGATCGGTACCGTAAATGTGCGAGAAGATTTTTCCATAGCCAGATCGGCATCATTCGGGTCCTTTATCGGTAAAACCGACAAAGAAGTCAGAAATTTGCTTTTGACCGATTTCTTTAATATTCCAGAATCCATTCGCCAGGCCGTTGCCATTCGGTTTAAGAACGAGAATAGTTCTGCTTTTAGCGCCCGAACCAGAGGTGACGACGGCAAAGAGACCATAATCTCGCTTGCCACATTTTCGAAGCGCAAAAGATCGCCCAAGACCGTGCGTTTAACATTTAAAGAGTCGGTGTCCAAAGGAATACCGGATGCCGATCAAATATTTGAAATAACGTTTGATCGTGCACTGAATAGTCGGTCACCATCTTCAGCGCAACGCGGCCCAAACCTGTGGTCGAAGCTTTCCGAAGGCGCAAAAGAAGATATTTTAAGCCATGTCGCAAGCCGGTTTTCAGGATCGCTGGACAATCTCAGGCTAGCGGCCAACGGCCGATTGTATACGGTAACTTTTGACAAAGAAGATGTTCGCTTCCCATTCAGACCCGTCAAAGGGCACATTTTGGGTATAGATGGGGCGGGTCGAGATGTATTCGCCCGCATCCTTTACGGGTTGAGAACATCCATGACCTTCGGACTGCTGCTTGTCTTTGCTTCCATGGTTGTGGGAATCGTTACCGGCGCATTGCAGGGCTACTACGGTGGTGCGGTTGACATTACCGGTCAACGCCTAATCGAAATCTGGAGCGCACTTCCGTTTCTATATATCATGATTCTAATGGGATCGGTGTATGGACGAAGTTTTCCGCTTTTGCTTATCTGCTATGGAATGTTCAATTGGATCGGCATTTCCTATTACATGCGGGCTGAATTTTTAAGGCTCAGAAAACAACCGTTTGTCGAAGCCGCCAAATGCATGGGCATCGGTTCCCATAAAATCATCTTCAAGCATATCCTGCCCAATGGCCTGGTTCCCGTCGTCACATTTTTTCCATTTTCTTTGGTCGGTGCCATCGGCGCCCTTGCCGCCCTGGACTACCTCGGCTTCGGACTTCCGCCTCCGACACCCAGCTGGGGGGAGCTTATCTTTCAGGCCCAACAGTTTAGATGGGCCTGGTGGCTCATTCTTTATCCGTCCCTGGCGTTATTTACAGTCATGCTGCTGGGCGTTTTTGTGGGGGAGGGAATCCGCAACGCCTACGACCCAAAACGGTACCAGAGACTTGATTGATGAATGATAACTTGCTCGACGCTCGCGATTTGAGCGTTTCATTTCATACCGATGACGGTGTTTTTCAAGCAGTTGATCATGTATCGCTGCAGGTCAAAAGCGGTGAGATTGTCGGATTGGTCGGGGAATCCGGCTGTGGGAAATCGGTTACTTCCCTCAGTATTTTAAGACTGATTCCATCGCCGCCCGGCAAAATAGATGCGGGCCAGATTTTTTTTAAGGGCCATGATTTGCTCAAACTGGGCTTTGACGAACTGCGCCAAATTCGGGGAAAATCCATCAGTATGATTTTTCAGGAGCCTTTATCCGCCCTTTCTCCGTTGCTGAGAATCGGTCAACAGCTGGTAGAGACACTCAGGCTTCACAACGATATTTCCCCAAAAGAAGCCTGGGCGCTGGCCGAAAAGTGGCTTGAAAAGGTGAGGATCCCTGATGCTAAAGAGCGTATGTTCGCTTATCCCTTCCAGCTTTCGGGCGGTATGCAGCAGCGGGTTATGATCGCCATGGCCATGATGCTGGAACCTGATCTGATCATTGCCGATGAACCCACCACGGCCTTAGATGTAACCATACAGGCTAGAATTTTTTCGTTGATCAAAGAAATGCGCCAGGAGAAGACATCCATTTTACTGATTACCCATGACATGGGGGTTATCTGGGAAATGTGCGACCGGGTGGTCGTGATGTATGCTTCCCGTATTGCTGAGGAAGCCAGCAAAGACGATATATTTGCAAATCCTGCTCATCCCTACACCCAGGGGCTTTTAAATTCCATCCCAAAGTTAACAGTAGCAGCCGAAAGCGGTCGTCTTGAAGCAATTCCCGGGCAGGTACCATCGCCATACAACTATCCATCCGGCTGCCATTTTCGTGACCGCTGTCCGCATGCATTTGATCAATGTGCGCGGGAAATCCCACCCTTGATAAAAGTCGGCGAGGGCCATCGGGCTGCATGTTGGATAGCGGATACGTTCAATTGAATCTTGAATCTTCAATTCCGGCTCGTCCGGGTTAGGCATTTTAAGTATATGAGCAATCATACACAGACACAAACTCTGCTAAACGTTGAAGGACTGAAAACCTGGTTTCCGGTTCGCCGGGGGATTTGGGCCCACACCGTCGGTTATGTCAAAGCCGTCGACGGCGTTTCGTTTTATATAAACAAAGGAGAAACCCTGGGCCTGGTGGGAGAGTCCGGCTGCGGTAAGACGACCCTCGGCAGAACCCTGTTGGGTCTGGAAAAAGCCCATGCTGGACGTGCCGATTTTGATGGCCGGGATTTGCTTTCAGTCAGCCGGCGCGATTTGAGAGATTTAAGGCGCCGAGTTCAAATTATATTTCAGGATCCCCTTTCCTCCTTAAATCCGCGCATGAATATCCTGGATATCGTTACCGAAGGGTTGGTTGAATTCGGACTGTTGGAAGGTCGTAGGGAGGAACATGCCAGAAGATTAATGCATGATGTCGGGCTTGAAGACGGAGCCATTTATCGATTTCCCCACGAGTTTTCCGGGGGCCAGCGTCAGCGGATCAATATCGCCAGAGCTGTTTCCATGAAACCGGATTTTATTGTCTGTGATGAACCGGTCAGTGCGCTGGACGTATCCGTGCAGGCTCAGGTGATCAACCTGCTGGAAGATCTGCGCGAAAAATATAATCTTTCCTACCTGTTCATATCCCATGATTTGAGCGTCGTCAGTCATATCGCCGATCGGGTTGCCGTGATGAACCGCGGTAAAATCGTCGAACATGGAGAAACCAAAGATATTATCGACAACCCGCAGGATCCCTACACCAAAGAGCTGATTGCAGCCGTGCCAGTTCCAGGTGGACAATAGAAGTCTTTTCCAAAACTCGGATTGAATTATTTATACTTTTTAGCTATAAATTATGTTTTCAGTTCGGTTTTTATTCTGTAATAGTGGGATGCGACACTAGCTGAATGCTGCCGCGAGCAGTGCTTGGGTATATTCCTGCTGAGGATTTTTGAATACGTCCGGGGCGGGACCTGCTTCAACAACAACCCCGGATTTCATCACAATAACTTCGTGGCAGAGAGCTTTTACAATTTTTAGATCATGGGTGATGAATAGATAGGTTATGCCATACTTCAACTGCAAATCTTTGAGAAGATTAATGACCTGAAATTGCACGGATCTATCCAGAGACGAAGTGGGTTCGTCCAATACAAGCAATTTGGGTTTGAGGACAAGCGCCCTGGCAATAGCGATCCGCTGCCGCTGACCACCGGAAAATTCATGGGGGTAACGATGACGAACATCCGGGTCGAGATCGACTTCTTCTAATACTTTAATTATTTCCGCTTCAAACCTTTCTTTATCTGCCGACTTATGAATATCAAGGCCTTCTTCTATGATTTTGGCGATAGACATGCGCGGGCTCAAGCTGCCGAAAGGATCCTGAAAAACAACCTGCATCTCTTTTCGCAACGACCGCATTTGCTTTTGATTGAAACCGTCAATTGCAAATTTTTGAAATACGATTCCGCCCTTACTGCTAATCAGGCGTAATATTGCCAATCCGAGCGTCGTTTTTCCGGATCCGCTTTCGCCAACGATGCCCAGTGAATGTCCCTGTCGAACCCGGAGAGTAATTCCGTCCACCGCTTTGACGTGATCCACCGTTCTTTTTAAAATGCCTTTTTTAATTGGGAACCAGACTTTTAGATTGCTGGTTTTTACGATCGTTGCGGCTTTGCTGTCTACCGGACCCGGTTCTCCGCCAGGATCAGATCGCATGAGCAATTTTGTGTAGGCATGTTGAGGATCGGCAAATATGTCAGCTGAATTTCCGGTTTCAACGATTTCACCTTGATACATGACTGCAATCCGGTCTGAAAACTTTTGGACCACGCTAAAATCATGGGTGATGAGCAGAACCGTCATTTTAAACTGCCGTTGTAGACTTTTGAGCAGATCGATAACCTGGGCCTGAACCGTGACATCGAGGGCTGTTGTCGGCTCGTCAGCAACGAGTAATTCCGGGTTATTGGCGAGGGCCATCGCAATCATGGCACGCTGTCGCTGTCCGCCGGAAAGTTCGTGGGGGTAGGAGCTCATGCGTTGGGCGGCATTTTCGATGCCGACCAGTTCCAGCAATTCTCTGGTTCGTTGACCGGCCTGGGAATCGCTGAGACCCTTGTGCAATATGAGCACTTCGTTTATTTGTCGTTCAATGGTCTGCAGCGGGTTAAAGGCGGTCATGGGTTCCTGGAAAATCATCCCGATTTTATTGCCTCGCAGTGATCGAATTTGATCTGATGTCGCGGCCAGGGTTTCCAGATTGTCAAAGTAAATTGCGCCGCAGGGATGAGAGGCCTGCGGATAAGGCAGCAGACGCAATATGGAATGCGCGGTAACAGATTTGCCGGATCCGCTTTCTCCCACCAGCGCCATGGTCTCACCACGATTAACATCAAGTGAAACCTGTTTCACGGCATGGATAACACGGTCAGCACCCTTAAAGTCAACGGATAGGTTTTCGATTTTTAATAAAGGTTCTGTCATATTGGCCTATTGCTCTTTTCTGAACTCGAATCAAAACTTCAATTAGCTCTTTCTTGCCAAAATTGAAGTCACATAAATCCCAAATTCCAAACCTCAAATTCCAAATCTTTTCATTAGTATACATGTTAGACACGATTCTAATTATTGGTCCCATGCCTTGGGTCAAGGGCATCTCTGGCGGCTTCTCCGATAAAAACAAGCAGTGTCAACATCACCGATAAAACAACAAAAGCTGATATTCCAATCCAGGCGGCATGCAAATTGGCTTTGCCCTGGCGCAGCAGTTCACCCAATGAGGGGGAGCCGGCCGGCAGTCCGAAACCTAAGAAATCCAGCGCGGTCAGGGTCGTAACGGATCCGCTTAGAATAAACGGCATAAATGTTATCGTCGAAACCATCGCATTGGGTAAAATGTGACGAAACATGATAATGAGATCTTTCAATCCCAGGGCCCTTGCGGCACGAACATACTCCAGATTTCTACCTTTCAAAAATTCTGCCCGCACCAGATCCACCAGCATCATCCAACTGAACAGCAGCATGATTCCCAAGAGCCACCAGAAATTGGTCTGCACAATGCTGGCTAAAATAATCAACAGATACAAAACAGGCAGACCGGACCAAATTTCCATGAATCGCTGGCCCAACAAATCAATCCAGCCGCCGTAATACCCCTGCAAGGCACCGGCCGAGACACCGATGAATGAGCTGACCAAGGTGAGGCACAAGCCGAATAATACCGAGATCCGGAAACCATAAATCAGCCTGGCAGCAATATCACGGCCCTGATCATCAGTTCCCAGCCAATTTACGGGCGATGGCGGGGCTGGGGCCGGGACGGCAAGATCGTAATTAATGGTATCATCGGCAAACTGTATCAGCGGCCAAAGGGCAAATCCATTTTCCTCTATCAATTCCCGTACAAAGGGGTCACGGTATTCAGCCTCGGTCTCGAACTCTCCGCCGAAGGTGATTTCGGGATAGCTTTTCAAAATTGGGAAATATAGATTAGCGTCATAGTATATCAGCACGGGTTTATCATTGGCGATGAATTCGGCGAACAAACTGATGCAGAAAAGCGCCAGAAAAATCCACAAAGACCAGAAGCCGCGGCGGTGGGCTTTAAAGCTACGCCAGCGGCGCTGATTGATTGGATTTAGCTGAAACCGTTTTCGTTTCTTTTTGTCAGTCTTCATGAATCTCTGGTTGCAAAGTCAATTCTCGGATCAACGATGGTATAGGTAATATCG
The DNA here is from genome assembly GCA_902749685.1 of Olavius sp. associated proteobacterium Delta 1. Lineage (GTDB taxonomy): Bacteria > Desulfobacterota > Desulfobacteria > Desulfobacterales > JAFDCJ01 > JAFDCJ01. The sequence goes on along the minus strand of CACVKW010000888.1, from coordinate 26,090 downwards.
CTCACAATTTTCAGCAAAAGTCCCAATAAGGTAAAAATATACAGCGTACCAAACATAACGGGATAATCTCGATTCAAGGCGGATTCAAACCCAAGCAGGCCAAGACCGTCGAGGGAGAAAATGGTTTCAATCAGCAAAGAACCCGTGAAAAACATACTGATAAATGCTGCTGGAAAACCGGCTATGATAATGAGCATGGCATTGCGGAAGACATGTCCGTATAAAACCTGATTTTCGGCTAATCCTTTGGCCCGGGCGGTAACCACATACTGTTTGCCGATTTCGTCCAGAAAGGCATTTTTCGTCAGCATGGTCAGGGTAGCAAACCCTCCGATCACCAGAGCCGTAACAGGAAGTGCCAGGTGCCAGAAGTAATCCAATATTTTCCCACCCAATGACATGGCGGCAAAATCGTCCGAAACAAGTCCACGCAGGGGAAACCAGTCCAAATAAACTCCGCCGCAAAAAACAACGATTAACAAAACAGCAAATAAAAACCCGGGTATGGCGTATCCGACAATGATGGCCGTACTGGACCAGACGTCAAACATTGAGCCATGGGTGACCGCTTTGCGAATACCCATCGGTATGGAAATGAGGTATATAATCAGCGTACTCCACATACCCAAAGAGACAGAGACCGGCAGTTTGGAGACAATCAACCCGACTACGGAGCTGCCCCGAAACAAACTCTCGCCCAGGTCGAATACCAGGTATTTTTTAATCATATTGAAAAAGCGGATGTAGGCAGGCTGGTCGAAACCGTACAGTTTTTCGATTTTTTTGATAAGCTGTGGATCAAGCCCTCTGGCGCCGCGGTACTTGCTGGTGATGTTTTGGCCGGAATCAACTGATTTGCCGGCCTCACCTCTGTCGCTGCCCATGAAACGTTCCGTCGCCCGGACCTCTTCTCCTTGAAGCCGGGCAATCATCTGTTCCACCGGGCCACCCGGCGCAGCTTGAATGATAAAGAAATTCAGCGTAATAATGCCGAGTAAGGTCGGAACGACAAAAAATAAGCGTCGAATAATATAAGCGATCATTCGTTTTCAGGACGGTTACCTGAATTTTGCACGAAAATAATCCTTGGTGAAGTTCGAGGTCAAGTTTCCGCAATTGACCTGGCGCGATTATCGTTGCGCTAAAATCCAGGTATTAATTTTTGAGATTTCCCTTGAAATCAAGTAATTTTGCATTCTTACCAGCGTCGATCCACCAGGTGTCAAACCCCAGTGAATAGCGCGCCGTTATTTTCGGCCTTGAGAACTTATTCCAGTAGGCCACACGGTACTTGGCGATGTGCCACTGGGGAATGACATAATATCCCCATAGCAGAACACGATCAAGTGCGCGGGTTGTATATACCAGCTCATCCCGGCCAGGCGCTGAGGTTACCTGTTCGATAATATCGTCGATCACCGGGTTTTTGATTCCGGCATAATTGCTTGTACCGGTTATATCAGCGGCACTGGACCCCCAGTATTCTCTTTGTTCATTGCCCGGTGATTCAGATTGAGGAATTCTGGCGACGATCATGTCAAAATCAAAATCCCGGCGCCGATTGATGAACTGGGCCGTGTCTACGACGCGAATATTCATCTCTATCCCCAAACGCGACAGGTTTTTTTTAAATGGCAGCGCTACCCGTTCGAAAGCCGGATCGATGAGCAAAAGTTCCAGAATAAAGGGGTCGCCGCTTTTTTTATTAACCAGTTTCTTGCCCTGGATTTTCCATCCGGCCTGTTTCAACAACCGCAGCGCTTTTCTGATATTGCTGCGGATATTGCCGGAGCCGTCTGTTTCAGGCGGTTGATAGGCTTTATCAAATACTTCGCCGGGTAATTGATCCCGGTAGGATTCGAGAATTTTTAATTCCCCCGGACCGGGCAGCCCGCTGGCAGCCAGTTCCGAATTTGAGAAATAACTTTTGCTGCGGGTGTACTGCCCAAAAAAAAGAGTCTTATTGGTCCATTCAAAATCAAAGGCGTATGTCAGCGCTTCTCTGACTTTTCTATCCTTAAACAGGTCTCGACGAGTGTTGAAAACAAAACCTTGCATGCCCTGATTCACATCATTGTCGATTTCTTCTTTTATGATGAACCCGGCGTCAAACGGAGGGCCGGTGTAAGCGGTGGCCCATGCTCTTGAACTATTTTCCTGGCGAAAATCATACTCACCTGCTTTAAAGGCGTGCAGTGACACCGTTGGATCTCTATAGTAGTCATAAGTCATCGTATCAAAATTATACCGTCCTTTATTTACCGGATGATCTTTAGCCCAGTAGTCATCGTGACGTTGGTAGGTTATGGACCGACCGGGTTTAAACTCCAGAACCTTATAGGGTCCGCTTGCGATGGGAACCTCCAGGCCGGGTTGCGTAAAATCACGGCTCTCCCAGTAATGTTTCGGCATGACTTGTATTTGTCCGATAATTAAAGCCAGCTCAGGGTTTGTCTTGTCGCCCAAATAAAATTTGACCCTTAGATCGTCCAATGCTTCAACCTTCTTTACATCAGCCCAGTATTTGCTATACATCGGATCGCCTTTTTCCATGAGCAGGTTAAAGGAGAATACAACATCCGCGGCCGTGATCGAGGCGCCATCATGAAATATGGCTTTAGAATTAATATGATAAATCACCCAGGATCGGTCTTGGGGCAGTTCGATTTTTGCGGCAATTAAGCCGTACTGGGTGAACGGCTCATCCAGTGATTGAACCGTTAAGGTATCGTATATTAGGCCGATACCTGTGGCCGGCACGCCCCTGATGATAAACGGATTCAAACTGTCAAATGTACCGACAGCTCCCAATTTTATATTCCCGCCTTTGGGCGCGTTGGGGTTGGCATAATCGAAATGTTTAAAGTCTTCGGCGTATTTGGGCGAACCCGCCATGGCTAGGGCGTGGGTGATCTTTATTTTCTGACCGGACCAACTGGAGTCTGCGGTAATCAATGCCAACATCAATACCAGAAATATTTTAAATACCATTTTGTGATCCATCGTTTTACCTACTCCTCATACAATTTATCAAAGTATATGGAAGGTGGCTTTGGCGGAAGCGCAGACTTATTCTGCATCGCATCCTGAAGATCAGCCAGGGAATCTTCGTCCAGCCACCAATACAAAATTGGACTGAATTCACTGCCGTATTTCGGTTCCACCCAATCCGGCGTTCCGAATTTGTTCCAATACAACAGTCGATGATAGTTTATATTCCACAGCAAGACATAGGGGACTTGCTGGTAAATGATTTGATCGATCTCCCGATTTATCTGATTGCGTTGCTTGACATCAAAAATGGATTTTTGTTTTTCGATCAGTCCGTCGACCCGGTCGTTTTTAAAGCCGGTAATATTGCTGCCGCTCTTTCGATCGGCTTCTTTAGAAGACCACATGCCTTCCGGGTCTTTAAAAATTGAAGAGCTCCAGGCGGCCCAGGTCATTTGAAAGTTAAACTCATCCATATCCCGCGCCCAGGCGGCCCAATCCTTTTTATTTATCTTCAATTGAATACCGACATCTTTAAGGTCCTCAGTGAAGATCGCTAAAAATTTTTCAGAGGTTGCGCTGCGGGTTAAAAATTCAAATGTAAACTGCCGGCCCTTCTTTTCTAAAATGCCGGTTTGGCGATTGGCAATCCAGCCCGCTTCGCCAAGAAGCCGGCGGGCTTTGGATTTGTCCATTTCAAAGAGCGGGTTCGGATTTGGATGGTCCTTGCTATATAGATCTTCATGAAAAGACTTGTGCAGAAAGTACTGGTTGTACATCAAGGTGCTGTTCATTTTTCTGCGATCGATCAGATGGGCCATGGCTTGGCGCACCCGCAAATCGTCAAAGGGTGGTTTGCGAATGTTCATCGCAAACCCCTGAAATCCAAGCGGGTCGTAGTTGTAAACTTTTTGTTTAATAATCCAGTTTTTGGAAAACCTTGCGCCTTTGGTCTCGTTAACCCACAGCCGTGATGTATGCACGGGGTAAAAATCAATTTCCCCTTTTTTAAATGCTTCAAAGGCATTTTCATTTTCAGCGAAGAATTTATATTTTAAGACCTGGAAATTGCCGGTGCCCTGATTTCGTTTATAGTTCCCGGCCCACCAATCTTCCCGTCGCTCCAGGGTTACGAAAATGCCCTCGTCTATCTGGCCGATACGGTATGGGCCTGAAACCACAGGAAATTCAAAATTTATTTTATTAAAATCCAAGGCCTCGAAGGCATGCTTGGGCATTATCAGAAACTGGCCGGCCGCCCCCAGGTTTTTCCAGTGAACATCGCGGGCGCTAAAGCGTATGGTGTAATCATCGACGACCACCGGCGGTAGGAAACGTTCCATCTCGACTTTGTGCGGACCGGTGAGGTTTTTAGGGTCCATAATCATATCATAGGTCCATTTAATATCACGTGCGGTTATGGGGCGTCCATCACTCCATTTGGCCGCTTTATCGATATAAAAAGTAAATGTTTTTTTATCTTCGGATATGGACCATTTTTCAGCAATACCGGGTTCATAATCAAGGGTGGCCGGATGCGTCGTCAAAAGTGTTTCATACATCGTACCAAATATCTGTGAGGCTTGGAAGCTGATGTCCAGATAGTAATTCAGGCTTTTAGGGTATTGAGCCAGGTACAAAGATATCTCACCGCCTATTTCTGCATCGGGGCTTGCAAATGGATTCGGTTCATCCCGCCATCCCGGACCGGGAAAGAAATCCGTTGCATAAGCCGATGTGCAGACCAAAAGGATCAACAGGACAATCAAATTTCGCATAATTTTACCTTGATTCAATTTACGCTTAGTTGCGGTGATAGACCCTAACCCGAATCCGCCGGAGGCGGTATCAAAAATTGAAGATTGCAAATTGAATATTTGTGGATGTCGCTTGGCTCCGTCATCTGGAAGTTTGGAGCTGATGAATTCCGGAAAAATCTTCTTTGATTAAAGCCGATATTATGTCTATAATAGCCTTAAATGTGTGGACATTGTGCGCCGCAACCCAGTAGAGGAGTCGCCATCGATTTGTGAATATCAGTTTCATAGGGTATCAAGATCTGGTATTTTTTCATCATATCACCAAAAAAAAAAATTAACCATTCTTCTTTGCTTTGCAAACATGCAATGTCCGAATCATTGCTACGGCAGATTATGATATTATGAGTCAAAATCTATGAGTGGTCAAATTACCATTGCGATATGGCTGTTTCTTTTGCTGCTGGCAATAGCAATATGGGCCGTTTTGGACCGCGTCTTAATTCCCAGCACCCGCTGGATTTTGCGTCGTCGGATTAATCGGGTCATCGATGAAATCAGCACGCGGCTGGATATTCAGATTAAGCCGTTTCAGATAACCAAACGGCAGGTGCTGATTGATCGTCTCGTATATGATCCTAAAGTTATCGAAGCGGTTCAGCAAGAGGCGGTCAAACGGGAATGCCCGCGCGAGATTGTACAGGCCGAAGTTATCGCCTACGCTAAAGAAATTGTCCCTTCTTTTAATGCTTACCTGTATTTTCGCTTCGGCTACTGGTTATCCAAAAGAATTGCCAAGCTGCTTTACCGGGTGCACATCGGTTTTAGCGAAGATGAGGCGTTTAAAAACATTGACTCTAATTCCACGGTGGTTTTCGTAATGAACCATCGCAGTAACATGGATTACCTGCTGGTCTCATTTCTAGCAGCCGAAAGGACCGCGCTATCCTATGCGGTCGGTGAGTGGGCCAAGATCTGGCCGCTGCAGACCTTAATTCGGGCCATGGGTGCTTACTTTGTCCGTCGAAAATCGGGCAACGCTTTATATAGGCGGGTACTGGAACGCTATATCCACATGGCCACGAAAGAAGGCGTTTGCCAGGCGGTTTTCCCGGAAGGCGGATTGAGTCGCGATGGCCGTCTGCAAAAATCGAAATTAGGTGTTTTGGACTATATGCTGCGCAACTATACGCCGGAAGCGGATCGCGACATTATCTTTATTCCAGTCGGAATCAATTACGACCGCACGCTGGAGGATCGCAGCCAGTTGCGAACCCTGGATGCTGAAGCAGCCAAACGCAGTAAGTGGTTTGTCATTCGGACAACCCTGCGCTTTATGCTGCGCAGCCTGATATTGATGGTAATGAGCCGCTGGCAGCGTTTCGGGTATGCCTGTGTTAATTTCGGTCCTCCAATCTCCATGCGGCAATACTGCCGTAATTTGCAGATCGATTTTAGCGGGATGGAACGCAGCCCCAGATTCCGGGAAGTCGCTAAACTGGCCGATCAGCTTATGGCAGCCATTAAAAAGGTCATTCCAATTTTGCCGATATCATTGGTGTCCACGGTTATTAAAAATGATAATCGACGGGGCCTGAGCGCTTCTGAAGTGGAATCCCAAACCAACCGGCTAATCGAGGAACTTCGCTTGCAGGGCGCTCCGCTATATTTCACCACCGACAGCCGCGTTGAAACTACAATAAACGCATTAAATATGCTAACATTGAGAAGACTGGTTACAGAAACCGACGGGCTTTACAAACCGGTTGACGCAGAGCGCGACGTGCTGGCTTATTACGCGAATTCAATCGTGCACTGGCTGCCGAATGCTCAAAAACCTGTGTGACCGGAAAAATTAAGCCAAGAATTATTTTCAATGGATATCCACTTTAAATACTTATTTATACCACTTGTTGTCATTTTGGGGTGGCTGTATCTGGCGCCGAATTCGTACTCGGAGTTTTACAAATATGTTGATCAGCAAGGCCGGGTTTTTTATGTTGACGACCTTAGCAAAGTACCCGAAGCATACCAGGATCAAGTTCAGGTTTATCGCGAGAAATATGATAACCTCTCCGAGCAGGACAAATCGCAGGCGCTGCAAAAAGAGCGTGAGCAAATTCAGCGGCAGGAGCAGGAAAAGCTGCTTCGTCTGAATCAACAATTGCAGGAAGTCCAAGCGGCAGAGGAAGAGGAAAAAAGAAGAAAGGCCGAAAGTGCCAAACAAAAATTGATGGAAACGATGCAAACCAGTGTCATCGTCGACGGTAATCGCGTTCTGGTCCCGGTAACACTGGCGAATAACGGCGTCGAGCTGGTTGTTAATTTGCTGCTGGATACCGGGGCCTCACAAATCGTTCTGCATCGCGATGTTGCCGACCGGTTAAACATCGTTACCCTAAAAAAGGGGCTGGCCCAAACTGCCGGCGGCCAAAATATTCAGGTTGAATCGGGTCGGGTAAACTACTTTAAAGTCGGACCCTTCAATATGGAAAAGGCCGCCGTTCTGATTATTGTCCACGAAGGTCCGGCAACCTCCTACAGCGGCCAGTTGGGAATGAATTTTCTAAAAAACGTACAGTACACCATTGACTATCAGAACCAGGTTATTCGGTGGCAACCGCCGGGGGTGAAACATTCGGAGGAATGAAAGAAAGAAGCGCCGTACAATTGCCCGATGTATATGGTTTTCTCGCAATTGAAGAATGAAGAATGAAGATTGAATATTTGAGGAATTCTGTCGTTTTTAACCTCCATCTCATTAACTCAAGGGCCATATTCGCCAATATAAGTAACACTAATTATTCTATTTTTCGTGTTTATTATTCCACCCAATTCCCTCAACCCTATCAAGGAAGCAATCCGTGGCCAGTTTATTAGATTGGGGTATTCAGGTTATTCTTTGGATCCAACAGTTCAGTCCAACCCTTGATCTCCCGTTTAAAGCTTTAACTTTTCTGGGAGATGAAACTTTTTACCTGATTTTTATGCCCCTTTATTATTGGTGTATTGATCGCCGCGCAGGCTCACGCCTGTTTTTTTTGCTTTTATTTTCGGCTTACATAAATGCAATTGCCAAAGTGGTGGCAGATCAACCCCGTCCGTTTACCTACGATCAACGGGTCCAATCCATTGTGCATGCCAGCGGAGGGGGGCTACCCAGCGGCCATACTCAGAATGCCGTGGCTATCTGGGGATTTCTGGCAGCCAGGTCCGGCAAGGCAATATTCTGGCTGATCGCCGGTTTTCTGATGGTCGGTATTCCGCTCTCACGAGTCTACCTGGGGGTTCATTTCCCAACGGATCTTTTCGGCGGCTACCTGCTTGGCGGCATAATTCTGATATTGTTTCTAATGTTGGCACCCCGAGTAGAAAATTGGTTGATTGAGAAAGGCTTTGCCTGGCAACTGTTAATCTCATTGTTCGGACCACTTGTATTAGTTTTGCTGAATCCTACCGGTGATAAATACGTCCTTTCCATGGCTTCTGTTTTAATGGGAGTCTGTACAGGATTCGTTCTGGAGAGACGGTTTGTCAGGTTTTCTTGCGAAAGCACCTGGTCGAAAAGGGCGATTGCCTACCTGCTGGGCGTTACCGTCCTTTTTGGCCTGTGGGGCGGTTTAAAATTTGCCTTCAGTGGTTTGGAGCCTGCCGGCCTGTTCCGCTTTACCCGGTATGCTCTGGTGGGGTTATGGGGAGGTGTGGGGGCACCCTGGATGTTTGTGAGATTGAGGCTGGCGGATAAAGAACTTTAAAAGATTTTAGAATTTGGATTGGTGATTTTGGATTTACCATAAGGAATTTAATTGATTTTCAGCAAATAGAATAATTCGAATAGTTAGATCATGCCTTACGGCATCTTTGCAGATATCGTCGTATTGATTCATCTGGCGTTTGTAATTTTTGCCGTACTGGGGGCGGTTTTGGCTATTTGGTGGCGCTGGACAATCTGGCTGCATCTTCCGGCTTTCTTGTGGGCGGTCTGGATTGAATATACCGGTGGAATCTGTCCGCTGACCCCGCTGGAGAACTGGCTCCGAATAAAAGGAGGGCAGGGCGCTTATGCGGGTGATTTTGTGGCAACCTATCTGTTGCCGGTCCTTTACCCGGCCGGTCTTACCCGCAATGTGCAATTTATATTAGCCATGATGGTTATCGTGATTAATGTTGTAATTTATGGATCTATTATCTACAAGCGCAGCTGGAAAAAAACATAAAAAATATGCGCAGCATAACGTAATTAAGCTACCGAAGAATAGGTCTAACAAGTTTCTTCAGATTCCAAAAAACAACCTTCAACCCTGGATGTGCTATTTTCAGGTCGCAGTAATTAGGGGAAATTGAATTGAGCAACGGCAACAACGACACCCACCGCAAAACTATTGGCTACATATTGTGGATTTTTGGCTTTACGGGATCCCATCGATTTTATTACGGAAATCCCATATCCGGAACCATTTATTTTTTTACCCTGGGTTTGTTTTTCATCGGCTGGATCATCGATTTGTTTTTGATACCCGGCATGGACCGCAGGGCGGACCTAAGATTCAGAGAAGGCAGCATCGATTATAATGTCGCCTGGATTCTGCTGACATTTCTGGGGATATTGGGTATCCACCGCATGTATATGGGAAAATGGATCAGCGGAATATTGTACCTGCTGACCGCGGGATTCCTTGGAATCGGGATCATCTACGATTTTTGGACGCTGAATGATCAGATTACGCTGATTAATAGTCAGAGGTAATCTTCACGAACCGGTGAGAAAACCTCTATAACTACCGAATCTTCCAGTGCCTCTGCCGAATGCTCAACGTTGCCGGGCAGGCACCAGCTATCCCCGGTTTCCACATCCACAATCTCTCCATCGACATTGAAGCGCACCTTGCCGGAGATCATAAATCCGGTTTGTTCATGGGGATGGGAATGAGCCGGGATAGCGGACCCTCTGGCAATTTTAAATTGGCCCATCAGTGTTTTTTCACCGTGAACCAGGGTCGTTAATTCAATTCCTTCCATAAGTTGGCGTGATTCAGCGGTATCTTTTTTGCGAAACATATTCTCGCTCCTCATTTATACCTGAACTGATCGGTTCAGGGTTCAAAGGTTATAAAATGCAATAATACCACAATTCAGGTATAATGTATATCGACCTGCGGTGGTTAGGCTCTAAGCTTTTTCCGAGCCAACGCTCGGAAAAAGTGGCCCCTGCGGGGCAGTTTGAGTGCAAAGACATGAGTGGCAAATGCCTGAAGTGCCGGTAGATTGTTTCTCGTCCTCCTCCTCCTCGTCCTCGTCCTCGTAATCGAAAAATAGATTATGTTAAGCCCGTTGCCAATAAGATCGAGGACGAGAACGACGACGACGATATCCCGACAGTAATTAGCACCTCCTCTTCCTGAAACCTGACACCCGAAACCTACATTTTCTGACAACATGTTTCAGAAATAGGCCCCTAAGGGCCTAGTCCCCTTGAATATTTGTTTAAAGAAGGCCCTTGTAGTTGCCGCCGTCGACCAATAAATTCTGGCTCGAATATAGCGGGCCTGCACACTGGCCAAGAAAGCCGCTGCAGCCCCAAAATCAGAAGGGTCGCCTATGGTTTGGCTGGGATTGGCCTTCATCATCTCCTGGTAGACTTCCTCAGGAGGCTTATCTTCGCGGGTAGCACGGTCCTGTACCAGCTGATCAATTCGCGATGTTTTATGGGTGCCCGGCAGCAATGCATTGACGGTGATGCCGTCGGGTGCCAGTTCCGTGGCAATCGTTTTCAAAAACCCGGTCAACCCGGCCCGCGCCATATTGGACAGCAATAAGTTACCGATGGGCTGTTTGACCGAAATTGAGGTGATGGCGATAATCCGGCCCCAGCCTTTGGTCTTCATGGCCGGTGTGACGCCATGAATCAGATGCACGGCACTCATCAAGTTGAGATTGAGGGCCCTTTCGTATTCCTCCAGGGCGGTGCTGGCAAATGTTCCCGGCGGTGGTCCGCCGGCATTGGTCACCAGAATTTCCGGGTCTCCCAGGGTTTGTCTGACTGCTTCAAGCAGGCGGCTGATATCTTCCACCCGGCTCACATCAGCACCAAATCCCACAACTTCCGTTCCGGTTTTGGCTGCAATTTCTTCGGCTGCCTGTTTTGCTGTGGCTCCATCACGGCCGCAGATCGCTACCCGGCACTTTTCAGCGGCCAGCTGTTCCGCGCAGCCTCGCCCCAACCCCCTGCTTGCAGCAGTCACAAGGGCAATTTTTCCATTTAGTCCAAGATTCATTTTGTTACCTCCTTGGTTATCGAAGATAAACACAAATTCAACCCTGTCCAATAAAAAATGGATGAGCAATCGGGGAATTTATTGCGATATAGACCGTCATTCCGGCGAAGGCAGGAAACCAGAAAATCTTGAACCCTGAATAATGCCTTGACACTTATTGGTCTTTAATTCACACTATACTGGTTGCCGGTTGCTGGATGCCGGTCGCTGGAAATGGAATGGTACCGGGTGCAGGGTATAAGGAAGGTCTAAGGTTCAGAATCTACCAATTGATCTCACCGGATCTGTCATGAAAAATATCTTTCCAACCAGACAATCCGTGTTTTATGCTGTGTTCGCAGCCACCGCTATTATGGTTCTTTTTATGTCACCACGCTCCCATGCGACCACCCTCGAAGAACTGCGGGCCGCCCTGCCCAAAAATGTAATGGGCTGGTCATTGGAATCGAAGGATCATATTTACACGCCGGAAACCATCTTTGACTATATTAACGGCGGCGCCGAAGTCTATCGGGCTTACAACATGCAGCAGTGCCTTTCCCGTCGTTACGCAACTACCCAGGGACCTGCCATTGTGCTGGACATATTTGACATGGGGTCATCCCAGGATGCCTTCGGCGTATACACCCACGACACGGAAGGAGATGCGGTGGACATCGGGCAGGATGCCCGTTGGCGGCCGGGGTGGCTGAATTTCTGGAAAGGCCGATTTTTTGTTTCTATTTACATGGAGGAAGAAAACACCGCTGCTGAAAAAGCTGTCAAGGCTTTAGGAAAACTGGTTGATTGCGCCATAACACCGCGCGGTGCCAGGCCCAAAATAATCAATCGGCTTCCGCCGGAGGGTCTGCTAACCATGAACATCCGCTATCTTCATCACCCGGTTATCTTAAATTATCATTATTACCTGTCCGATGAAAATCTGTTAAAGCTCTCTCCTCGCACCGAAGCGGTACTTGCAGGCTATCGGCGAGAAAATGGGCAGGCCTTGATCCTGCTGGTATCTTATCCGGATACGAATGCTGCAATCAGGGCATCAGCGAATTTTAACCGGCATTATCTTGCGGATGCCGACCAAAATGGTATGGCCCTGCTTGAGAATCAAAAGTGGTCTGCCTCAAAAATCAATGGGCGGTTGCTGGTTATTATATTAGAAGCCGACAGTCGGCTGCTGGCCGAAAGCCTGTTGGACGCAGTAAAATAAAGATCTGGAAAACCGATTCCTTTCCCTGTGCCGCGCGTCCGGCAACTTGCGCCGCTGCGGTATCGGCATAGGTCTTGGGTTTGGCATAAAATTTTATTATCTCCACCTATCTGCCGTTTAACTAAAATTTGGGGAATGATCCAATGAAAAAATCAAAACAGGTGATTACACGTCGGGATTTCATTCGTACCAGCTCGTATGTTGCCATGGGAAGCCTTATGGGGTTGCCTCTGACGAACCAGGCCGTCGGCAGTCAAAGTGCTAAAAGCCGGGTCGTATTAGTCCGGGACAAAAAACTCGCTGATAGTTCAGGGGCTTTGCGGGCCGGCCGGCTTTCTGATATGCTGGATCAGGCAATCATGGTGCTGCTTGAAACTTCAGACTCCGGTTCAGCGTGGCAACGTCTGTTTGTTCCAGAGGACGTCGTGGGAATTAAAAGCAATGTCTGGTGGCATCTGCCCACACCCGCTGCCCTAAATGAAATCCTGCAGCAGCGCCTGTTGGAAGTCGGCCTGGAAGCGCAACATATTGCAGTCGACGATCGCGGGGTGCTGAGGAATCCGATATTTAAAAATTCCACGGCTCTCATCAATGTGCGACCGATGCGAACCCATGCCTGGTCCGGTTTGGGGACCCTGCTGAAGAACTACATTATGTTTGTACCGAGCCCCTCAATGTATCACGGCAATGCCTGCGAAAAGCTAGGCGCGATCTGGCAAAAGCCGCATGTCACCGGTAAGACCCGCTTAAATATTCTGGTGATGATAACCCCGCTCTTTCACGGTGTCGGGCCGCATCATTTCAGCCGGAAATACACCTGGCCCTACAACGGGCTGATCGTAAGTGCCGACCCGGTGGCAGCCGATGCAACCGGAGCCCGTATTATCCAGGTCAAAAGAAACGATTATTTCGGTAAAGAACGGCTCATCAGTCCCCGGCCGCTGCATATCGAAGCTGCCGATACCCGATTCGGCTTGGGAAACAGCCATTCGGAGCGGATTGAATTGATCAAATTAGGATGGGATGAGGATATTCTGATATAATGATTGGCGCAATGGGGTATCGGAGTATAATTAATTCGGAATGCGGCCGATGGAAGGCAAGTAAATTAACCACGGAAGAACACGCAAATAAACGGAAGATTTAACTTGCCAGCAATTTTGCCAATTGGAATTCAATCATAATTCAGTGAAAATCTGAAAATCCGTGGTGAAAAGAATACGGATGAGGTGCAAGAAATGAACTTTGACAAGCCAATAACACGCAGAGAATCACTCAAGAAGCTTTTGAAATCTGCCGGTAGCCTGGCGCTGGCCGGAACGGCAACATGGTCTTCCGAACTCGTGCGAAGCGGCCGGGCATCCGCTGCGCCAACCGGATTCATGGTTGAGGGACGCGGTGAAACAGCCGGCTATGATGTCAAGGAGTTGACCAGAAAAACGTTTGAAGCTGCCGGTGGAATGACCAAATACATATCAAAAGGTGACGTGGTGGTCATCAAACCCAACATATCCTGGGCTCGACGACCCGAAATGGCTGCGTCCACCAACCCCTATGTTATGGAGGCCGTCATAGAATTGTGTCAGGAAGCCGGTGCTAAAAAGGTGCGTATTGCCGATAATACCATCCACGACGCCCGGCGCTGTTTTGCGCTTACGGGGGCCGGAATGGTTGCAAAAAATACCGGGGCTGACCTGATTTATCCCCGTTCGTCTCTTATGCGCCGGATGAAGCTGCAAGGCAATCGCCTGGACATCTGGCCGGTTTTCGTTCCGCTGGTAGAGGCCGATAAGGTGATTAACTTACCCGTGGCCAAGCACCATTCGCTAAGTGCACTCACTCTGGGTATGAAAAACTGGATTGGGGCCGTCGGGGGCCGACGCAACAAACTTCATCAGGATATTCACATGACCATTGTGGATCTGGCACAATTTTTTAACCCGACGTTAACCCTGATCGATGGCATCCGCATTATGACCCGCAACGGTCCATCCGGCGGCAGTACAACTGATGTCGTTTCAAAGAATACGCTGATACTCAGCAATGACCCGGTTGCGGCAGATGCCCGAGCCGCCCTTTTATTCGGTCGCAAACCGGAGCGAATCGGGTTTATCAAGCTTGGACAAAAGTGGGGGCTTGGCACTCACGATTTTGAACAACTCATTCAGCATAAGGTGATTCTGTGAAGATTCGACATCTGGTATGGCTGCGGAGGATAAGCCAGGCGCTGTTTTTATGTTTATTTCTATATCTTTTAATTATTAGCCGACTTCCCCAGGATATCTACTTAAATTATACACTGGCATTTTCAACCGAGCAGGAATTGAGGCTTGAGCAGCCGGTAACCTTTTTTTTTCAAATCGATCCACTGGTGGGCCTAACTTCTCTGTTTTCCGGCCATGCGCTGATCAAAGGGTTTTTGTGGGGTGCGGGTATTCTGATCACAACCATGCTGCTCGGCCGATTTTTTTGCAGCTTTCTGTGCCCAATGGGCTCGATTCAGCATGTCATTGGTTCGGTCAAACCGGCACTTAACGGCTCGCGGATGGTGCGGGCCAATCAGAAAACCCCCGGCCAGCGGATTAAATATTTTGTTTTCATGTTGCTGCTCGTTGGGTCGCTTCTGGGATTGAATGTGGCCGGCTGGATGGATCCCATTGCCTTGCTGTTTCGATCCATCGCGCTGGCCGTGTTGCCGGGTATCGGGACGGGACTGCGCTCGTTTTTCGATATCCTGGCCACCAGCGACATCAAAGTGCTGAGCATGCTCAGCTATGCCGGTGAAGTTTTGGTTTCCCCGGTTTTCGGTTATACGCATCAAGCCTATCAGACAGGCTGGATCATCGGGCTTATTTTTTTGGTGATATTGTTTCTGAACCGAATCCGCCCCCGCTTCTGGTGTCGCACCTTGTGCCCGCTGGGAGCCCTGCTTGGGATTTTCTCCCGTTTCAGCATTCTAAAACTGGAAAAATTTCCTGAAAAGTGCACCAACTGTAATCGATGCACCCGGCACTGTCAGGGAGCAGCGTCACCCAAACCCGGCGAGGAATGGGAAACTGCCGAATGCCTGACATGCTTTAATTGCCATAATGTATGTCCGGAGGATGCGCTTGCATTTAAATTCAACTGGGCTTTTAAACTCAACAGGCAGCCTGATATCGGTAAACGGGCGTTGATCGGTGGGCTGTTAGCGGGTATATCTTTACCGTTTCTGGCAAGACTGGACGGACAGGTCGACAAAATATCGGATTCGAGGCTTATCCGCCCCCCGGGTTCGCTACCGGAAAAAAATTTCTTAGAGCTCTGCCAGCGCTGCGGACTGTGCATGAAGGTCTGCCCGACGAATGTCATCAATCCCACCCTGGCAGAAGCCGGTGTCGGCGGTTTCTGGACACCCCACCTCATCATGACCCAGGGCTATTGTGAGTACACCTGTACACTTTGCGGCAGTGTCTGCCCGACGGGAGCTATTTTAGATATTACGGTCAAAGAGAAAATCAACCAACCCATCAAAATCGGCTCGGCCTACATCGACCGCGGGCGTTGTCTTCCCTGGTCCGGCAATGCACCCTGCATTGTCTGCCAGGAAGTTTGTCCGACCTCGCCCAAGGCCATCTACCTAAAAAAAGATGTTGTGACGGCGCCAGCCGGAAAAACGCGGCAGGTTCAACTGCCTTATGTAAATCTGCAAAATTGCATCGGTTGCGGTATCTGTGAGAATAAATGCCCGGTACGGGGCTTGCCCGCCATCAGAACCATTGCCGCCGGTGAATCCAGATCCTTAAGAAATCAAATCCTGCTGTAATTGTCATACTCGGTTAGACCGAGATTCAATCAGATGTTTCTCAGGGCTAAAAATCACAAATTTCAAGCACCAAATTACAAATGGTTCGACAAGCCGTTCGACAGGCTCACGGTCCTGAGCAAAGTCGAAGGACTCCCCACCCTGAGCCAAGTCGAAGGGTAATTCTCAATTTACCATATCGCAAAGGCCTGGAAAATGAGCTATAGGTCTTGACATTTCAGGCGGTAATATTTAGCTTTCTGTTTTTGAGAATAATCTCATAAAGGATTTTTCATGGTTAGACCACAAAAAGAACGCCGGGTCGCATTTAACCCGGAAATCAGCTATTTCAAGCCCCGCGGAATACCCATGTTTGATCTTGAGGAAGTTTGCCTGACCGTCGACCAGCGTGAGGCCATGCGCCTTTCCGATCTCATGGGAATGTCGCATGAGGAAGCCGGACGGCACATGGGCGTCTCCCGCGCAACGTTTGGTCGTATTATTCAGCGGGCCCGTGAGGCGGTTGCGGATGCCTTGATCAACGGCAAAGCAATTAATGTCGAGGGGGGCAACTATCAGCTGATGGACACCGCTCGGGTTTTCCACTGCAGTAACTGCGATCACGAATGGGAAGAACCCATCGGCACCGGCCGACCGCCGCATTGCCCCTCCTGCAAGAATGCCGATTTTTACCGCATCAGGGAAAAGAAGGACGAAGCGGGATAAATGATACTGGATGCTTGATGGTGCATCAAATAAGGATAATTTCCTTAGTAACAATTTAGATGTTTGAAAAAAGCCACGAATTGGCGCGAATTATCACGAAATTTAAATTTTCAATATGAGCTCTACTGCTTATCGTTACTGCAATAATTCGTGCTTATTCGTGTCAATTCGTGGCTAAATAATTTTAATAAAAGCTAAAATCAGAATAAAGAGCTAAAAAGGAGTTATACGACTGATGGATATTCAACATGAAATGCCTAAAAACCCACAACAGGCGCAGGCTGATCAGGATGCAGCGATAAAGGAGTCGCTGGGTAAAATTAAAAATAAGATACTTGTGATGAGCGGAAAGGGTGGGGTGGGTAAAACCAGCACTTCGGTAAATCTTTCCATCGCATTAGCAAATAAAGGATTCAATGTCGGCATTATCGATGTGGATCTGCATGGCCCGGATGTCCCCAGGATGTTGGGACTTGAAGGAATGCCGGAGGTTAACCAGAATAAAAAACTCAATCCCATGAGCTACTCGAAAAACCTGAGAGCGATCTCAATCGAATCTTTTACGCCGAACAAGGATGATGCAATTATATGGCGCGGACCTCTAAAGTTTTCGGCCATCCGACAATTTATCGGTGATGTAGACTGGGGCAATCTCGATTTTTTGGTTATCGACTCGCCACCTGGAACCGGTGATGAACCGTTAACGGTTGCCCAGACGATTGCCGATGCCAGGGCGGTGATTGTCACAACACCCCAGGAAGTGGCCCTGGCAGATGTCAGAAAATCGATAAATTTTTGCAAAACCGTGGAAATGGAGATATTCGGCCTGGTCGAAAATATGAGCGGATTTGCCTGTCCGCATTGCAATGAAATGATCGAGCTTTTCGGATCCGGCGGCGGCCAAAAGACGGCCAGTCAAATGGGCATTAATTTCCTGGGCAGTATTCCATTTGATCCCAAAATGGTCGCCTGTGGAGATTCGGGTTCATGCTATCAGGATTTGCACAGCACTTCGGCGGTCACCCAGGCCTTTGGTAGTGTCGCAGGGAAGTTGGCCGAACTGGTGTGAAATCAGCTTAGGGAGGTTATCGGGTTTGCGGGGTTTAGCGGGTTTGTTCTGACAACCGGTATCAGGAAATTAAGGTGTCAGGTTTCAGGTGTCAGGAGGGATTACAGAGCAACTAATTTTTAGGATTCACCTACTCTAATAGAATGGAGAAAATCCGTGCATTTTAGGATTACGACCCTGGTCGAAAATGCCGTTGCCCAGAGCGGCCAAGCGCTGCTTGCTGAACATGGTCTGTCTTTTTATATCGAAGCAGGTGATCGCAAGATTCTGTTTGATACCGGTCAGAATCTTGCCATATCCAATAACGCCCGGGTGCTGGGTATCGACCTTAACCAAATCGATACCGTGGTGCTAAGCCATGGTCATTATGATCACAGCGGCGGTCTGCAAAGTGTCCTCGCAAGCAATAAAGATTTCACTTTGTACGGACACCCAGATGTTTTCAGTCCAAAAGTAAAGATAACCAATGGAAACTATAAATACATCGGAATACCGGTTGAGAAAAATGACATCGTCAACTGTGGTATCTCTTTGAAACTTGACAGAAACCCGGTTGAAATCGCTCCCGGCGTGATGACGTCCGGTGAAATTGCGCTGGAAAACGACTTTGAAGATGCGGAGCCAATGTTTTTCCTAAAAAAAGATGAAACGGTCACGCCCGATACCCTGGCAGATGACCAGGCCTTGATTCTGGACACTGACAATGGCGTGGTCGTTTTATTGGGCTGCAGCCACCGGGGAGTGATCAATACGTTGACGCACGTCGCCCGACTGAAAGGCAACCCTAAGATACATGCCATTTTGGGCGGGCTTCACCTGGGAAAAGCCTCAGACGGCAAGTTGGCAAAAATAATCGAGCATCTGCGGAGTTTTGATTTGGAAATGGTCGGAGTCGGGCATTGCACCGGGCCACGAGCATTTCTGGCGCTGTCGAATGAATTCAAAGACCGTGTTTTTCTCAATACGGTTGGGAAAGTGATTCAATTTTAGCATACGCTAGGAGGCTCGGTATGCAGCAGGTTCATCATCCTGAGCCCCGGTCCGGCAGAGTTTTGTTCACCGTATAAGGCTCACGGATCAGACTGCGGCATGCAGCAGCGGTCTATGCTCCAGAATAGGATTCTACTCCGGAAGTATTTGCTATTTCAGATGATTGTCTGAATAGTCTGACCACTTTCGGGTCAAACTTTCCAATGAGCAACACAAGTATAATTCCAACCACGGGAACTATTATTGTCTCCGGGGGTCACAATTCGTATAATCAACCTGGGCAAGGCTCTGGCGTGTACTATCCGGTAAATTGTTGAAAAGCTCAGTGGCCTGTCCATATTCTGCGTAGCTGGTATAGTGCATAATATCGCTAATTGGAACCGTCACTAAACCGGCCATCATCAACCACTTCCTCAATCTTGCCGGTTTTTAATCCAATCCAGCCGGTTTGGTCGACTTGGCGCACATCAAAGTCCGGAACATACGGCTTGATGTCCAGCAAGGGGGTACCGTCAACCACATCAACATCCTGAATCTTCAGGTTGCTTTCTGTTATACCGGTTAACCGCACCACCGACAGGCCGATCGGGTTTGGTCGTGACGGTGCCCGGGTGGCAAAAAGCCCCCTCTTTTGATCATCCAGAAACGGCTTTACCTTCAAAGAAAATTTCTTGGACAGGTGAAAATGGTAAAGTATAAATATGTGCGAAAATCCTGCCAGATCTGCCAGCCCTGCGGTATATTCCGGGAAAATTTCAATATGTCCGGCGATACCTTTGGCTCCGCTAGGCTGAATGGGAGTTCCCTCAGTCGTTTTATGGGGTGAGTGAATGATGCCGATCGGTTGGTATTGGATTGATTCCACCGCTTATCTCCTAATTAATCCGCCCTCCAAAAATAGCACATTAGGGTTTAAAATTTTTCTTTGAAAACCGAATAATGCTGGTGATCAATGCGCCGGCGGATTAATTACTTTATGCTGCGCATACTTTTTAGGTTTCCTGGATAATTTGTGAGAAAACGCATCAATCAATATAGTAGATTGCCGGGACCAGATCAAGGCTTAAACGATGACCTGGATCAGCCTAATACCGTGCCCCACAAATCCAATAACAGAAATCAAACAAGATACTTAATTTATAGCTGAGATTCCAACTATAGAAAATTCCAAGCGTCAAATAACAAATATCAAACAATATGCAATCTCCAAGCTCCAATGATCCAAACAAGTATGTGTCTCCTGCACTTGATCATTGCAAGTTTCAATCGAGGTGATATAAGGTGCATAATTTTGAAAGAACAGGAGACAGGGTGACTCGATTCTTATCGGACGCAAAAAAGGCAGATGGTATTTTCTGGGGCTGGTATGTGGTCTTTGGATCGTTTTCGATCATGATTATTAGCTATGGCGTCAGGTACTCCTTCGGCGTTTTCGTAAAACCCATGTTTGTCGAATACAACTGGCCGATGACCATCATTCAGCTTGGCTCTTCCATTAATCTGGTCATGTATGCCTGTACCGGCGTCTTTACCGGTTGGCTGCTAGACCGGTTTGCACCCCGCTGGATCATGATAGTCGGTATCCTGGCAACTTCTGCGGGGCTGATTCTGGCAAGTTTTATAAAAACCCCTCTGGGATTGTACCTTTCTTATGGAGTTCTAGTGGGAGCCGGGTCTGCCGGTTGCGGCATGGTTGTCACCAGTGTTGCGATCGGAAAATGGTTCAACCGATTCAGAGGATTGGCTATTGGCATATCCTCCATGGGAATCGGGGTTGGGACCATGTTGATGGCACCCCTCGCCGGTTATATTGTCAAGCACTATGGCTGGCGCAATGGTTTCCTATCTATCGGAGTATTGATGCTGTCAGTGGGAATTCTCATTTCATACTTTTTTATGGGAAAGTACGAACCCGGTCAGATAGGATTGTTGCCGGATGGGGATATGCCGGACAATGATCTAAGTCGCGCCTCCGATGAAGTGAAACTTGAGGGGAAAGCCTCACTAAAACTGGTTTTAAAGACCATCCAGTTTTGGATACTGGTGTTCTGTAACGTCTTGGCGGTGATGACCGTCATGATGACGTTTAATCTTCAAATCGCCTATGCCATCCACAACGGCATTCGCGAATTAGAAGCTGCCGCCGCTTTGGGCATTATCGGTATTTCCGGAAGTTGTGGAAAATTTTTCTTTGGCTGGTTTAGCGATCGCGTGCGGGATGCCAAGTATGCGGCATCTACCGGATTCGCGATCATGGCGACCGGTATGTTTATTCTGATTAATGCCAAAACAGTGGGGATCTTATACGGATATGCCCTGATTTATGGGTTCGGGTACGGCTCTCTGGCTCCGGTGATGCCTTACATGATATCCGATCGATTCGGCCGGCAGGCGCTTGGGGCAGCCTATGGGGTATTGATTTTTTTTGCCACCGGATTGGGGGGCAGTGTCGGTCCCTTACTTGGCGGTTACATTTTTGATCGAACAAATTCCTACGATATCGGCTGGCTGATTTGTCTGATGGCCCTGCTGATAGTGGCGGTTACCATTCTCGCCCTAAAACCGAAAAATCAACGGCCGCTTTTTTAAGCATCAACAGATTTTCGGTGGGTACATTGGGCGGGATTCCGCAGCCGGGCATCAGGATGTAGCCGCGAGGGGCCTGACTGCCCCGGGCCAGTGCGGTCATGGACAGGCGGTAGACTTCTTCGGGCTGCCCCAAATGGATAACCGCCGGTTCGATGTTGCCGGCGATGATACAATCGGAGCCGAAGAAATTGACGGCCGTTTCGATGGCCACTTCATGACCGAAACTGACGATGCCCGGATTACCCATGGGAATCTCGCGCCACAGGGGCAGATTCTTGTTTTGTTCCCCGCAGATGTGGCAGTAGATGTGTCGAATTCCCGTTTGAAGGATTTTTTCATGCAGCTTTTTCTGGTAGGGCAGCACAAAAGTTTCAAAAAACCGGGGGGAGAGCATCTGGTTCGAAGCTGTGGGTGCAGCCAGATAGGTCAGCATTTCCGCGGGCGGGAAGGTGGCCGCAAACAGACGCACGACCGCCACACTGTAGTCAGTGGCCAGCCGCAGCAACCGGTGGGCCAGATCGGGCTCTTTGATCATCCAGCGCATCAAAAGCTCAGGGCCGCACAAACTGCGGGCGCCTTCAATGGGTGAGGTGATAAACGGGAAAACCGGCAGACCATTTTTTTGGCAGCGCCGGGCAAAATCCAGATACAGCGGCATTGGTCCGGCAGCGGCAATGTCGTGCGGCATCGATAGTGTTTCCACCTCGGCGATTGAATTGACCGGATGGCGAGTGGCCGTCGGCGCCATAGAATACTCATCAGCCGGCCATTTGAGCGTGCCGCCAAAAGCCCAGGTCACATCCGAGGCCCCGCCCACTGCCATGCGAGGGATACCGTCTTCACCGAATTGGGCGATGGTTTCGATCTGGGCCGCAAAGCTCTTCTGCGGGTCGTTGTAGGCCGCTGCCGCCGGATATCCGGCATTCTGAACCGCAAATGAGGGTACCGCCCCCCATAACCAAACCAGCGGACGGTTTTTTTGTTTTCCGGATAGAAGAGTTCTGAACTGTTTGCCGATCTGTGTGCTGTCCATCTTCATGCCTGTGTTCGATTTTCCGATTTTATCCTGCCTCAGAGATCGCCTCATCAATTGTCGCCTTATCAACCTCATGTTTACGAAGAGAATTGAACGATTGATAGTTTTAACTAAACTGATCGCGGGATGGTCATTGGCGCCGGCTGTGCTGTATCAGGTCGACCGGGGATAACTGGCATAGTGCTCCATAAACCAGGCCCGTGCATCGTATGCCTGCAACAGGTGTTCCGACGGAACACCATAGGGAATATCTCACCCGGGGGCAAATATGTAGCCCTGGGTACCGCCGGCCGCCAGGCTGATCAGGGCATCTTCGCGCGGAGAAATCATCCCCAGCATCAGGCTGGTGGTCAATTTCAGATTACCACCGAAGCCCTTGCCGTATTTATGGGCCGTGTCGCGCACATAGCTCAAGTTCATCTGTTCGTCGATGGCAAACCCGTGGGTGGGCACTTTACAGACTTCTTCCAGTACTTTGCTGCAGTTGCCGCAAATGAAAAAAGTGGATGTCAAGCCGGCCTGGTGGATGATATCGATGGCCGGCCGGCAATTGGGGGTGACGAATTCGGCAAAGGTCTGAGGGCGGATCTGGGATGCCACCGGATCTACGACGGCGATGATATCGCACCCCATCTCAGCATAAAATCGCGCGGCCTGGGCAGCCACCTCGCCGGCGAATGCCAAAACGGCGTGGGCGTATTCTTTGCGTCTGAGCAGGGCGGTAAATATCTGGGGGCCGGCCAGATGGGAAGCCAGGGTCAACGGTCCGCACAACAGTCCCAGCATGGCACAGTCCAAGGTTTCCAGCCGGGGTTTGACCTTTTTTGCGGCTTCAAAGATGGTTGGCCAGCGGCCGTCTGCTGCCGAGGGGATCTTAAGACCGGCATCCGCCGGCGTCTGATCGACACAGGGATGTGCCATGATCGACGGCACATTGTCTTCCCAGTATGTCGCCTCGCAGCCGACGCTTTCGGCTTCCACCGACAGGTCAAACACAAGGGGGATTCCGTCAGCATGATAAAGTTCGGCAGCGTTTGCCACGCCTTGGGCCAGCAGTTCTGCATCCTTTAAAAATGTGTCGGCCGGCTGATCGATCAGCGCGGCACAATGTACCCCGGCGTAGGGCAGCCAGGGCGGAATTTCGGTCTTTTTGCCCCGGGTGGCATCGATTAACATCTGTTTAGCCATTTTAATTCCTCATTTAGATTAAAAGGGAAATTCAACGCCCATAGCGGCAATTTCATCTTTCACCCTGCGGTACATGTCGTAATGCTCCGGGATCGGCAAGGCCTTATGGACATCGTAGCACTCATGGTATTCCTTGCCCTTGGAAGCCGTGGCCGCCTGATCTTCATAGGTTGCCAAAAGTCGCAGGGCAATCTCGTTGGCCTGCTCCCGTTTCATGCCCATGCTGGCCACGGCATGGCCCACTTCCATGCCCAAACGGGCCTCCATGGGGGTGGCACGGTTGCGGTATTTATTGCGGGCGGAGGCCATCTCCCACAGGTGCCAGCCGCAGACGGTGCTCACCAGGGCATGGCAGGCGGTCTCTCTGAAAAGCATTTCGGTCATAGGGCCCGAATTGGCGAAACCATTGGAGGTATACAACAGTTTGCTGTTGCGTGCCAGGGCCTGGCCGGACATGGCGATGGGCCACAACAACTCGCGGGTGGTGTTGGAACCCCAGTTGAGATGGAAGGGAAAATGCTGGTTGAAGATGGCGCCGTGGATCAGAAGCCCTTTGAGGCTGTAGGCCACAAGTGTGACCGCCACGCCTTCCGATCCGCCGCACCAGCCGCCGTAAATGGGGCCGGTCAGGTTGCCGGTGTAGCAGCCGTACTGGGCGTAATGCACCGAGCGGTTGAGCAGGGTGTCGGCGGTTTTAAATTCGGTCAGCGACCCCACTAAACGGGAATCGGATGTGCGAACCCCCCAGGCGTTGTCGGACACGGCAATCTGGCCGGCATCGTGCTCGGCCGTGCCCACGGCCACAAAAAATACGCCGGGGGACCCCACCTGTTTGGCAGCCAGACGCATGTTGTAGATGTGCTGGACACAACCGTTAATTTCAGTGGGGCCGCCGGATTCGATCAGTTGACCGGCCGCATCTTCCAGGATCGGCGCGCAAAAGCCGTCCAGCAGCGGTTCCTTAAGATAGGCCAGGCACATGGAGTGATGCAGGTGTTCGTCAACCGTTATATCCGGGCTGAAAATACAAAACGGCGGTTCGGTATCTTCCACCTGGCGATGCTTCCACAGCTTGGCGTCCTTGCCCTCGCCAACCCAGTACTGGTCTTTGGCCACGTACAACGCCTCTTTGATCTCTTCGTCGCTGACCTGGATGATGCGATGCGAATCGGTGTTGTAGACACCGACTTGCCGGAAAAGATCCCAGCCCGCCTGCCAGATGCGGTCCGCCATATCACCGTCGGTCGGCACCGGTGTCGCAGGATCGTACTTGATTTCGTATTCTTTGATCAGTTTTTTCAGGGTCGGGGTAAACAGTTTGGGCAAAAAATCATCTTCTTCAATGTGGGGACCGGTTTTAGACCGTTCCATTATTTCCCATAAACGATAGGCTGTGGTCATGGTTTTTCTCCCATCAGCGGCGTCTTTCCGGAGTTGGTATCTCCCGGTACAGACGTTCAGCGGTTAAGCCGGTTCCTCAACGGGCGTATCGGAAGCGGTCCGGACAAGCCGGAATTTAAAATTGAAGATTGAAAATTGAATATTTGTGGATGTCGCTACGCTCCGTCTTTTTAAAAATGGCCGGAATCCCTTAAATATTCAATATTCAATCGGAAATACTCAATCGTTTAATTCGGTGCTAATCGATCATCGCGGCCATTTTTTGGGAGGCACAATTGGCGTCTTCACAATAGAGATCGGCACCGATCTTATCCGCCCACATCTGGGAGGTGGGGGCACCGCCGATCACTACTTTGTATTTGTCGCGCAGGCCTTTGTCTTTTAAAAATTCGATGATCTCCTGCTGGCGCGGCAGGGTGGTGGTCATCAAGGAGGATGCACCGATAAAATCGGCCCCCATCTCCTCGGCGGCTTTGATAAAATCCAGGGAATCCACATTGTAGCCGAGATCCTTCACTTCAAAACCGTTGGTCTCCAGCATCAGTTTGACGATATTTTTTCCGATTTCATGCAGATCACCTTTGACCACGCCGATGACGACTTTGCCTTTGGCGAGCACTCGATCGATGGTCTTCAGCTCAGGTTTGACGATATCCACCACGGCGGTCAAGGCTTCACCGGCCAGCATCACCTCGGGCAGAAATATTTCCAGAGTGGCGAAGAGGGCACCGACACGCTGCATGGTTTCGGTCAGTTTGTCCAGGATTTCCAGCGGATCGGTTCCGCCCGCCAGCAGTTCGCGGGCCATGGCCTCGCACGCTTCCTTCTCGCCGTCTTCCACAAGTTGGCTCAACTGGTCCAATGACATGATTTTCCTCCTTCTATGAAACTGGATAGAGTTGGACGGGATTATCAGGATTAGCAGGATTTTTTTTGAGTATGTCTATATCCTGTCCATCCAGTTGATCCTGTCAGAAAATTAAAATTGTATTTCGTTACACTCTTGTCCAAAAACGGGTTTAGAATGAGTCATAAAGTGAGTAATAATACGAGTCATTGAAAAAAATCCTCCTTATATGT
>CACVKW010000887.1 GCA_902749685.1 Olavius sp. associated proteobacterium Delta 1 | reverse complement strand
CATAACCTGATTTCGAAATCACCAATTTCGCGTTTATAACTGCCTGTTATTATTAAAGGCAGTATTTGATTTTCAATTTATTTTGGACAGCAATGACCTATTATAATTGTAATGCAGCCCGCTCTCCTGATCGAAGTATTGGCCGGCAAACCGCAGATTATTTGTAATCGAGGATGAAGCATCTACATCTGCTT
>CACVKW010000886.1 GCA_902749685.1 Olavius sp. associated proteobacterium Delta 1 | reverse complement strand
TCACGCCTCAGGCGTGACGAAGCCGGGCTATCTTTGCGCAAGTTTTCAAAAAGAATGTCTCTTAAACGATTCAGCGACTCCCGGAACTGAACCGGGTTAACCCGTGCCGTGCCGTTCATGTAATCTTTATCCAGTTGATCCAGGCCGGCTCCGGCAAACAGAAAGGATGCGATCCGCTTGCCGTTGTTTCTAAAGCGAACCTGACTTAGCTCAGCGCCCTTGCAAAGAAAAAACGCTCCCCTAAAAATATCCGTGGTCTCAAGGCTGTTTGTTTTCAAAGGGTCTCACCTCCTTCCGTAGGCCGCGGCGTAGCATGACGTAGCCGGGTCATTATTGATTGATCTTT
>CACVKW010000885.1 GCA_902749685.1 Olavius sp. associated proteobacterium Delta 1 | reverse complement strand
TGACCGCCATAACTGCGTCAAACACGTCTTCCGGGAAATCGGTGATGGGTTTGATAGCGCCGATGATCCCCGCATTGCTGAACAAAAAGTCTATCTTGCCCCATTTTTCGACCGTGCGGTCGATATAGTCTCTGGTTTGCCCGGAATCAGATACATCGGAAACAACAAAAGCAACAGCGTCGCCTTCGCCTCCGAGTTCGCCGATGGCCTTGGTTAAAATATCTTGCCGGTTATCGACCAGCATGACTTTGGCACCTTCCTGCACCAGTAGCCTGGCACTTTCCAGACCCAGGCTGCCGGCTCCCCCCGTGATCACGCACACTTTCTCGCTCATAATTCCCATTATATTATCCTCCAAATATCTCGCCCTGGTTTAATGTAAAGGAGACGTCATTCAGAACCTGAAGCCCCCCTTAAGCTCTTGGTTAGATACGAAATTTCAAGAAACATGGCAATCCAATAATTTCAGTATTCAGCTAACAGATGTTTTATCTTTATAGTCGAAATACAAAATGTCTTCCTTTGACTGCTTGATGTGGGCGCGCAGGGCTCTTTGAGCAGCCTTTTTATCGCCGTCTTCGATAGCCTTGAGAACCGATTGGTGCCCCGTTACGGCCCTGCGCACATTCTCTTCCGTGTAAATGCTTTGAATGCGGTAGCGAAGCATGTAACGGCGAATGCTGTTGGTCATCTCCCTGAGCCTGCTGCTGTCGGCGATCCTGGAGATTAACTCGTGAAATTGGGCATCCAACTCGACAAAGGCTTTCAGGTCTCCTTCAGCGATCCGTTTTTCACAGAGCGACAGGTTCTCCTTCATGGCATTGGCCAGACCGGCGGGATCTTTGCTTAATGCCCAGCGCAGCGCCAGTGCCTCCAAAGCCAGCCGAATTTCACACAGTTCCGAAACCTCCACTTCACTGATGGGGCGCACAACATAGCCCACGCGGTGTATTGATTCGACCAGTCCTTCCCGCTCCAGGGTGTGCAGCGCTTCACGCACCGGGGTGCGGGAGGTACCGATATTGTCGGCGAGTTTGGATTCAATCAGCCTGTCACCGGCCTTGATCTCACCGTTTAAGATCCCCTCACGCAAATGCTCATAGACCTTTTCACGAATCTTCTTGCTGGGACGGATAACTAATTTTTTCATTTTTTGATCTCGAACCACAAGCGACGGCAGCAATGATCATAAATACCGGCACCGTGAATTCTTTGCTTTTACATCAAACTCGGCAAAAACAGAACAATTGATGGAAACGCAATCAGGATTATCATGACGATCAGGTCACAAATAAGAAATGGTACGGCCGCCAGGCATATTTCACCAATCGTCGTATCGGCCGGCGCAGAGCCTTTCATGACATACAGTAGAATACCGAAAGGCGGTGTCGACATGGCCATCTCCAGATTGAGGAGCATGAGAATGGCGAACCAGATGGGATCATACCCGAGGCCCTGAATGACCGGCATGTAAACGGGAATCGTGATCATCATCATGGATACCTGTTCCATGAAGGTGCCCAGAATCATGAGTATCAGCATCATGGCGATCAGGATTACAAGCCTTGACATTGCGGCGTTGTCAACAAGACTCACCAGTCCCATCGTGGCACCCGTAAAGGCCAGTATGCTGCTGAAAGTCTTAGAGGCGGCAATAATCATAAAGGCCATCACCGCAACCTGCAGCGTTCCTTTAAGGGATTTTTTCAAGATCGTTAGATTAAATTTTTTGTAGCAGCAGGCCAGTATAATCGCACCGATGGCACCGGCGGAGGCGGCTTCGGTGGGTGTTGCAATACCGAGAAAAATAAAACCAAGGACCAGGAAAAAAATAAACCCCAGCGGTAAAACGTACTTGGCAAATTCAGTCAGCTTCTCTGACAAAGAGTGATGTGCAACTTCGTAAATGGGGGCGATGGAGAGATTCAGGCGGGATCTGCCTAAAACATAAAAGGAATAGAGCGCCGCCAGCATGAAACCGGGTATCGCCCCTGCGATCAGCACCTTTCCCACAGATATCTGCGCCAGGCTTGCGTAGACAACTGCCAGTGCGCTTGGCGGAATGAGCATCGCGAGTCCGCCGACCCCCACGATCGGGCCCAGAATCATCGGGTTCTT
>CACVKW010000884.1 GCA_902749685.1 Olavius sp. associated proteobacterium Delta 1 | reverse complement strand
TAATGCATGTTTCGCGCGGTTATGTTAAAGCCTCCCTAATAGCGTGTGGTTGCGGGAAGGATCAGATTCCGTGTATAGAGTCCATAGAACTGATTGAGGAGCGTTTCAAGTTGACTATGGTTATGGTCTTTTTATCGCTGGGCACACCAACTGGGTAAAGGAGGTTTTAAATTATGATCTACGAGCATGTGAACGCTTGTATTAAATTTGAAACAGAGCGTGGTATCGCAAAAACAACATTCAAAGAACTTTCTAGATATTTACACGAATTTGCTGATTATTGCCAGCAAAATCAAATAATCGTTGAACAGGTCAGCTCCGATTTTATGCGCCAATATGTGCAATACCGGGGTCGAGGGCTCGGCCCGAATCTTATCAAAGCTGTTGTCTGGAGCCTTCGAAAGTTTGGTGCCTTTCTGGTTTTACGAAGTATTTTGTCCGAAAATCCTGCCAGGCCGCTCAGGCATCCGAAAATGTCACCGCGCAGCCAATTGCCCAGATATCTGTCAGAGACTCAGTTAAAGACGCTGCTGCACAGTGCGGCACAAAAGCTAAACAAGAGAGACTTTGCTATCGTCGGTCTTATTTGCAGCACCGGTATGCGGCCGTTTTCAGTGGCGGCATTAAAAAGAGAGCATTTTTTCGCCTCTGACAGCTATATTTTTGAAATGACGAAAGGAGCCGGATACCGCAAAGCGGCGTTGAATACATCGCTGACTTCGATCATCGCCGAATATCTGGCCGATCGCAGCGATGATCACCCGGCGCTGTTTGTTAACAACCGCAACCAACCGGTCAGCAAAAGCTGGGTACAACGGCTGGTAAAAAAAGCCGGTCAGGATGCGGGACTTACTGTTAATTTAACCTGTAACATGCTGCGGCATTCCTTTGCGGTGCATGCCTCGGATCGTCATGGAAAGACTATCACCAAGGCGTTAATGGGCCACCACAAGCTTACCACAACCGCTGTTTATACCCATCTTAGCGCGAAACGATTCCGTGGACTGATGAACCTTCATGCCTATCATAAAACGGCTTTAAGGAGGTTAAAATGAAACAGACGCAATGGATTGAAACCTACATCGATTATCTGAAACAGATCTGCGGCTTTGCCCAGCGAACCATAAAGTTTCATCAGCGCATCTGCCGTTTATGGGACGATTTTATGCTAAATCAAAGACACCGGCCCTTGGCCAATGCAGTTGCTGATGATTTTCTTTGCTGGATTTTATTCAGACAGCAACAAGGCATTGGAAATGGCACCATCCGCAAGGAGCTTTGCGCCTTTCGCACATTGTATAAATATCTATTCGATTACGGGATGATCACAAAAAATCCGGTGGCGTCTTTGCCTGAACTGATATGCCGTCCGGCCCCGGAACAACAATACCTTAGTGTTGATGAATGCTTTAAATTCATAAACGCATTTGACACCGGCACCGATGACGGCTTTCGCAACTATACGATTTCAGTGATTCTTTGGTGTACCGGGCTTCGCTCAGCAGAATTGTGCGCCTTAAGATGGGTTGATATTGATCTTGATCAAGGCACGCTGTTGGTTCGAAAGGGAAAAGGCGGCAAACAGCGCCTGCTGTTTCTAAATGATCGGCTATGGGAGGATATGCGAGGATATCATGAAAAAATGGGCGGTGCAGCGCATGAGCCTGTATTTTGCCCTCTGACCAACAATCAGCATACCGCCGGTAGCCCGACAAGAGCGCTGAGTCAGTCCGCTCTCGTCGACATGATCCGACACCATGCCAATTTCGTTGGAATCGGAAAAAAAGTGTCCCCGAGAATGTTCCGGCACACGTTTGCAACCCAGATGCTCGAAGCCGGTGTGCCCATCGATGACATCAAAGAGATGCTCGGTCATGATGATGAAACCGAAACCTGCATCTATATCCACGTAACTGTTGAAGCGGCTAAACAACTTCTTGAGAATCATATCGGCAATCCGGATAGATGAGGAGAAAGAAACAATGACAATATTAAAACTGCACCATTTCGATCAATATCTTCAGCAGTATCTTGATGAAAGACACCAGGTGTTCAATCACCAATTATCAGGGGTGGAGGCCAACCGGCGGGATCTGAACCTATTTTCACAATTTTGTCATCAAACCGGTTGTCACGATATTAACGGCGATACGATCTTGACATTTATCGCGTGGCTTAAATATGACAGAAAAAACAATGCCGGCTCGATTAACAGAAAAATATCATCGGTGCGAAGCTACATAAAATACCTTCGCTTCAGGCAGGTTGACGGCGCCGATCATCTGCCGGTTGAATATCTATCAAGAGCCCGACAACCTTACACAGCTCCGTACCAAACCCTATCAGCCGAGGAGGTAAAACAGCTGTTATCCAGCATAGATTGCTGCAGCATCCTGGGCTATCGGGATTACCTGCTTTATAGCCTCCTTTACAGGCTGGGGCTTCGCATCGGCGAGGCTCTTGCTATCGATCTTGAAGATATCGATTTAAAGAAGCTGATTATTACGATTCATGGTAAAGGACGGCCTCAACGGGTGCTGCCGCTACTATCAGATGTGGTGGAAATCATACAAAGCTGGTTGTTGATGAGAACAAAGGTGTTCGGTGCACAAGAGCAAAACGCACTTTTTGTATCAAAAAAGGGCAATCGTCTGTCTGCCAGAACGGCCCAGGAGAACTTTCAGAAGATAGTCGCCCAGGCCGGTCCTTTTAGCATCATAAAAATAACGCCGCATAGCCTGCGACATGCATTTGCAACCCATGCAATTGAAGGAAATGCGGATCTGATAGTACTTAAAGCAGTGATGGGACATGCTTCCATCCACAGCACCCAGATTTATATTCACCCTTCGTTAGAGACGCTTCGCAAGGCAGTCAATGACCATATCGCTGCTGATATACTTTCGGATTTGATAGAGGAAGGAGTTGTTGTTTTACGAATGCAGCAAAAATGGAGAAATGCAGCTTAGATATACTGTTATCGGGTAAGCAGACATTATAGTAAAGAGTGTAGTTATATTACTACTGATAGTAATTTGTTGGCTAGTATTATTAATGATTGACTTTTTAGTGAGGTCAGTTTGGAAAATATACTCTCAATCCCGAATTATATCGTAATTAAAGATTTTCATATTTGTTTTCTCCTTTTAGTTGTGGAAATATTAAAGTAATAAAGAAGTAAACAGGGACGTGAAATCTGAAATGTTGCCTAACCCACTCGTTTACCGCGGGGTTCG
>CACVKW010000883.1 GCA_902749685.1 Olavius sp. associated proteobacterium Delta 1 | reverse complement strand
GAGAAAAGATGATCTTCCGATATGCCACCGAATTGTGACTATCCTAAGAAACCACCAAATCCGTATCATCCCTTTGTTGGACATAGCGCGGGTTCATGGCAATGCACTGCGAGCTATGGGGATTCAATGGTGGTCGGCTTTGCGGAAAAGCCGGCTGTTGATCTGAAACGCCGCCTGGCCCGGACACATAATTGCTATGAAACCATTTTTTAGCGCACATTTTCGTGCGAAAAAAGCCTATGTTGTTGTTATTGCGTAATTTTAACAACAGGTATGGACAGGCGTCAAGGAGAAACGTTGGCCACAAGAACATTACGCTGGCTCTTTGAGATATGGCATCAGTAACGGCGGGGCACCTTGATGGGGTATCATGCCGGTGGGTTTAAGAAGTGATGTCATCACCAAACGCTTGCCGCAGATCGGGCACCGCTCCGGGTGATCGCTGCTGTCTTTAAAACAATCCTGCCATTGGATGTTCTGCGGCTCGTCGATGGGTTGCTGGTCGCAAAGCTCACGGCATCTTTGCAATTCTTGCTTTTTGTTTTGGCAATATAGGCCGTATGAACGAACCAAAACGGCATTGGGTTTGGGGATATGCTTCAATAATCGGTCGATGAATTCATCGATGCCAAGGGTCATCAACTCACGCTTTTTGCGACCGATGTTAAAGGTCACCTTGTTATCGGCAATGCGGATAATGCGACTGTTTGAAATCGGACCGCCCTTAAGATAACGAGCAAGATAGGTCAAAACCCCGGAGCCGTGTGGATACTTCTCACAGATCCGGACGTTCCATTTCTTGCGGCCAAGCTTGTTCAACAGATTTTTAATCTGCTGGGCTCGCATACCATCGGGCAATACCAGATCTTGCCTCTTGAGCGCCTTAAGGATTGCCTTTCGCACGTGCTTTCGAAAAGAGTCTTTGATTAAATCATAGGGCAAAAGAAAATCTTTGACCGCAGACCTTAGCTGTCCTGATTGGGAAAGACCGCATCCGGTAACCAGACAATGAATATGGGGATGGACCAGCAGCGTCTTTGTCCAGCTGTGCAACGATGCAATAATCCCAGGCTTGGCTCCCATGTACTTCTCATCGCCCAGCAACTCAAAAAGCGCATCCCGTGAACAAGTAAACAGAATCTGTGTCATCAATTTCGTATTGAAATGCCATAGAACCCGAAGCTCTTCAGGTATTGTAAATATGACATGAAAATGATCACATCGCAAAATCCGTGTCTTTTGTTTGGCAAGCCATTTTTGAACCTGGAGGTAAGCGCACTGAGG
>CACVKW010000882.1 GCA_902749685.1 Olavius sp. associated proteobacterium Delta 1 | reverse complement strand
AACAACCACCCTACATATAAGGAGGATTTTTTTCAATGACTCGTATTATTACTCACTTTATGACTCATTCTAAACCCGTTTTTGGACAAGAGTGATATTT
>CACVKW010000881.1 GCA_902749685.1 Olavius sp. associated proteobacterium Delta 1 | reverse complement strand
GGGGGAAGGCAACACGGCATGAGACGCTAGACAGCGAGTCACATGTCGGCCCTGCGGAGTCAGAGACCCTGAGCATGCGCGGACACTCTATGCACGAGAGCCGGGAGATCTCAACAGTACCCGTCTTAGTTTGGGCGGGTCGGTCAGGGAAGGGAAATAGGGACAGGCACTTTATGAAGTCATGCGACAATAATTGAAATACCGGATCTGATAGTGGTAGGAATAATAGGCAAATCTTCTTGCTTGAAATGCAAGCTCAGGGTTTAAAGTAAGGAATAGAACCCAGTTGGATATACGTATGTCGAAAAGATTGTAGTGGGGGAGCTTGTACCGCTGGGTACGCCCTGCTTTTCATATCACTTCAGATAAACGCTTTAACGAATACATTCCATCCAAGCCTTTGATCGGTTTGGGTTTTTTTTCGTGCTTTGAGTGAAATAGATGTCTAAATCGCTGGTAATTTTCAGCC
>CACVKW010000879.1 GCA_902749685.1 Olavius sp. associated proteobacterium Delta 1 | reverse complement strand
TCAGCTACCCTCCTGTCTGCATTAAATTTAGTGGAAGCGACAAATATCGAACCTATCTAACTCCAACTCGTTTTTGATGAAAATAAATAATTCCACTTTATTGTTTTACCAATGATGGTTCCCAATAACATGACCAAAAGATGCCCTTAATTTGCGGCAATTAAATGTATCTGATTAAACCGTGGTTGTCAAAACCGGTGATAACTGCATCTTGACAATATCTCAACATATTAAAAATTTAATATATTTACATTATTGCAAAATATCAGCCACGTGGGCGCGGTCATTCCAGTAGCGGATGATATGGTTTTGGTCGTCATCTAATTCCAGCAGAGAAATCGCGGTGTTGTCCATCGGGGCTTTGACACTGTTTTTTGTGAGGTCGATACCGGCAAATTCTGCAAAAATGTGGTTGAAAATTCCCCAATGACCGAAGAGCAGCATATTCTCATTGGGTATCTTTAGCAAGTCGTCCATGAGTTTTGTGGCACGTTTTTCGACCGGTTCAAGCCAGGCGTTGTGTTGGTCCGGCTCAGCAAGGTCAGGGATCGGGACCGGTAGAATGTCTTCGTACCAGCCGGCAATACCCCAATCGGATTCGATCAAACGACTGTCGAATTCGCATCGACTGTTTTGAATCCCGGATAGTTGGTAGGTCTGCCAAGCACGTCTGAGAGGGCTGATTAAAATCAGATCCAATTCGAAGTTTTGCAGCGGTTTGACAAGTCGCCTGGCCTGCTGACGACCTAACTCGCTCAACTCGGGGTTCACCACATCATTGTCTTCAGCGCTCTGGGATTGACTTTGACCGTGACGAACCAGCCAGATTTTTTTCATTGATTACCTCAAATAAATTCGGACACAGATTTGCACGGATCGACACAGATTCGTTTGCAATAAAATGATTTCACCACAGAGGCACCAAGAGCACAGAGATGTATTTTTTTCGTTCGCCGGTATCCAGTAACTGTGATTCAATCTCTTTTCTAACTTCTCCGGCCAGTGACCCCCGTGGCGGCCAATTGAATCTTTTCGCCTTCGACCTTATGGTGGAGCGCGAGGGGCCGTAGTTGCGAGAAATATCCGATAGGGATAGCTGTCCGGCTAACCACTCAGCCTTAATTTGATCCCAAATCTCGGCGCCATACCAACCGTTTACTTTACCATTGGATTCCATTAGCACCACCTAATACCCTTATAATGGTTAAAGCCATCCTTGGCTGGTTTTGGCTGTGATTTGCGCCCAATTCGGTCACCTGTTCCGGAGTTGCCGTGAGGCTGGGCCGCTGTATAAAGGTGTCCTGCAATGTTTAGAAAAGTTGCCGAGCAAAGAGCACCCGTCCACCCTGACACCCGTCATCGATATGCCGATATTTTATCATTTCCAGGGCGACAATGGCAAGCTCTGCATCATACACTTCCGTATATCATCGCGTATCTCTGGGATACCCGAAGCATCAAAGCACCCTTTAGGATAAACCGGCTGGCGTGCTGGGACCGGGAAAGCCGATATAAGAACCGTTCCATGGCATAATATTGACCAAGCTCTTGAAATGGACGGCTGTCTGATCTCGCTTTATTGAGCAGTCGTTGTCTCACGGAGGCTGCAATATTTTTTACATATGCCTTTTTCAAAGTGCGGCCGCCAAATAAGGTGTCATAATACTTTTCACCCGGCAAATCTTGGCATAGGTAAACAGCTTTTCGAGATTGATTTGTTGTCTTGACCTATATGGTTTAATGGCTTCCAGAACAACTTCCATCCCAATTCTGTTTCGGAATTTGAAACAGTCCACTATGGTTTTTTCCGGAATGTATATTTTCACAAGAACACCATCGATCGCATGTTTATCTATTCCTGCTGCATAGCTTTCGGAAGAGAACTGGTGGACAGAGATCGGTGGGTAATCGATACGTGGACTTCTCGAATCACGTTGAATCGCTATCGAAACAACGTGGGGAATTTGGATCGTTAGGTCATGAAAAGAGAGGGCTGAAATCAAACAGATTACAGCATTAGGAACTCTTGACGCCACAGTTACCAAATCAGGGTTGGATATCGCTGCCAGTTCCGCCAGCCGGTACACACCCCGAGATATCATTTCGACCGTACCGTTGTCATGAAGCGCGTATAGTGTCCGGGGATGGATGCCGTTTTGAATTGCATCAGCCGTTCTTATCATTCCGCCCTTGCTTCTTATTATTTCAATCGCTTTTATAAATGCGCTTGAAGGACCGGCCAAGATAAAACCCAAACTGCAGAAACTCATGAGGAGTAATGCACCTTGGGAAAAATAAAAGCTTTAAAAGATATTACTCTGTCACAACCCTGTCTTCTCAAGGATGCGCGTAAAACAATTGGGCGCATCTAAAACTTTAAGCGAAGCATCTTTTTCAATAATCCTCTGGTCGTTATCACGAGAAATATTCAGCCGCTTTGCCAATTGCTCTGCCGATACAAAAATGTCCTTTGGAATGGATACGGCGGTTTTCATAACAAGACAGTATAACTTGGGGTATTCCATCGCCAAGCAGTATAGATTGTAAAAAGGCAGGTATTGATTTTTGAAGCAAAGTTTGCGATACAGATTACACTGGCTCAATCCTGCTATCGACCCGGCAGTACAATTCTTGCTGCAAGATTCGAGGGCTGGAAAATCATGCCATGGGCGAGGATCGAAATGACTAAATAAAGGAGTATAGAAGATGAACATAATGATCTTAAAAGACATCCCTCCCTGGGAATGGCCGCGAAACGCCGACAAAATGATCCTGGACGTTCTGCATGATGATAGTGCCGACGGATCCGAACGTCATCTCGCTGTTGAACTGGCAGGCGATTCTACGGTCATCTGTGATGAGTTGGCCGATGCGTTGCTGTCAGCTCTTGGCAATGAGCTCGAACCGGATGACCTCCGCGGTCAGGCTGCTATCGCGTTAGGACCGGCTCTCGAATACGCGTTCATAGACGATTTCGAGGATCCGGATGAGGTTCCGATTACCGAACAAATGTTCCACAGAATCCAAGAAACACTTTACAGGCTGTACTTGGATGAAACCGCGCCGAAGATAGTGAGACGGCGGATTCTGGAAGCGTCGGTGCGCGCGCCACAGGACTGGCACCAAAATGCCGTGCAGGATGCATACACCCGCGATGATGAAGCCTGGAAACTGACGGCAGTCTTTTGCATGCAGTTTATCCGCGGATTCGATGAACAGATCCTCGAATCGCTGTCCAGCGAGGACCCGGCCATTCTATACGAAGCCGTTTGCGGGGCCGGCAATTGGGAAATCAAGGCGGCGTGGCCGCACATCGCAGCCTTTGTCACGGACTCGGAAACTGAAAAGGACCTGCTGCTGGCCGCCATTGAGTCGGCGGCCCTGATCCGCCCGCACGAAGCCTCTGAGATTCTTGGCCCCCTGCTGGATTCCGACGACGAGGATATCAGTGATGCCGTATATGAAGCTCTGGCTATGACCGGTGCGTTCTGGGACGAGGATGACGATGAAGAGCCCCCGACCTTCCACTGAGGTCACAATCCGAACGAACTGACTTGTTCATTCCCGGCATGTTCATTTAAAATGGACAGAATATCACAATTTCAGACCTCGTCATTCAATTTGGCGCTAACAAATATAAATAGTGTCCAAAAAATTGACTCATTTTTAGAGTTAATTACGAGGTCGCAATTTTAGGCATTTCTATGGGTAGCCTCTTCTTTCAGGCTAGACAAATTTTGCCACGAAAGGCAAAAAAATAATTTCTAAGCGTGTAATTATGGAAGAAAAAATCTATATAACCGCCCAGCAGCTATTGAGCGATTCCTTTGAGCTCGGCATCCGGATTTTCAAAAGCGGATTTCATCCCAGTTTTATTGTCGGGGTGTGGCGGGGCGGCACGCCGGTGGGGATTGCGGTCCAGGAAATACTGGATCATTTAGGCGTCAAGACCGACCATATAGCCATTCGAACATCATCTTATTACGGTATCGACAAGCAAAAAAAACGGGTCCGTGTCCATGGCCTGGAATATGTCACCCAGCAGGCCAACTGGGAAGATGGACTGCTGATTGTGGACGATGTTTTTGACAGCGGCAACAGCCTAAAGGCTATTATGAGGACCCTTAAAAAGAAAATGCGTCGCAATCTGCCCGGTGATATCCGGATCGCCGCCCCCTGGTACAAACCCAATAAAAATGTTACCGACATTGTGCCGGACTATTATATCCATAAAACCGACCAGTGGCTGGTATTTCCCCACGAATTGGACGGCCTCACGCGGGATGAGATGTTTGCCCATAAACCCGGAATCAAAAAGCTATTCGAAGATGCAGGGTTAACCTGATATGCTGTGGGCACTGCTTACGGCAATGCTCAGAACCTCTAAAAACTTCATCTAAGGCCCGGCGATTCGCGTTACAGCATTCCTTAAATTGTACCGACCATCCCACTTAAAGCAAAGAAGAAAAAGTCCGATGACCGTCAGCTCAAACTGTTCGACAAGGAATAGATGCGCAAAATTGGCCGGTGGTTCATGTCTTGCGCTAATACGCAACCTGCTTTTTGTTGACCTCTTCCTTTAAGACGCGCACTTCCAGGGGGCCGATCTGATCCAGATGCACATCACGCTGCGGAAATGAAATTTCAATACCAGCCTCTCTAAAGGCATCGATGATGGCCCGATGCATATCCGAGATGACCTGAACCCGATTCAGGGGCTCATCGATGAAGGCTCTCAATTCAAAATTAAGGCTGTTGTCGCCAAACCCCAGGAAAAGGACGGATCGGGTTAGGGTTTAACATAGTAATCCGGTGTTTATATGTCAAATTGGGAAAAAATTTACATAATGTTACCTAATTTCTCGTGAATAACATTCCTAGTGCTTCAGTCGTATATACTTAGTGAACTCTCTAACTGCCTAAAAATAATCCGAAATCAGAATAATTGCCTTTCAGGCACAGTTATTGCTTCTGTTATCTTTGCATTTCGAATGATAAGTCTGATCCTGTTGATATTTATCGGAATTTGCCTATTAATCTTTGACTGACTCCGATCTTGCTCAAAATATAAGTTGTTAATCATGAATGTTAAAAATTCACCAAATATTTCGTCGACTTTATCGGTAAAGGACCACCGGTTTATGTTAACCATGAAAAAAAGATGCCCCGGTTGCGGGAAAATTTCATTTTATCGCATCAAACGCGAATGGTGGATGCGTTTATTACCCGGAACCCGGCACTATCACTGCCTGGAATGTCGCGAAAAGTTTGTTCTGCTGCAAACTATCATGTAGTAGAAAGCAAATATCCGGATGTGGCAAATTTCTGGTTTTTGGGGTTACTATTTTGGACAATTTCGATAACCCCACGAGACCCGGCACCAGACGGCAGGCAGCGTCCATCATCTCCCCTTTCAATCCCTTGACAGCCCTCTTCAAAAGGATGCCTGCAACCTAAATATTCCGACGATTTTTCCATCATACCGGCACGACTGTTGTTCAACGATTGGTATGTAATTTGCTTAGATTAGTTGGTTTGGGAATTCGGACGGCGGGTATATAACCGGAAATTTACAATTTATCGATACCGCGCCGCTAAACACCCAGTTATGTGATCATACGAATTCTCTCACATCCAGAATTTCTCCATTGCGTTGACTTTCGACAGCCTCTTTGTAGGCCAGAGCCGTCCTGTCCGCTGCAATACCGGATGCGCTATCCATTCCCATCGCGTCCATGGTTTCCTTCACCCAAACCGGGCTGACGGCATTGACCCGCACACCCCGGGGCATTTCCAGGGCTGCCGCTCTGACAAATCCTTCCAGGCCGGCATTGACCATGCTGATGGATGAACTGCCCGGCATCGGATTCTGGCTGAGCATACCGCTGGTCAGGGTAAAGGAGCCATTGTCCTGAATGTAATTGCGTCCAATACGCACCAGATTGGCCTGACCCATCAGTTTGTTGGTCAGGCCGAGTAGATAATCTTCGTCTGCCATATCGTCAAAACTGCCGAATTTGGCTGCTCCGGCGGCGCTGACGACGGCCTCAAATGAGCCTGCCTGCTGAAACAAGCGTTCAATGGATTCTTTTTCAGCGATATCAACGGTAATATCACCGCTACTGTGACCAACTTGAATAAGTTCATGGTTGATTTTAAGAATATTGACAATGCCCTTACCGATGGTACCGGTGGCACCTATTATGATGATTTTCATAAGTCTTTTCTCCCTGGACCGGATAAACCGGCATATAGCTAGCTTCCAACCGGTCCGCCTCGGTCCAAATTGGAAACTAATTCGTGCCCATTTTAATTTTCGGATGTGCAATAGATAGCTCGAACCAATTGCGCACTGAGTCTAAATTTAATCGGAATATCGCATTAGTCAAACGTAAAAATCACATGGATACATCGGGATGCAGAGGGTCATGTGGTCAATACGGAAACCTCCGGTGATGGCAACTACGATCCGCGCGTGCGACCCTGGTATGTGGGGGCGGTGCAAACCCGTAAATTACATTGGTCAGAAAATAAGCTTTTCAGAACGTCTGCTAAAGCGGGGCCGGGTGGTTTCACGGCGATAATCGGTCAATGGGCTATTGATCAGGTGCGCGGGTTGATTCAGTTCACCGGTATTGCCGTCGCCGTCAGCTGGCAAGGCTTGCGACCGTTAACCTGGCGGCGCACGGGGGGGGGGCGGAATTTTTTGAACAATGCCATCAGATCGGTTTGCGGGCGCTGCCATTTCTTTTCCTGATTGTCCCGCGAGTGGTGGCGGTTGCGGTGTGCATGTCAGTTTAACGATTGTATTTATAGCGGTTGCCCTGGGCTCAGGCTTTATGGCGGACAATACGCTGGGCTCGATGGATTTTACTTTATACGATTTTGTTTTTGGAATTTTAGCGGAGATGGGACTCGCAGAGTTTGCGACGATACCTTTGAAAACTTTTTCGATCGGTTTTGTCGTGGCCTTAATTGCCTGCACAACCGGTTTATCAGTTAGCGGTTCCAGGTCTGATCTTCTGGCAGCACTGCCGCGCGGCATAACAAAATCCGTGCTGGCTGCCCTGTTGATATCCAGCGCCCTGACACTGCTGCTGTGACGGGTGGGTGGAAACTAATGGCTCCGCCAGCGATTCTGTCTGACAAGTTATTTCAGTTTTCAAAGAACCCTCTACAACCCTGGATGTGCTATTTTTCCGGGCAGATAAATTATGATTAAAGGCATTGCAGAAGGCCGAAGCATCCTTCGATTTGAAGAAGTTAAGCTGGTTACCGAGCAGGCTGGAGGCGGTGAGTTGAACGCGCTTAGTTAACTATCAAGTATTCCGAAAATGTTCCCCGCATGCAGTGATTGGAACTGTTGGCAGAGCCGTACCCGCCGACATTTAACAAGGCCAGATAGTCGCCCTCCTGAATCGGAGGCAACAGAATATCTTCTGCCAGCAGGTCGATGGCTTCATTAATGTTGCCGGCGACCGTTATTTTTTGCCGGGTGTCGGATTTGTCCTGTTCCAGCGGTGCTACGATAAAGGGGACATCATAATAGGCCGCTGCGTTATGGATATTGAACCCGCCGTTTACGCCAATAAATTTTGTATTCCCCTTGTCTTCAACCGTATTGACTTGAACTATCAGTACTCCGGCATCCTTGACCAGAAAATCTCCCGGCTCCAAGTGAATGGTAAGTTTTTTTTGCCGGGCATGTCCGGCAATTGTTTCGGACCAGCGAGCCAGGTCAAGGGGGCCTTGGCCTTCAATCAGGGGGACGCCCAAACCACCGCCGATATCAAGGGTATCAATGTCAGAACCACGTTCCAAAAACCAATGGCAGCGCTTTAAAATATCATCCAGAATGGCTATATCAGGGGTCAGGTAACCGGAACCGATATGAAAATGCAAGGTTTTGACTCGCAAATTATACGCACGAGCCATATCAAGTGCTTCCTGAAAACGCTCCTGATAGATACCAAATTTGGTGGGTTTAGCCCCGGCGTAACGAAGAGCCTCATTATAGCCGGCTCCCAGTCGCGGATTAATACGGATTCCAATGGTTCGACCCGCACAGCGCGCACCAAATCTTTTGATCGTGCTGATTGCATCGCAATTGACCTTGACTGCGGGATACCGTTGCAGGCAATCGAGGTCTTCGTTTGCCACCGACGTTCCGGTGTACGTAATTTCATTCTGGCGAAACCCTACCTGAAGCGCCTGCGTTAATTCAGCGGGAGAACAAACATCCACGCCGCATTGGCCCAGTAATTTGAGATACGTTACCAACGGCAGATAGCGGTTGGCCTTGAGAGCATAGAAGATTTTGAATTTGAGGCCCGCGCCCTTTAGATTGGCGGCCAGCCGGGCGAGGTTGTCCTTGATGCGCTCAGAATTGTAAACATAAACCGGAGTGCCGGCCGACTGAACAAATTTCAGCAAATCCCGGTTTCCGAAAAATAATCGACCGTTTCGATACGCTAGATCCTCTCGTTCCCACCATAACCGTCGAACC
Organism: Olavius sp. associated proteobacterium Delta 1; assembly: GCA_902749685.1. Taxonomy (GTDB): domain Bacteria; phylum Desulfobacterota; class Desulfobacteria; order Desulfobacterales; family JAFDCJ01; genus JAFDCJ01. Next base: position 66,126 of record CACVKW010000879.1, on the reverse strand, counting down.
ATGTGATTTGCATTCATTGATCGTCCACCCACTAATTATTCCGTATTGTAAAATAGGACATTATGGGCTCAAAATTGTTATGCGCTCTTGACGGTGTCTTCAACGATAAAAGGAGAGCAGCGAATGGCCACGCTCATTTTTTTAACCCACACCCTTACGACTGCAATGGCACCACCATCCAGGTTTACCAGATTGGGAAGCTCTTCGACGTAGGAAATATCATCTTTATTGAATTCATAATAGTGGTTATTGGTGCTGAAAGGGTCCGCGATTAATATCACCTTGTTGGAATCATAAGGATGTTTTTGCGGTGAACCGGAAAAGGAAACATGGGTTTTTCTCAATACATGAATTTCTTTCGGCTTTTTATAGGCCTGGATTTGAAAATTTAAAGCTTCTTGTGGATAGCTTTCAACAGTCATTTCTGATTCTCCTGTTATTATATTCAGTAAAAGATTTCAGTTGCCTAATTTCTGCAATTGTCCTTTAATACACCGGCAATTGAAATGAAAAATAGAGGTTAAAATGAAAAAACTTACCAGTATGCAGGCGAAATTCTTACGAGGCCGTGCCCATTCATTAAAACCGGTTGTTTTTGTCGGTCAAAAAGGAGTCACCAATGCCTTGATTAAATCTACCGCTGAAGCCTTCCAGCACCACGAACTCATTAAAGTCAAATTTAATGATTTCAAGGGAAAAGAACAGAAAAAGGAAATTGCAGCCGCCATCGAAAATAAAACCAACAGCCAGGTGGCGGGTATAATCGGGCACATTGCAATATTTTACAAACAGCAGCGGGACCCGGATAAACGGAAGATCGTTTTACCTAATTAATCCGCCCTTCATCATTCCCCCGCTTTGCCTTCCTCCAATTCGATAGCATCCGAATATATCACCAGGCGATCTCCGGGATGGATGTGCTTATTTTTCGCCAGGCGGTTCCAGATAATCAGGGCCGGCAACGGTACATTGAATCGTTCGGCAATCGCAGATAGATTGTCGCCGGCTTTGACGACATAGACGCGTTCGCTGCTTTCGGCCAGCCACTGATTGACCAGCACTTTAAAGCGCGTGTGAAATCCGTCGGCGGCGCCCCGGGGAATCAGGAGCCAATGGCTGCCGGCGGCTAAATAATGCCCTCTGATTTCAGGATTTAAATCCTTGATCATTTTAAAATAGGTGTCAGCCGCCTGGGCGATGATCGCAATCGGCGTTTCCTGAAAGCACTCCAGCCTGATGCGATCAAATTGGAGGGGTGGATACAGATCTGCCTCGGTGAATCGAAAACCGTAGGCTTCAGGAGCGGATAGTATGATTTTGGCGGAAATCGCCCGCATTATGTAACGCTGGGTTTCCAGCGGAAGATAAAGGTGATAATAATTATTGGACTTTTGGGCCAGAATTTCAGATTGTAAGCCCTGTTCCCCCATATTGTAGGCTGCCGCTGAAAGCGTCCAGGATTTCAAAAGCTCGTATAATTCCTTATAATAGCTGATCGCGGCCTCGGTTGACCGGAATATGTTGCGGCGCTCATCTTTTTCGGAATTGATGACCAGCCCGTATCTGCGGCCCGTGGCTTCCATAAACTGCCAGAAACCGATGGCACCCTTGCGGGATCCGGCATGGGGCCTTAATGCGCTTTCGATGATCACAATATACTTTAAGTCCTGCGGCATGTTGTGCTCTTGCAGCATTTTTTCAATGATCGGGAAAAAGCGCTTGGAGCGCTTGATCCAAAGAACGATCTGGGGGCGGTCCCACAGGGTGAGAAGCAGTTCTTTTTCGAGCCGTTCACGGACTTCCGGATTGTCCAACTCAACGATTTCACCACAAAAATCCAGTGGGCCGCTGACGTGCACACTGCTGATTAAGGCCGGAAATTGCGCCGGCCTCATTGTCTCTGAGCTATCACCGTGCATGGCGCTCAAGGTGATTGAGGCTAGGGTTACAAAGCAGAGTATTAATTTATTATATTGCATAATCGACCTCATTACTTCCAATACTTAAAGCCGGGTTCCCTGGATCCGGCTTCTTTGCCCGGATTTTATCAGATTGATTATGACAGCGCTGGCCAAGATCAGACTGCCGCCGGTCCAAAAACGCCAGGAGATTGATTCCTGGAGGATGACGATGCCCAAAAAGGTAGTGAATACCATTTCAGCGGTGAGAAACAGGCCGCCTTCCCAGCTTTTGCAGTATTTGAATCCCTGGTTCATGAGGATTTGTGCCAGGATCGAAGATATGGCGATTCCGGCCGCCATCAACCATTCCATTGCTCCGGCCGGAATGGTTGGATCGGCAATATAACCGGGCAAGGCAATCAAGGCCCCCAGCATGCAGAAATAAAAATAGATAACTACCGGCCCGTTTTTTTTCCTGAGCATTTTAATTAAATTTACGGTGATGCCTGCAAAGACCGCGGAAATCAGCCCCATTATATAACCGATATATTTACCGTCAAGCCTGAAATTCAGCAGCACGGCCGCACCGCACAGCGCCATGATGACACAGAAAATTTCTCCCCGGGAGATGCGATCTCCAAAGAGCAGGTAAGAGAATAACGCGGCAAAGGCCGGAAATGAAAAAAAAAGCACCATGGCAGTGGAAAGGGGTATATTGCGAATAGCGATGATCAGTGAAAAAAAAGCAATACAGCCCGTCATACTTCTAATGATCATCAGCTTCAGGTTGGCCGTTTTAAATAGGCTTCCGGCCTGCCTGCCGGAAATAATCAACAATAGGCCAAAGCCGATACCCCAGCGGTAAAAAGCGATGTCCCAGATGCGATAGGACGGCCCCAATAACTTGATCAAAGAATCGAGGACTGCAAATCCAATCGCCGCCGATATCATCAAAAGCGGGCCCATGATCGATTCGGTGCCGGAGCGAGAAAGGAACGGAAACCGGGGTATTCTTAATGCTTTTAACATAAAATTTTGGTCGCAACCTTACAGTGCTCTTAGGTATTCCGGTTTCAGGCCGATCTCTCCGGCCAGGGCCTGGTCAATCAGTTTCAATGTCGACTCTTTATCCCTGGGCAGCCGGGCTCTGATTGGCAGGTAATTCGATGCATGGTTGGCGTGAAAAAGACCTCTTGAAAGGTTCGTGCTGGCGATCATGGTTCTTAATTCTGCCAGCATCTCTTTGGGGTCGAGCAGCGGAAAATCTCCAGCCTGATGATCATCAAAAAGCGGCGTGCCGGGAATTAGCATGAGGCTTAAGGCACCCACATATTCCGGGTCGACGGCAGAGAGCACCCGACCCGTCTCCACGGCATGGATTTGGGAGCGCTGCCGCCCGGCTATTCCCAATAGTACCGTAAGGGAGAGTTTGATGCCGGCTTCTCCAGCTTTTTTCCCCATCGCAATCATAAACTCTGCAGCGGCGCCTTTGTTAATTTTTTTCAACGTGACATCATCGCCGGTTTCAAGACCCATATAGGCGATTCCCAGACCATGGTCTTTAAGGGCTTGGAGTTCTTTTGGGCTTTTCATATTCAAGCTTTTCGCATTGGCATAGGTTCCGATGCGGGTGACCCACGGTAGTCGCTCGCGAATCGTCTGCAAGATTCTCTTCAGCCTTTTGTGGGGAATAATCAGAGCGTCCCCGTCACAGAGAAATACACGCCGTTGTTGCCGGCAGTAGCGGGCGGCAAACTCGATATCCTGCATGATGATCGAATCGGGTTTGATGCGGAATCGCTCTCCCCTGTAGGTACCGCAAAAAGTACACTTATTGCGTGAGCATCCCACGGTGACCTGCAGCAAGATGCTGTTGGCCTCGCTGGGAGGTCTGATTATGTTACCTTCATAGTGCATATTGTCACTCTTTGTCTTACCTGTTGATCGATGTAATTATTTTATTATGAACGAGGTTCTATACTCGAACGTATGATGGAATATTGGAATTGTGGAAGACTGGAATACTGGTTTTTTAAAGGATAATATCTAATTATATTTTTATTGCCTGTTTAACTTGCGCTGTTGTTCCAATTTCTCAATATCCATCATTCCAATATTCCATTATTCCAATATTCCATTATTCCAATTGAAGTAAAATTGCCAGCTGTTATCTGAAAAAAACCTGATTCTCACTATTTCATTAGTCTTTCCGGCTCATTCTTTCAGCATCCCGGCCAATAATTCACTTAAATCGCCTAATCCCAACGGCTTGGCTCGATAATTTTTAATGGATTTTCTGACTTTTTTACTCAGACCGTTGATTCCTTCCTCCTCATAGCCGGAGATGATCGAGATATTGGCAGCGGGGTCATGGTTAAGTATTTCCTCGATACAGGCGACACCATCCATTTCCGGCATATTAATATCCATCAGCACAGCGTCGGGGTTGCTCTGTATATATTTTTCCAGACCCTCTTTGCCGCTTGATGCAAATTCCGGCCGGTAATCCAGATAGTTCAGCAGTCCTTCCATTGCATTAAGAATCTCAGGTTCATCGTCGATTACCAACACACATTGTCCTTTTCCGCGGACGATGATGGGGGTGTCATCATCCTTACTTTGTCCCTTGGGCGCTGCGGCAGGAAAATGAATTTTAAATGTTGCCCCCCGGTTTGGCCGGGAATCGACACTGATCAGTCCCTCATGACTTTTGATAATTCCATAGGTGGTGGAAAGGCCCAGGCCGGTTCCTTTACCGATCGGTTTGGTGGTAAAAAAAGGATCAAAACATTTTTCGACCGCCTCCCGATCCAGACCCTGGCCGGTATCGGAGACCGTCACAACAATTCGGCTACCTTCCAGCTTTCCTTTTATGATCAGCTTGCCGCCATCCGGCATCGCATCCCGGGCATTTGTGCAATGATTCATCAGAGCCTGGCTAAGGCTGGTGGGATCTCCCATGATCGGCAGGTGCTCCGGGAGATCGGATTGAATCTCTATTTTTTGGTCAAACGATTTTTGGATGAGCTGACAAATCTCGTCAATAACATTAACCAAATCGATTAGTTCAAATTCCTCTTTTATTTGTTTGCGGGAAAACTGAAGCAATCCATCAACCAGGCTGGCACCTCTTCTCACGGAACTGTTGATTCGCCCGGCCACATCGTGCAGGCCGGATTCATCTTTATAGTTCATTTGAATAAGCTGACTGTTGACCAGGATCTCAGTCAGTGTGTTTCTGAAATTATGGGCCACACCAGCAGCAATCGTTCCGATCGCCTCCATTTTTTGGACATGCTGCAGCTGCATCTCCAACCGCTTGCGCTCGGTTACGTCCGTGATCATGATGATGACCGTGTACGTCTCGCCTTTTACCGGCAGGGTTTTAATGGTAATTTGCCTGCCTTTTAACTCCACCGGTGCCTTTTCGCCAATCCCGGCCGGCTCTGCGGCGTTGGCCTGCAGTATATTGTCCAACTGTTGTCCAATTTTATGGTCAAACAAATCGGGTGGATAGGAAGCCAGAATTTTTTCGAGGGATAACCCCAGCAAAGAAACGGCGACACCATTGGCATAAACAACTTTGTTTGAATAGACTTCCAAAATGCCCTCGGCCATACTCTCTAAAATGGTTTCAAGATGGCGATTGCGGGAGAGAAGCTCTTTCGTTAGTTGGCGGGCATAAACGCTGTCTAACCCGCGTATCGGTTTTTCCTCTTGCTGGGCAAGGGGCGTATCCGATAATTCGATAGCGGCTTGGATGTTCTCTGCCATTGAACTGAAAGGGCCCTTGGCGATATAAGAATCAGCCCCGGTATCTTCAAAATCGAAATCGATTTCGGCAACAGCGGCTGAGATGATGACCAGATAACAATTGTTCATCTGCGGCATACTGCGGACAATCTTAATCAGTTTGCCGCCGTCTATCTTGGGCATAATGAGATCAAAAAACATGATGTCGGGCGTAAACGTGGCAAGCAGGTTCAACGCCGCGAAACCATCCTCTGCCGTTTGGACCTCATACCCCTCGCGTACCAGTAATTTGGTCACAAATTTTAACATGACGCGATCGTCATCCACGACTAGGATCTTTTTTTTCATTTATTATGCTCCTAACCCGGACTATCCAGAAATGGCTATTGAATTTTTATAAAGATTTTGATCCGGCTGATTATAGCTTTTATTGGAAAGGATTTACAGGACTTATTTTGACTGTTTTCCGCCACAAGCCTCTAAGATTTATGGCACGGAGGGAAGAAAACGATCAAACTCAATTGCCGGCCGCGAATGTCACTATTTTTCAGGTTGCTGCTCGACAATGTCGCGCAGCATTTTATCAACCTCGGTGATTCGATCAGTCAATTGTTCGATATTTATCTGCACGTTCTCAAAATTTTCGGCTTTGGCCTTTTTCTCGATCTCAAAGGCAACCTCGGCGGCGGCTTCGGCCTGGAAATTTCTTAGCATTCCTTTCAGGCTGTGGGCCGACCGCATTAATGAATCACAATCACCTTCGGTATGGGCCCGGCGAAGATCAACCATCAGTCTGGGGTAATCACTGAGAAAGACCTCGACGATTTCCTTGAGAAAACTCCAGTCGCCATCGAAGGCATTCAGCAACTGCAACTTATCGACAACTGCAGAATCAGCGACGGCTTTCTGTGAATTCCCGACTTTGCGTGTCAGGGTCTCAATGGCTTCAAACAGCTTATCCGAATCAATGGGTTTGGAAACATATTCATTCATTCCGGCTTCAAGGCAGCGCTCCCGGTCACCCTTGATGGCATGGGCCGTCATTGCGATAATGGGTACTCGATGCTGGATGCTGGATGCTGGATGCTGGATGCTGGATGTGGAAAATTCTTTGGAGTCGTGTTCATTGGGCTCTGAGCTTTCAGCTTTCAGCCCGCTTTGCGCATTCTGTATTCCAGCTTCACCCGCATTCGCTTCAGCGGAGGCGGATTCCCACTTGCGAAATTCTTTTGTAGCGGTTAATCCATCCATTTCCGGCATCTGCACATCCATTAGAACGATATCAAAGGTCTCATTTTGCAGGATCTCCAAAGCCCGCCGGCCATTTTCAACTAGGATCGTCTGATGGTTCCAGCGCTCAAGCAAGCGCAGAATGAATTTTTGGTTGAATGGGGTGTCCTCTGCTACCAGAATTTTCAGTGATTGGTTTGGTACCCGAATTTGTCGTTGTGGTGGTTTAACCATCGAATCGGTTTCAATGCTGTCAATTCCATGGTTACTTAGAATTGCCGCTTCCAGTTCTGCGGCTCCTACAGGTTTAACGACGCTGGTATTGATTCCCAGGGCTTCAAGTTCAGGTTTGCGCTTAAGGTGCGGAAACGTCAGCATCATGATGATACCGGCAGCGTGAAATTTCTGCTCGACGATCCAGCGTGTCAGACGGAATCCATCGGTATCAGGCATATCCGAATCCAAAATTATTAGATCAAATGGTGTTGCATCCGATTGTGCCTGCAATAGAATTTCTTTGGCTTCACGAGCACTGGATGCCAATACGGGGAGCATCTGAAGGTTTTCCAAAATTTCATTTAGAATTTTGCGATTGGAAGCATTATCATCGGTCACCAGTACTTTTAAACCCGATGTCTGGGAAAAGCTTCGATCCGATTGAGAACTGCCTTGCAGGTGAAATTCTCCGTTTTGTTGCCGGGTAAAGCGCGCAGTGAAACGGAATCGGCTACCTTCGCCGGGCTGACTTCTGACATTGATCCTGCCATCCATCAGATGAACCAATTGCGCTGAAACCGCCAATCCCAGACCGGTGCCACCATAGTGACGCACGGTTGCAGAACTGCCCTGATTATAGGCGCCAAATATGCTGCGCTGCTTATCCTTGGGAATGCCGATGCCGGTGTCAACAACCGCAATGCTTAAGACAACATCATATTCCGTTAAGGTGTGGGTCGCAACAAAGATGACCACTTCTCCATTATCCGTAAACTTGATGGCATTGTCGACCAGATTGAGCAGGACCTGGCGCAAGCGTGTCGGATCGCCCAGCAATCGATCCGGAACACCGGGTGCGATACGATAAGCCAATTCAATGCCTTTATCGTGAGATTTCATGCCCATGATTTTTAAGGAATCGTCAATGAAATGCGCAAGGCTGAAAGGAGATTGCTCAAATTCCAGTTTACCGGCTTCTATTTTTGAAAAATCAAGAATGTTGTTGATTATCGAAAGCAGTGAATAAGCCGAGGACTTGACCACATCCAGATCCTCCCGCTGATTAGGAGGCAATTTTGAGCTGAGCATCAGATCCACCAGACCAATGATGGCATTCAGCGGGGTGCGAATTTCGTGGCTCATGTTGGCCAAAAATTCACTTTTGATCCGGCTGGCGGCTTCGGCTGCCATTTTAGCCCGGTATAAAGTTTCTGCTCGATGACGCTGGGTAACGTCTCTGATAAAACCACCAAAACCCGTGGATTGGCCTTTGGGAGTCTTTAACAATGACACTGATGATTCAACAAATCGCCTTGAGCCGTCTTTGTTGACAAGGGTCCAACTCAGGGATTTAACCGGGTTACCGCTTTCAAGCACTTTATTGAACGTGTCGGTCAGTTTCTGCAAATTGGTTTCATCAAGCGATTGGCGCTGATTCATCTGCGATATTTCCTGCCTGGAATAGCCAAGAATCATACACATGGAATCGTTGAAAAAAGTAAAATTGCCCTCAAGGTCCACTTCGTAATATCCATCGGGCGTGGTTTCAACAATCGAGCGGAATTTTTTCTCACTTTCACGTAAGGCCGATTCTGCCAATACACGTTTATTGATGGTGTACTGGGCGTGGGAGCCAAAGATTATGAAAAGGCAAACAATCGTAATTCGGGTCCAAATCTCGCTGATATCCGGTCCGAAAAGCCTGGAAAAAAAATCGACATCATAGGATAAAAATATGTACAAAACCGAATCAAATACCGTATAAAACAGTGCCAGTCCAATCCCGATCAAAACCATTTGATCCCAGAAGTGAACTTTGATCCGTTTCTTTTCTATCTTTTGCTGTTTATGTTCCATTCAAGGCCTCCCAGGCGGATCTAATTAGCTGCTTACTTTTCCATATGTCACCCAATGCTCAACGGCAAGGAAAATTTCAATAACCGTTGGATTTTTAATTCCAAAAACGTTGTCCTCTCGACAAGATCAGTCGCGCCATACGCGGCAATTTCGAAACCGAATGTCTTGGGATACCGGTATGATGGAATACCGGGGGTGGCGGAATTAGGATTGCCGGAAACTCAAGGGGAGTTTTACGAGATTCATAGGCTAGTTGGTGGGACTTCTGATAATCAGTTTCGCGGCTGGGCCCTTGCTCGGGAGATTTTTCGGCGATCTTTTCCGCTACGCCTGTCTTGACCGCTTCTTCTTTCCGGGATGTGGAGCGTATAGGAGTAGTTTCGGCGATCCCCGCCAGACCGTCGGCCTCCGTTGTCCAAAGAAATCAGCCGTTCCAAAATATCATTATCATATTTTTTTTCCATAGTTTAGACCGAATTGGATGATCAAATAAAAAGCGGATCCGGCCACCTCCTACCAAACCCTGTGTAAACTGATTGTTCAAGCATTTTTCATGCCACAGTGGCTGTGCGATTTATTTGCAATCATATGAGCAGGCGCTTCGGCGTATTCTAATGTGAAATTGAAATAATACAGGTAGTTAAATTGAGTTCAGCATGGGTCGATTGAGCAGTTTAGTCGGTCGGTAAAATGGCACGATATGTCAAAATGTGAAAAAAATTACATAGAATTGGGGAAAAAAATACCAATCCTACTGTGACAATTATTTCACATAAATTTTAGCTTTTATCCCCAGGGGCATCCGGTGGCTCTATACCCAAATCTCTTATTTTGTAAAGCAGGGTTTTATAGCTGATGTTCAATACTTTAGTGGCTTTGCTGCGGTTCCAGCCTGTTTTTTCGAGGACATAGGCAATAACTTCCCTTTCCACGTGATCCATCGCTTTTTTCTTTATTTTTTTTAAGGACAAGGACGAAAGATCCGGTGGTTTATTAATGTCGAAGCCTATAAAACCCATGGTGGATGGGGGCTGCCCGGCCGATGCCGGCAAGCCGCCGGCACGGGTTCGGGCTGGTGGGCCCATGAGCATATCATCCAGGCTGTCTTCACCATTGCCCAGTATCATCAGCCGTTTCAGTACGTTTTGCAGCTCGCGGACATTGCCGGGCCAGTGGTAAGCGCTAAGCTTATCAATTACCTTCTGATTTGGAGTTAAGAGCTGTTTGCCTTTGAATTGTGCCGCATAGATTTTAACGTAGTGATCGATGAGGTACGGGATATCGTCGGGTCGGCTGCGAAGCGGTTCAATATGTATTTTAATCGTATTCAACCGGTAGTACAGGTCTTCCCTGAACTCACCGGATACCATATCCGTTTCTAGCTCGTGATTGGTTGCGGCAACAACCCAGGCAGGCACCCATCTTGACTGATTTTTCAGACCCCAGGGGACTGAAATCACCACCCTGCAGCACGTGCAAAAGTTTTGATTGCAGCGGCAAGGACATATCCCCGATCTCATCCAGAAACAAAAGGCCCCCGTTCGCCTGCTCGAATTTACCTCGCTTGCGTCGTTCGGCTCCGGTAAAAGCGCCTTGTTCGTAGCCGAACATCTCACTTTCCAGCAAAGTGTCCGGCAGGGCGGCACAATTGACCTTGACGAAAGGTTTTCCAGTCCTGTTTGATTTCTGATAGAGATTCTGGACCACCAGCTCTTTGCCGACGCCGGTTTCGCCATAGACCACGGTATTCAATCCGGTATCGGCAACCTGATTGATCAGCTCTCTGATTCTTTGGATATTTTTGCTGACACCAATGATTGTAGCGTCCATGTGAACTTTGCAAATTTGTTGGAAAGATATTTAAGTTATTGAAATATTTTGTCTAAGTTACTTGTTTGGACGATAATGGCACAATTCTTGAGTTTCGATCGAAACAGATTGCCATACCGTCCGATTCCGTTCGCAATACTTCGCCGGAGGTTTTAATTAGTGCTTTGCCGCCAAGCTTTTTGAGTTCATCCAGCGACAGGATCATGTCAACTTTAACCTTAGTACCTACGGGCAGCGGGGTTTCGGTCAACAGATAGACCCCGTTGGAAGAAATATCTCGAGTTTGCATAGCCAGGGAGTCAGATTTATCCGAATCATTAGATACAGATACAAAGGCTTCGAGACCAAGGTCAAATCTTTCTACGCTTCTATTGTCGGCCATGTTTCGCGTACTTTGACTTTTTTAGCAAAAAAAAAACAATGATTTGTTTTTTAATCCTGACACCCGGGTAGAATCGTGAATATATCGACTGAAAACAATCTTAACGGTTATTATCAATTTTGACAATAGTAAAGAACACGGTTTCAGCAAGGCTTATCAAGTTACAATTCCCTTTTTCTGATTTAATTGCAGAAATCATTCGGTCATAGATAGTATTTTTCATAATAATTTTAGAAACTTGTCTGAGAAGCTCCATTTTTTGTTAAAATAAATTTGGCCGTAAAATTTCCAAAAAGTATAGGTAGACACTAAAGGTATTTTGTTGCCCACAATGCTGCCTGGAGGCGGTTAGGGACATTGATTTTATTATAAATGTTATAAACATGGGTTTTGACGGTATTGGTGCTAATTCCCAGAAATGCGGCTATTTTCCGGTTTGATACACCCGAGCCGATCATTATTAGAATTTCTTTTTCTCTCAGGGTTAAAAAGGTTCCGCCACCGTCAGCCGCATCTTTTTCCAATTCGGCTTCATCATCGTTATCGCGGGATTCAAACAGGCATTTGACCAGAAGTTCGCGTGAAAACCACAGCTCTCCTCTTAATATTGCACTCACGCCTTTACTGAGATTGATCAAGGGATCGTCATCGAAAAAAACACCCCGAACACCGTAATTGACGAGGTTATTTTGAATTTGATGGCCGGTCGCGACGTTGAATAAAGCAGCCATGAAACGGTTGGTCTCGGCTTCGGATATATCTCGAATTTTGGACCACAGCGCGGCTGGACTGCTACCCTGACAATCTAACAAAATGAGGCATTCCGGTCCCTGCCGCCTATTTAACAACTTTCCCAGTTCAGAATTGGAAAGGTCGACACAGGACAACCCGGACGTGCTTTGTAGAAACCATCCAATAAGCTCATTTTGCAGCTTCAAAGGACCGTATATAAATACCTGGGGTGCCGATGACGCCTGCGACTCCGATTTTTTCTTAACCATTTCTATCAAAACTGAATTTACTCTGTATTATCAAAAAAATCATTATGTTATACTCATTATTGATAGCAAATGCGGTATGAGTTGTCAACTGAAATGGCATAATTAATCCGTTCCGAAAATTAGCATATCCAGGTATGTAAACGCTTCAGTGATTAATGAAGATGGCTATTAAATCGAAGCCCCGACGGATTCATTGCTGAATGCTGCGCATTTTTTTTGATTTTTTTTCTTTATTGCTGCATTTGACTTATTTGAATTTGCGCTTAAGATTTTTGTAATTTGGACCAATATAATAGATACGATGATTTTTTATTCTGTGGATAAATCACAAAAATTTGAATAATTTAGTTATTCACTTATAATAAAAAACAACCTTTTTTTCTTAAATACGACTGTCTGTTTAATCCGAAATGATTTAATGAAAATAGCGTTATTTATTGACATTTCAAGCAGTTTATTAAATAATTAAGGTTGCTATTTAGTATCTTCGACTTTTGATGGATAGCGGTTAGCGTTATTTCGGCCAGGCCGGCTAAATCCCATTTTTTGTAAAGTTTGAGATAGACGGAGATTAAAGTTGACAAAACCTGATGAGATCTCATCAACCGAACGGTTACTTGATCTGATTCGAGACGACGGAAAAGAGGAACAGACAGCCTCCGACCAAAGCTCTCAAAAATCAATCGGTACTCGATTGAGGGGTATTTTCAGAAATCCGGTATCTTTTAAAAAGTCGATATCGGTGGGAGTGGATCTGGGGCATGATGATCTAAAACTGATTAAAATTCACCGCATCTCGGATCAAAAATTTGAAATGCTTCAGTATGCCAGGGTCCCGTTCGAGTCTGATATCACCCGAGAAAGTCCCGAGTTTTATCAGTTTTTGAGACCGGTTCTGGCAAACTTTTGCGGTAGCTCCAGAAACCAGGATATCTGGTGCACCATACCTTCTGCCAGAGTTGAAACCCGCCAACTCCGAATTCCAAAAGTAAATCAAAAGCAAATTCCCAATTCAGTATACTGGTCGTATAAAAAACTATCCGCTTTCGACGATAAAGAAAAACTGTTTGATTTTGAACTGTTGGGTGAAGTTGATGATGGCGACACAACCAAAATTGACGTCATGGCATACACCGCCCTTCAAACGGAAATAAAAGAACTTAAGGATCTTTTCAATAAAGCCGGGTTCCCGTTAGCCGGCATTTCTATTGTTCCCTTCGCCTTTCAATCACTTTTGCGCACAGGGCGAATCGATGCCCGGGAAATCCATGTTGCCAGTTTATACATTGGTCGTGACTGGTCACGCATCGATATTTTCTCTGAGGGAAATCTTATGCTTTCCCGCGGAATCAAAGCCGGTGTCAAAACCATGATCGAGGCGTTGCGCACCGAAATTGAAGGCAATTTATTTGAGCGTTCCATCGCAAAATCTCCTACCAAGGATACCGCCAGGATCAGAGCCATAAAAAAGAGGCTTAAGTATGAGCTCGACCAGGCCTATCAGCTATTTTTCGGAGTCACGCATGATATCATTCCACCAGCCTCAGACGAAAGGCAGCAGTTCCTTAAAGAAGATACGATTTTTAAAATGATCTTGCCTGCTCTGAAACGACTGGTACGACAGGTGGAAAGAACGTTGCGGCATTTCTCTTTGAACTATGAAAATGCCCGGGTGGGAAAGATATACATTTCCAGTGGTGTAAATCCGCACGAACGAATCAGAGACTATATTGGCGAGGAACTTGGCATTCCAACCGAGACTTTAAACCCATTTGTAGACAGCTCAACTTTTGTATCACTGACACCAAGCCCTGAACACCTTTCGGAACAGAACTCGTTTGTACCGGCGATGGGTATAGCGCTTTCCAGCAATATGCTGACGCCAAATTTCTTATATACCTATAAGGACAAGCAAAAAGCAGCCAGAAATCAGCGGATTAATCGCGGCGTTATGGTCGGATTTTTGCTTGTAATGATTCTTTGCGTGGGTGTTTCCTTATTGCAAAAAAGTACCCTTGATGAAAAGGAAAATCAAAAACGACAATCCCAGCAACAGCTTGAAAACATTTCCGTGCGGGTTGACCAAAGTCTGGTATTAAAACTGGTTGATGATATCCAATCCAAAAACCGGGAAATCCAACTAATCGGCCAAAGATATTTCGGTGTGGCCGTTGTCGGTGAAATTACGGATTTGACACCGGCGAACGTGCGTTTGCTAAGCCTGACTGCCCAGCTGGGTGATGATCCGGCCAATGAAAAATCAGAAAAAGGCCGGAATCTGATTTTAAGTGGTGTTGTCCGGGGAGATCGCATGACTCTGGAGTCCACGCTGGCCGGATTTTTGATGGAGCTTCAAAATTCGCCCCTGTTCGATCAACCCACGATCAGTAAAAAGTCCTTCGAGCGCTACGAAGGGGTCGAGGTCTTGAAGTTCACGGCTCGATTGAAGCTTGTATAAGAAAATATGAAAAAAATTCTATCACTGCTGCCGACCCAGAGCCTAATCTATTCTTTAGTATGTGGTGCCGGGGTAATTGTTTTTATTTTTTTAATAATAGTTTCGAATCAAAATCTCTCTGCTGAATTGGATCAGGAAATTGAGAAACTTAATGATCGCATCGAGCAGCAGAGGATACTGCGACCTGTATTTGACAGCCTGCTGGAACGAGCACAGCAAGAAAAGCCGACTGACCTGCCGGCCACAAAAATAGTTAAACTGGATCCCGGTGATATAAGCAAAGTTTCCGAACTCATCCAGGATATGGCGGGGCGCCACGATCTTAAAATTCAGAATATCAGAACTGATGCCAATGAGATTATGAATAACACCGGGTATATGCTGATGCGAGTCGAGGCTACCGGTGATTTTATGAAATTTCGTGATTTTCTGATGGATCTGGCAACAATTCCTTCGCTGGAGCAAATCGAGGAGATAAAAATAGGGGCTATTGAGGCAAGTCGGGATTACAAATTGAGAATCTGGATGGCGCAGAAGCTACCAGAAGACAGGTGACAGAGAGTGGAAGTTGGAAATCGGACTGCGGAAGTCGCAAGAAACGAACAGAGGGCATATAAATGAAGTTGGAAAACGGAACTGGGAAGCCGGAACGCAAACTTTTAACCGTATGACTTGCAACACGCAACTTGTAACCCGTAACCCCTAACCCGAAATGCAGCGCATGTAACGCGAATTATGTCTACCAGAGAAAAAATAATTGTCGGCCTGATGGTGGCGGCCGTAATTTATGGTGTTTACACGGTTTTTTTCTCAGCACCACAAGAAGAGTCCGCATTTAAGGGCGGAGGCGATAAGGAGTTGGAAGCGCTCAATTCGTTTATCGCCAAAGTTGCTGATAAAACTAAGAACAGCCTTTCCAGCGAACAGATCTACGTTTTACAGAAAGCTGAAAGGGAATGGAAACAGGATCCACTGTTGCAGATTAAGCAGAAAATGTCCAAGGAAGAAGAAGCGGCACGCCAGCCCCTTGTGCTGAAAAGCAAAATTCTGTACACCGGTTTTTTGCAGATGGGGGATAAGCGCCTGGCAATCCTTAACGGTATAGAATATGAAATCGGCGACCTGCTGGAACCGGGTGGACTAATTGTGCGAAATATTCACCCCAATCATGTTGTTATCGGCTCCCTGGTTATGAAAAGTAAAAAAGTGATCCTTCCGATGGAAGAATTCGAATAGGATTGACTATCAATGGCTAGATTTAAGCGGATAGCAAAATTTATTACAGCAATCCTTTGTTTGTTCGTGATGGCCGCATGGATAAGTAGCTGTTCACAGAAAAAAGATCTAAAAGCTGTCAAGGACCCATTTTATGAGCAGTGGCGGGTTAAAGCAGAAGAATCAAAAGGGCACTCTGCGGTTGAGCCGCCTGCGGTTGATGAAGAGCCGTTTGAAATTGCCGGCAAAGAGATGATTGAAGCGTTGGAGCCGGAAGTAGAAAGATCGCTCCCGACGCGCAAGATCAGCCTTAAAATGAAGAGTATTAATGTATCTGTGCTGTTGCGGGCTCTTGCCAAGGCTGCCAATCAGAACATTATTCTCAGCGAGAAAGTCAGCGGGAAAATTAATATCAATATCCACCAGGCACCCTGGGACCAGGTGTTCATGGGTATACTAAGAACCCATAACTTGAGCTACGCCTGGGAAGGCGAAATTATCCGCATCATGACCGCCGATGACCTGGAAGCGGATATCCGGCGCAAGGCCCGCAAAAGAGATCTCCAAATGGTCCAGTCACCGGTTACCAGAATTGTGTCTGTCAAATTCATGGTGGCCGACAAGCTTAAAGAAAATCTTGGAAAATTCGTCTCCATAGACAAAAGCGGCAACCCGATTGGATCAATCCTGGTCGATGAGCATTCCAACTCATTGATCGTTCAGGCCCTTAAAAGCGATATGGACAACATTTTAGCGATAATCAAAAGGCTTGATCGGCCGACGCCCCAGGTGCTGATTGAAGCTTACATCGTTGAGGCCAACAAGGATGTGGCCCGGGAGTTGGGAGTCCAGTGGGGGGGGATTTATGCCGGTAAAAGCGGGCACAAGCGAGCCATTGTAACCGGGCAACAAACCGGAACGGAGGCCATACCACTCAATGAGCCCATAAACGTGACCTCCGGCTCGGTCGTCAACCTGCCGGCCGCCGGGTTAGGCGGGTTTGATCCCATGACCCTGGGGCTTGTCTATACCCGGCTCGGGGAATATTTGCTGTCGGCCCAGCTGTCGGCTCTGCAGGATCAGGGTAAACTCCACATTTTATCGAGTCCTTCCATCACGACCCTGGACAACCAGAATGCCTATATTGAAAGCGGCGCGGATGTGCCGTATCAGTCAGTGGAAGACGGCGAGGTGAAGGTGGAGTATAAGAAAGCGGTGCTCCGATTGGATGTGACCCCGCATGTGATTGACGGGGAAACCCTTAAAATGATCATAAAAGTTAACAAGGACGAACCCGATTTTTCCCGCACCGTGCTCGGCAATCCGACCATTATCACCAAAAAAGCTGAAACCAATGTCATCCAGAATGACGGGCAGACCATCGTCATCGGCGGCTTGAGCAAAGAGTCATCGGCCCGTAGTAAAACCGGAACCCCATTTCTGGAGGATATTCCCGGGCTGGGTTATCTATTTAAACGCAAAAGCAGCGCTGATCAAATGGAGGAACTGCTCATCTTCATTACGCCGCATATCCTGAAACCCCGAGCATCCGGTGGCTGATATTAGGCGCTTAGCGCTCACTATGGACAATTTATTGTCGATGCTGATAAAGTTGTTTCATTTGAATGTCATAAATAAACGAAATTCAAAATGACTAAAATGAACTAAAATTGTGGGATCCTGCCATTTTAAATAGATAGAATTCCTTAACTTTAGTCATCTTATATTTTGCCGGTGACGGTTTCATACCTAAAATGATAGCATTAAAAACACCAAAAATGCCAAACCTGGTCATAAAATGGATTACTTCAGGATACTTAATTTAAATAAAGAACCTTTTTCCAATTCGCCGGATCCCGAGTTTTTTTTTCATTCCCGCCAGCATCTGGATTGTCTGCAAAAATTAGAGTTGTCCCTGCTGCTTCGTCGGGGGCTGAATGTGATCATCGGGGATGTCGGCACCGGGAAAACCACTTTATGCCGTCAACTTATCCGCCGGTTTTCGCAAAAAGAAGAGATTGAAACCCATCTCATTTTGGATCCCCATGTTCTCAATGCCACTGAATTTCTGGCCACTGTGACAGAAATGTTTACCGGTGACAAGCCGCCGGCGGGAAGCAACGAATGGCGGGTCAAGGAACAGATCAAACAATATCTCTTCCGCAAGGGTGTGGATGAAAATAAAACTATCGTACTGATCATCGACGAAGGACAAAAGATACCGGCCTTTTGTCTGGAAATTTTGCGTGAATTTTTAAACTATGAAACCAATGAATTTAAGCTGTTGCAAATTGTCATCTTTGCCCAGAAGGAGTTCGAAGGTACGGTCCGCAAATATCCTAATTTTGCCGACCGCATCAATTTGTACCATACGCTAAAGCCGCTGAACTTTCGTGATACGCGGTTGATGATTAAATACCGCCTCGAAAAATCCAGCAATTCCCCCCTCAAATTGAGCCTGTTTACGATGCCAGCCATGTGGCAAATTTATCGCATCAGCGGTGGATACCCCCGAAAAATCATTAACCTGTGTCACCAGAGCATTTTGTCCATGATCATCCAGAATCGATCCAAAAGCGGCTACCTCCTGGTCAGCACTTGTGCCCGCCGAGTGTTTCCGGAAGAATCCAATCGGGGGCGGCTGGTCCGGGCTGCGGCAATAGCGGTCGGAGCGGCGGCCGTGGCCTTGCTGATTTTTTTACCATCCGATCGATTCAAAATGCTGCAAAACCAGGGGCTCAAGACTTTAAAGACCGTATTTTCAAAGACAGGCAATCCAGAAGTCAGCCATCCGGTTGCCGAATCCAAACCCCGGACCTTTAGAGCCCAAATTGCTTCAACTGATTTTGACAGCCAACAGCGCAAAGATACCGAGCCTGCAAGGCCGCTCATGACAGCCGTAACGGTTCCGACAGAAGCGCCGACCGGTAAAAAACAATTATCGCAGGACCGACCGGCGGCAATCGAAGAAGCGGCGACCATCATCGAGGTGCCGGTTAAAGAGAAACCATTAATTCAACCGCAGGAGCTCCCAAAGGAGGTTTCAAAAGCGCCGGTTGGGGCCGCCGTGGAAGAAAAATCCGGGGATGCTCTATCCGAAAATGCGCGTGAATCCACCTATTCGACGATTCTGGGGCAGATAACCCTGAAACCCAATGAAACCCTGTCGCGGATTATGATGGGCATCTATGGCGGTTTTAACTCAAAGTATTTCAAGTCTTTCATCATCGCCAATCCCGACATAGAAGACCCTGACCGGGTTGACGTCGGTCAGATTATATCGCTGCCTGCCATTCCCACCCGTGTGAAGCCGCTGAACACCACGGTATGGTGGGTTAAAGTTGATGATAGAGATTCCCTTGAAGCTGCTTTTAATCACCTGCGCAATCACCCGGACAGCTCTCCGGGAGTGCGTTTAATACCATATTGGAATCCGTCGGACGGCACCCGGTTTGCGGTGGTGCTGGATAAGCTCTTTAAGGATGAAATTACCGCGCGCACTCATCTAAAACAACTTCCCGCAGAACTGGCATCTAACTCTATGATTTTGTCACGGTGGGAAAAAGAAACGGTTTATTTTTCAAATCCGTACTTTAAATGAAATCACTAACTTGAGGCCCAATAAGAGATAAAAATTGAGAGCAAGAAAAAAGTTAGGTGAAATTCTGGTCGAGGGCGGACTGCTGACTCAAAAGCAGTTGGAGCAGGCCCTGCCCTTTCAAAAGAAGAGCAATTTGAAACTAGGGCAATTTCTGGTTCGGGAAGGAATTGTCAGCGAAAGTCAGATTGTCGATCTGGTTTCGACACAGCTGCGCCTTGAAAAATACAGACCGGACAAATATACGATCGATGTGGATATTGCCAATTTGCTGCTGGCCGACATCGCCCACAAGTATCAGGCTGCACCGCTTCAAATAAATGGACAGCTGCTGACCATCGCCATGATGGACCCTCTGGACATCAATGGGCTGGATGCCATTGAAGTTTACACCAATTGCGAAGTAGAAACCATCATCTGTACCGAACAGCATTTGAACCAGTTGCTCAACAGTCTTTACGGCACATATGCGGGGATCGGCGGCGTGCTGGAAGATATGGAAGAGATGGAAATCGATGAAGCTTCCGATGATAAATCGCCGATCACCGAGGATGTGGAAGTCAGCTCTTTGCAGGGTATGGCCGAAGAGGCGCCGGTTGTCCGATTGGTTAATTCAATTTTATCCCAGGGTGTCCGGGAAGGTGCCAGTGATATCCACATCAGTCCCGAAAAAGGGTCCGTGCAGGTTCGTTTTCGTGTGGACGGCCGACTGCACGAAGTCCCGGCGCCGCCAAAATCAATGTTCCTGCCGATTATCTCCCGGCTGAAAATTTTGGCCAATATGGATATCGCCGTATCCAGAATTCCACAGGATGGGCGTTTCACCGTCAAGATGAAAAACAAAGATATTAATATTCGGTCTTCCACGATCCCGTCTATTTACGGAGAGAATATGGTGTTGCGGTTGCTGGATACCAGCAACAGCATTTATTCACTCGGGCGTCTGGGCATGACTGAAAAGGACCAGCAACGGCTTGAATCTATGATATCCAGGCCCCATGGCATGATCTTGAGCACAGGTCCCACCGGCAGTGGAAAGAGCACCAGTCTGTATTCAATTCTTAAGAAGGTCAACCAGCCGGATATCAACATCATCACGGTGGAAGATCCGGTGGAATATCGTATTGATAAAATTCGCCAGGTTCAGCTAAATAGTAAAGCCGGTATGACTTTCGCCAGTGGATTGCGGTCAATTTTGCGCCAGGACCCGGATGTGATCATGGTGGGCGAGATTCGTGACCCCGAAACAGCCAATATCGCAGTCCAGGCGGCTTTGACCGGCCACAGGGTGTTAAGCACCCTGCACACCAATGATTCTCCCGGTGCAATCACCCGTCTTATGGATATGGGGATCGAGCCTTTCCTGGTGGCTTCGGTGATGATCGTATCCTTTGCCCAGCGCCTGATACGCACCATCTGTCCGAGCTGCAAAACCAGCTATCAGCCTTCGGAGGAAGCCTTGCAGTTCTGGGGACTGGATAACGAAAATAACGCCAACTTTCAGCAGGGACAGGGATGTTTTAACTGCATGCACACCGGATACAAAGGAAGAACCGGCGTGTATGAGGTGTTGGTTATCGACGATTTTGTTCAGGATTTAATCATGAAACGAACCTCAGCCCATGAAATCACCCGGCTTGTCAAAGAAGACGGCGGGTTTACGACACTGAAAGAAAATGCGGCCGAGAAAGTGATTCAAGGGATAACCTCACTGGAGGAGGCCGCTTCGGCAGTGATGGTTTAGGGACGGGTTGACGAATATTCTCTTAATTTTGCTGCAAGCCTGTTATCCGTTTTATTCTTTAATTGCAGAAGATAGGTTTCAGGTTTTAGGTTTTGGCTTCGCCACATCCAGCTCTAACACCTGATACCTAAAAAATTGGATCAGCCAATAAATAAGACAGCTTTCCCCCAGTAAGAGAAAATACTGCAATACAGAGACTATTATGCCAAAATTCAGCTTCCGCGCAATTACCGAGGCCGGTACGACCACCAGCGGTGCAATCGAAGCCGAAAGCGCCGATAAAGCCCGTAACTTGCTGGCCGCCCAGGGCTATATTCCCACCCGGGTTAAGGAAGAACGATCAGCCGCTGCCGGTTTTCAGCTGGGAAGTGTACTTGATTTTCTATCTCCCGTCAAGGCACCGGAGCTGATCCTTTTCACCAAGCAGTTTAACACCTTGATTCGTGCCGGGGTGCCGATGTTATCGCTGCTAAAGGTTTTGGAAGAACAGACCGAGCATCCCAGATTAAGCAAGATACTGGGAATTATCCACCGGGATATCAAGGAAGGCTCCAGCCTGCATGAAGCCTTTCGCCGACAACCAGGCGTTTTCTCACCCCTGTTCTGCAATATGCTCAAAGCCGGTGAGGCCAGCGGTGCCTTGAACGAGGTGCTGGATCGTCTGACTTACATAATCGAACACGAACACAATGTGATGTCCGATATTAAATCGGCACTGATGTACCCGATAATCGTGGTCTGCTTTTTGTTTATTGCCTTTTTTGTGCTGTTAACTGGCGTCATTCCCCGGTTTGTGGGCATTTTTAAGAGTGCCGGCCTGACACTGCCGCTGCCGACTCAAATCTGCATGCTCATGTATGATTTTCTGATCAGTCAATGGTACATCCCTCTCAGCATCGCTGTGGCCGGGTCTGTTGGATTATATTTTTATGTCAGGAGCGCACCCGGCAAGGTCGTCTTCTACAAGGCGATGATGAAAATTCCGATTGTGGGGCCTTTATTTATCAAAAGCGCCATATCCCGTTTCGCCAGTATCTTTTCCATTTTACAGGCCAGTGGAGTCGATATCCTCCAGACGATGGATATTTTATCGGAAACCATTGGCAATGCCGCCATCTCCAATGAATTAGATGGGATTCGAGATCGTCTGGCCGAAGGCCACGGTATCGCCGGGCCCCTGAGTTCAGCCCAATATTTTACCCCCATGCTCATTAATATGGTGGCTATCGGTGAAGAATCCGGCAACCTTGAAGAACTGATGCAGGATGTCGCCCTGCATTACGATACCGAAGTCGAGTATGCCATGAAAAAATTATCCGAAGCCATCGGGCCCGTTTTGACGGTCGGTCTGGCGGCCGTGGTTGGTTTTTTTGCGCTGGCGATTTTTCTGCCCATGTGGGATTTGACGTTGATGGCTAAATAAAAAACATGAAACAATCGCGCTTTTACATAAGTCTGTACATTATTATCCCTTTTATTTTTACCGGGTTAACAATTTTTTCGGCGATCGTGTCGTTTCGGCTGACAAAGTATGGTTTAATGCATGGCCTGGAACCTGCACAACCGGTTTTCTGGTTCATACTCATTATCGGTTTTCTGGCCTATGTTGCCGGTTTTGCTCTGGTGCGGATAATATTGAAACCGGTTGAGCAATTTGTCGAAAACGCCAGCAATTTTCCCACGTTTTCAGTGCCTAAAAAAAACAGTAAAAAAGACTGGTCGGTCGATAGAATTCAGCAATTTTCCAATGTTTTTGACCAAGTCACCTCGGTGCTCAGCCGCATGGATGCGCGTCATTTTTTTCCCAGCATTATCGGAGAAAGCATGGCCATGCGCGGGCTGTTAAGCTTGATCCGGAAAGTTGCGCCGACGGTTTCCACCATTCTCGTACTGGGTGAAAGCGGCACCGGCAAAGAGCTGGTAGCTACCAGCATTCACGATAACAGCACACGCAAGGACAAACCCTTTATCAAACTGAATTGCGCTGCCATACCGGCAGAATTGCTGGAAAGTGAACTGTTTGGCCATGAAAAAGGTGCCTTCACCGGTGCCTCCAAGTTTAAGCCCGGAAAATTTGATATGGCTGATGGCGGAACCCTTTTTCTCGATGAAATCGGTGATATGCCTTTCAATTTACAGGCCAAAATTTTACGGGTGCTGCAGGAACAGGAGTTTTATCGGGTCGGCGGCAGCAGCACCATCAAGGTCGACGTTCGCATTATCGCCTCCACCAACAAAAATCTTGAAAAAATGGTACAGGAGGGGACTTTTCGGGAGGATTTATTTTACCGCTTGAACGTTTTCACCCTAAATCTGCCACCTTTACGGGAACGTAAAGAAGACATCCCCCTTTTAGTCGACTTTTTTTTACAAAACGTTGCCCAAAAAGTGGAAATTTCATCAGTTGCCTTGCAAATGCTGGTAACCTTTACCTGGCCCGGCAATATTCGTGAACTGAAAAATACCATTGAAAGTGCAGCCGTCCTCGCTGAAAACGGTTATATCGAACCCGCTCAGCTCTCCGGTAAAATTACCGCAGTTTTTAATAACGGCAGCCCTAGTGATCTCAAATTGCCGGTCAACATCCCGCTTGATGAACGGTTGCGGGAAATAGAAAAAAGCATGATCCTCGAAGCCCTTCGAAAAACCGGCGGGGTTCAGGTGCGGGCAACCGAACTGTTGGGGATCAACCAGCGCAGCCTGTGGCATCGCATCAAAAAGCACAATATCGATGTGAAAGGCATGAAAAGTGACGAATTTTGAAGGAATTGGGTGAACTTACCCTACACTTTTTGTAGCTTTTGGGGTTGCAACCATAAGGATTGCGATGGGCTAATTTTTTTATGTTATTTAACTATCTAAATTTATTTTAATAATTAAGATTTCCATAATTAGATTCTCATCTTGGCATTATATATGCAAATATATATGCTAAAATGACAAACCAATATTGAATAAAAATAGAAACGGGAGGAGCAAACACCATGAAAAAACAAAATCCATTACTCAATCAAGAAGGTTTCACGCTGGTCGAAATTATTGCCGTCTTGATTATTCTGGGCATCCTGGCGGCCGTGGCCGTGCCGCGGTACATCGATCTTGAAGCGAATGCCAAAATCAGGGCTGTCGAAGCCGCCGTATCCGAACTAAACGGGCGGGAGAGCTTGACCTGGGCTGATATAAAAATCTCCACCAGCGGTTACGATGAGACTGACGGAGATAATGATGTCTGGGCAAATCTAGATCAGGATCTTGGCAGCGGTTATCAATGGGTAGGTACCGTTAGCCAAGATAGTGCCAGCTCCTTCTCATTTAAGGGCGAGTCATTTTCCGTGTCTCGCAACCCATCCACCCGCGGCCGACCGGCTACCTGGACGCTAATGCCCTAGCCCGAGCAGCAGAATCAGCTAGTTCTTGGGACGATGTTGACAAATAAAAAGAGCGGCGACCCTCTCGCTGCTTTTTTTATTCAATATCGACTACCTGGTCCCCGGGATCAAGTCGCCGAAAATTGGCTTTTCCGATAAGACCGTTCGGCGTGTTGGGTGTGATTCAGACCGAGGCATCTAGACAGCGTTCCAAATCGGAACCAACTCAAAGCCGGATTCGCCCTCTGGGCTATATACCCCATGGGCCGGAAGCCGAGCCCGGAGTCTTTACTTTTATTCTCCGCGTAACCCCTTGCCTCTTGCCCGCCCGATATCCTGTGTTATATTGATACTTGCAAAAAATGTTAAGGACACAGAAAGGATACCGGTATGAAACTAGCAGTCAGCGGCAAGGGCGGAGTCGGTAAAACCACTTTATCATCCCTGTTGATACGGACATTTAATCAGAGCGGCAAACGGGTGTTGGCTATTGACGCGGATCCGGATGCAAATTTGGCAGCCGGTGTCGGCATTGAAAATGCCGAGCGCATCGTTCCGATCGCCGAGATGAAGGAACTTGTCCTTGATCGAACCGGGGCCCAACCCGGTAGTATCGGCGGTTTTTTCAAGCTAAACCCGAAAGTGGATGATTTACCGGATGCGCTATCGGCCACTCTGGAAAACATCAAACTCATGCGTCTGGGTGGAGTCAAAAAGGGTGGATCCGGCTGTATCTGTCCGGAAAGCACACTGTTACGAGCATTGGTCATGCACATTGTGCTAGTGCGGGACGAGGTCGTGGTCATGGATATGGAAGCCGGCATTGAACACCTTGGGCGAGCAACCGCCAAGGCTGTTGACAAGCTGATCGTCGTGGTTGAGCCGGGTCGGCGCAGCATTGACACGGCCGAACATATCCGGCGACTGGCCGGCGAGATCGGTTTGAATGCCATTGCCGTGGTTGGCAATAAAATCCGGGGTGATAAAGACCGCGAGTTTCTGCAAAACCATTTGAACGATTTTGAGTTCCTCGGTTTTCTGCCCTATGATGAGGCCCTGATCGAAGCGGATCTGAGCGGGATTTCGCCCTTTGACGTGGATTCTCCCTCAAAGGCTCAGGTCGAATCCATGATTGCAAAGCTATAAAGATTGAATATTGAAGAGTGAATATTGAATAATTATGGAATGCTGTCGATTTAAAATTATTGAATGGTCGCGGTGTTTTCTCCCTAAAATTGCTGCTGCGTGACGAATTTGCTTTCCAAGCAGATCAATTGAATCATTCTAACCCTGAACCCTGAAGGTTAAAGCATCATGCGTTTTTAATGATAGAATGCCATAAATCTTCAATCTTCAATCAGACATTATGCACCGTCACAAACCGCATTTCCCCAGGTCAAAACGCCGTATTCGCAAAAAGGGCCGCCGCAAGCAACTGGAGCCCGGGGCGGATGCCAGGCTGAAAAAAGTGTTTGCAGGCATTGGAATACCGCCAAGTCGGGTATTCAGACCGGACCCCTTCCAGATCGATGCCCTGGCGGCGATACAGCGATCCGACTGTCTGGTCACCGCCCCCACGGGAGCCGGCAAAACATGGATCGCTGAACGCGCCATTGCCCGTATTCATGAAGCCGGCGGCAAATGCTGGTATGCCTGTCCGTTGAAGGCGCTGAGCAATGCGAAATACGCTGAATTTTCAGCTATATTCGGTGCTGGAAATGTCGGAATTCTTACCGGGGATCACCGGGAAAACCCTGAAGCGCCGATTATTGTCGGTACCACCGAAATTTTACGCAATCAGCTCTATGATGCCATGCATCACGGCGTATCTCTAGCCACAGATTTCGTAATTTTGGACGAAGCCCATTTTCTTGGCGATGAGGAACGCGGTGTCGTGTGGGAAGAGATCATGATATATCTGCCGTCTCGAATCCCGCTGCTGCTCTTATCGGCAACCATCGGCAATGCCGGCCAAATTGCCGACTGGCTTGCCAAAATTCGTTCGACAGCGTGTACGGTCATTGAAGAAACCGTCCGACCGGTTTCGTTGTATCCACTTTTTTTTCATCCTTCGGGTACCCTGCTGCCGCTGCTGGCACCGGCCAATTCCGGCAGCCGGCAAGCGCTTGATAAAAAGGTCAATCAATACATTAAAACCAGACCCCGGCGACGCCGGGGTCTTTATCATCGATCCCCTCCTTTTGGCGATATTTTGCGGGTCCTGCGAAAATATGATCTCCTGCCGGCAATTTTCTTCCTAAAGTCCCGGGCTGACTGCGACCGGGCGCTGGAATCCTGTCGCGACCACCTGGTAAGCGGTTCATTGCGTCAGGAGCAAATCCGGCAAAAAATGGCGCAATACCTCCGGCACATGCCGCACATCGCCAAGCACCGCCAGCGATGGTATCTGGAAGAAGCGGCTGTCGGCGCCCATCACAGCGGTCAACTGCCTGCATGGAAACTGGTGCTGGAGGGGTTAATGACCAAAGGCCTGTTGGATGCCGTATTTGCAACCTCGACTGTCGCCGCTGGCGTGAATTTCCCGGCCAGGACCGTTGTATTTTTCAATTCGGACCGCTTTAACGGCAAGGATTTTTTACCCCTGACCGCTACCGAGTTTCACCAGATGACCGGTAGAGCCGGTCGCCGGGGGATGGACAATATCGGTTTTGCACTATTGATACCCGATAAATTTATGGATGTCCGGCTAATCGGTCAATTGCTTTACTCACCGCCATCTGCCGTCATCAGCCAGATTAAAATTAATTTTTCAATGGTACTCAATTTACTGCTTTCCCACACTCCGGCGCAGATTGAAGAGTTGCTGCAAAAGTCATTTGCCAATTATTTGATCAACCAGCCCAGCCCCCGAAAGGGCGCCTCTGAAGGCCATAAGTATCTCTGGCCGGATTTTTTGCGGCATCTTAATTTTTTAAAGGCGACCGGCTTTGTGTCAGCTGAAAATGAGTTAACCGCAGACGGCAGGTGGGCATCTCAGTTGAGAGTGGATCAACCGCTGTTGATTGCCGAAGGCTTTCGGCGCGGAATCTTTCCGCAGTCGGATCCGGAAATTCTGGCCGGAATTATTGCTTCGTTTGTAAATGAGCGCGAAGTCGATGATCATATCAATCCAAAATTGATGCCTGATTCGCTGGTTAAGGCATTTAAAAAGGTGTCCAAAGGCTTGCAACCCTTTGCGGTTAAGATGAAACAGCAAAAATTTGAGGTTCGGTCGCTGCAGTTGCGTCCGGCCGCTACGGTTTGCGCCTGGGCCCAGGGACAACCATGGGAAAAGGCACTGAGAATTGCTGAAATTGAGGAAGGGAATCTGGCCATGCTGATATTAAGAACTGCCGATAACCTCAGGCATATTCGAAACTTGAAAGATGTCTTTCCCGAGGCCGCAGCTACTGCTGCGAAATGTATCGAGCTGATATTGCGGGAACCCGTAATTAATGAATATTGAAAGAAGATGATTTAATATTGAAGACTTGAAGATTGAATATTTGAGGAATTCTATCTGTTTTTAACATGAGGGGGTAAATATTGCGCAACAAAACCATCTTCAATCTTCATTTTTCAATCCTTTGCGCCTGACTGGGCATGATTTTTAGAATTCTTTCAGCCAGTTGATTCATGTTAAACGGTTTTTGAATGAAACCGTCACAACCGCGCTGCAGGATGTTGGTCGCCTGGCCGTTTACACTGTATCCGCTTGATAGCAAAATTTTTACATCCGGGTTGATTTTTCTCAGGCGATCAAAGGTTTCGCTGCCGCTCATACCGGGCATGATCATGTCCATGATGATCATATCGACATTATTCTGGTCTTTTTGAAAAATGTCAATCGCCTCCTGACCGCTCATGGCCGGCAACACGGTATAACCAAGTTCTTCCAGTAGTTCGCGGCCGACTTCAAGGATCATTTTTTCATCATCGATCAAAAGAATGGTTCCGCTGCCTTTAATTATGTTCGCTGTCAATTCCGCATCTTCGACGGCTTCTTTGCCCGATGCCGGCAGATAAATGGTGAAGGTCGTTCCCTGGTCCAATTCGCTGTAAACATTTATGTAACCTCCGTGGCTCTTTATGATACCATACACAGAGGCCAGTCCCAATCCGGTTCCGCGTCCCATTTCTTTGGTGGTGAAAAACGGCTCAAATATCCGATCCTGTGTTTCTTTGTCAATCCCGACACCGGTATCGGAAATCGAGATTTTAACATACCGGCCGGGTTCCACTTTGTAGGGTTTGACGTAGCTGCGATCCAGCGTAACATTTTCAGTGCTGAGATACAGATCACCGCCATCGAGCATGGCTTGCCAGGCATTAACGTACATGTTTAACAGAACCTGTTCGATTTGGCCTCGATCCACTTCCGCCGTCCAAATCGATTCGTAAAGGTTGGTATGTACCTGAATTTCCTTTCTAGTCCTGGCAAACAGTGAGGAAGACTTGTCGATGATTTCATTGAGATCGGTGGCCTTAACGAGATATTTCCCGCGGCGGGCAAAGCCGAGCAACTGTTTGGTCAGTGTGGTGCCGTTCTGTACATAAGTTTCGATGTTTTTTATTTTTTCATGATTCGGGTGCTCCGAGTCTATTTTCAGCAGCATCAACGATGCATTACCTTGAATTCCCATCAAAATGTTATTGAAATCGTGGGCAATGCCGCCAGCCAGGGTCCCGATGGATTCCATCTTTTGCGCCTGTTGAAGGTGTGTTTCAAGTTTATGCTTCTCCTTTTCGGTCTTTTTGCGCACGGAAACATCGCGCAGCACGCCCTTAAATCCAATCGGCCCATCAGCCGGATCTTTCAGTATTGAGAACGATAGCTCAAGCAACACCTTGTTGCCAGCGGGACGGATTACATCATAACTCGTTACATTTTTAGGCATGCCGGACTGCAGGAGTTGCTCGGTGATCCGGTCCATTTTATCCGCGGTCTCAGGGGTGGTATACTGGCGGGTATTCATACCGATCAACTGGCTGCGGGAATAACCCAGAATTATACAAAAGGGGTTGCTGAAGAAAGTTAAATTACCTGCGAGATCGGTTTCAAAATAGCCTTCTTCAATACTTTCGAGGATGGTTCGATATTTCTCC
This sequence comes from Olavius sp. associated proteobacterium Delta 1, assembly GCA_902749685.1. Classification (GTDB taxonomy): domain Bacteria; phylum Desulfobacterota; class Desulfobacteria; order Desulfobacterales; family JAFDCJ01; genus JAFDCJ01. The sequence continues at coordinate 36,467 of CACVKW010000879.1, read as the reverse complement.
TCGCTTTTCCGCAAAGCGTCATCAGCGGCTTTACGTTTGCTGAACGTGTATTGGACATGAGATCCGAATATGGCAAACAGACACAGCACTAAGACCCGTGTCCAGATTTGAAAAATATCCGGTCCCAGGAGATATTGAAAAAAATTGGCTTCCGGTTCTAAAAAAAAATACATGAAAGATTCGCAGACCCAGTAAAAACAGGCCAGGCCAATGCCGGTGATAACCATCGAATCCATTATGGTATTTTTGAAATCTTTTTTATGCGTCACGTTGCTTCCCCGAATTTAACAATGAACGATATTAAAAAACACCAACTCTGTCAAATTTTATTTCCTGTCCGGGTGATTGCTTTTTGGACAAATTTCCGGTATTATTAAATAAAATTGAAAATCAGAAATATAGCATTTATAAAATACGGCAACCATGTGATCGGGTCATGAAGATAATTAACCTCAGGGCATTGCGGGCAACGCTGCTGCTGGTATTCAGTTTTTCGCTGCCGCACCAGGTTTTGGCGCAAGAAGACTGGTTTGAAAAAGGCCTTATGTTGAGCAGGGCCCAGCAATACGACATGGCTATCGAAGCCTTTTCGACTGCCATTGAACTGATTGCCGGAGATTTTGAAGCTTATAATTACAGGGGCGTCGCCCTGACCTATCAGGGCGACTTCGATGGCGCTGTCGCCGACTATACCATGGCACTGCAAATCAAGCCCGGATACGCCGAGGCTTTGCATAACCGCGGCTTTGCCTGGGTTCGAAAAGGCAATCTCAGCCAGGCACTCAATGACCTTTCCCAGGCCATTGAAATTAATCCTGTGTTAGTGGATGCATACAACATCAAAGCCTGGATCCTGGCGACAAGTTCGCAGACGGATTATCGAAACGGAAAAGAGGCTGTCGTGCTGGCGCAACAGGCGGTGGAGATTAATGCAGGCATTGATTCGCTGGATACCCTGGCAGCAGCATATGCGGCTAATGGTCAATTCGACGAAGCAATATCTACCCAGAAACGGGTTGTATATATGCTGATCCAGCAGGAAAGAACCGATCGGCTTGCTGTTTACATTGATCACTTAAATACTTATAAAGCCGGCCAAGCCCTGCGAATTAATTACGCTAGTTCAAGCCCCCGGGGTGGACCTGAGAAGTTTAACAAGCCTCTCGGAACTGGAGCCGAACGCAACATGCCGTCGCCTGCGGCACACCAGAACACAGCCGTATTTGCCGGACCCTATCCTTATACGATTCAGGTCAGTGCTTATCGAGATCCGGCCAAATCCGCCCGGATCGCCACAACTCTGGCAAATAAGGGCGATCCTGCTTTTTCCTGCCCGGTTCATATCCCGGGGAAGGGCGACTGGCATCGGGTTTTTATCGGTTCGTACCGATCCCGGGCCGAGGCCCAAAGCGCCGCTGTCGAATTGGAAAAGAGAAAATTTCAATATGTCCAGGTGACACGCAAACCCTATACCGTCCAGGTGGGGCTTTTCGATTCTAAGCCGGCAGCGAATGAAGTCATCACCAGGTTGCGGGCTAAAGGCTACACCACTTACAGTCTTCCAGTTCGAAATCAGCCCGGCAAAACCAGACTATTGATTGGTGCGTATGAAACCCGGAAGGAGGCCAAACGGCTTTCCGAACAACTGGCAAAAGACGGTTTCACTTCCGGGATTCTTCCAAGATGAGAGTGGGGCTCGGGTCGCGGGATGCAGGTTGCGGGGTGCGAGTTGCGGCTTCATGGGCATCGGTAGGGTAGGGCGCACAGCGCATGGTGTGCAGGGCAGGGCGATGCGAAGCCGGTATGTCTCGTGTGAAACTTCATGAATCCAATGGCATTTTCGTAAACTTACACACGCTGTTACAAAGTACAGACTTCGTCGTCGTTCTCGTGCTCGTCCTCGATAAAATTCTGAATCACGAGGACGAGCACGAGAACGACGACGAGCACGAAAAGTATCAGATTCAATCGCCTAAAAGCGCCCTTTTATGAAACTACAGCTTCTTCTTCGATTAGACTGGCCGCTTTTCAGTCCAGCGCAGGCGCTGTCTTCTGGTATCTGAAGGCTGCGCATCGTGTCCCCTAACAGACGGTTTAAAAAAGTTACTTATCATCCGCAATGGCCAACAGTGATTCATCAATCAAGAATGTTCCCAGGCATGAAACCCTGCTGCTTTTTCTGCTGGCTGTAATTATAATTCTGGTCTACACTGAAACCCTGACCAGTCCCTTTATTTTTGATGACATTCACAACATTCGGGATAACCCCCATATCCGTGTTCCAGTTCTCAGTTTTAAAAACCTTGCCTGGGCCGGGTTCCAAAGCCCGTTAGCCAACCGGCCGGTCGCTAATATCAGCTTTGCGCTGAATTATTATTTTCACGGGTATAATCTGGTGGGCTTTCATGTGGTGAATATTTTAATCCACATCACCAGCGGGATTTTTTTATATTTTTTGGTGAAAGCAACCATTCGGACTCCCGCCCTGGGTGGCCGATATGCCAAATTCGGTTGGATACCATTTTTTACAGCGTTTATCTGGCTGGTTCATCCCCTGCAGACCCAGTCGGTAACCTACCTCGTTCAGCGTATGAACAGCCTGGCGGCCATGTTTTATGTGTTGTCATTATTGCTCTACGTAAAATTTAGGCTGAGCACCGGTCGCCGGGCAAAATGGCCGTTTTTGGGCGGTTGTATCCTGACCGGAATGCTGGCCTTCGGCACCAAGGAAATATCCGCCACCCTGCCCGGGTTTATCATTCTATACGAATGGTATTTTTTCCAGGAATTGAGTCGACAGTGGGCGAAACGCCATATGTTGATTCTGGCCGGTTTCGGAGTGTTTATAATAGCAATTTCACTGGCTTATTTTGGAAACGACCCTTTTGTCAGAATATTGAACGATTATAATAGCCGGGATTTTACCCTGGTCCAGCGCGTGCTGACCCAATTTCGGGTCGTTATATTTTACATCAGCCTGCTGATATGGCCGCAGCCCTTGAGATTGAGTCTGGATCATGAGATTGCTTTATCATATTCCCTGACAAACCCCATAACAACCCTGTTGTCGATGACGATAATCATTGTTCTGATCCTCCTGGCAATTCTGCTCGCCAAACGGGAACCTCTCATATCTTTCTGTATTTTATGGTTTTTTGGCAATCTGGTAATTGAGTCTTCAATCATCGGGCTGGAACTTGTGTTTGAACATCGCAATTATTTACCCTCCATGCTGGCTATCCTCCTCCTGGTTGCCCTGGTATTCAGATATTTAAAACCAGTCTGGTTGGGCGTGGTTGCTTTGTGCGTTGTGGGAACCCTTTTTACGGTGTGGACATTCGAAAGAAATAAAGACTGGTCCGATGAAATTTCCCTCTATCGGGATTGCGTTGAAAAGGCTCCAGGCAAAGCGCGGCCCTACAACAACCTGGGGGCAGCCTTATTGCGCGCTGGAAGTCTGGCGAAAGCCGTCGAGCAGTTTAAGACCGCCCTGAAAATTAAGCCCGATTTTGTCGATGCGCACTACAATCTGGGATATGCTTTGTCCCGGCAGGGGAATCTGGCAGCGGGCATCTATCAGTTTGGGGAAACCCTGCGCCTCGATCCCGATAATTTAAAAGCACTCAATAACATGGGCGTTGCGCTGGCACTCCAGGGCCGGTACGGCCAAGCAGTTAATTATTTTGAAGCGGCTCTGGAACAAAACCCCAGAGATGCTGACGTTCATAATAATCTTGGTATTGCCTTGAAAAATAAGGGTAACCCGGATGATGCAGCCAAACATTTTGCCAGAGCGCTGGCCCTTGATCCCCGGCATGCGGACGCCCACAATAGCCTCGGTCTGATACTGATGGAAAGCGGGCAGGTCGCTGCGGCGAACCAGCATTTTGCCCGCGCCCTGGAAATCAATCCCGACTTTAAAGATGCTCGTCGCAATTTGGAAAACAGAGGACAGGTAAATGGAGTCGGAAGTGGGAATGCGGAAGTCGGAGTTAAAAACTGAGAACAGGTAAATGAAGTCGGCCTGCGACGAGCTCCCCTCGACGCGCTCGGGGCCTGAGCCTGTCGAACGGCAGCCGGGTCGAAGTGAGAATGCGGCAATCGGAATTAAAAACAGAGGACCGATGACAGAATTTGGAACCGGTCTGATTGGAAAACAAAAGGGCCCCCTGGTCGGGGCCCTTTTTGATTGGTGGTGCCGGAGGGGAGAATCGAACTCCCACGGACGCAAGGTCCACTGGATTTTGAATCCAGCGCGTCTACCAATTTCACCACTCCGGCATTGTTTCGGCTATATATTTAATATGAAATGAATTGTCAACCAGTATCAAGACCCCAGCATCATAATTTCACGCGCAGATATTACGCCTTCGCGCAAAACTATGGGCCGGTCCCCCCCAGTCACATCGACCACTGTCGAGCCACGGCCTCCTGCCAGGGGGCCGGCATCTAGGATGAGGTCCAACTGGTGGGCGACCTGCGGCTCGAGATCACTAATCTGATGACAACCGGAACTGCCCGAAAGATTGGCGCTGGTGCCGGTGATGGGACCGGCGACAGCCTCGACCAAAGCCGAAGCCACCGGATGGCCCGGCAGTCTGATACCAATTTTCCCGCTGCCGCCGGTCAGGTCGGGGGAAAGGTCCTCGCCGGCTTCAAAAACAAGGGTTACCTTGCCCGGCCAAAATTGTCGCATAATGTTCGCTGCGATCTTTGGTACCCGGGTGACCAACCGTTCCAAGCGTTTGGGATGGTCGATTAAAATTAATAGCGGTTTTTGAGCGGATCGCTGCTTTATTGCGAATACTCGCGCCACGGCACCGGTGCTGAATGCATCAGTGCCCAATCCATACAAGCAGCGGGTGGGATAGGCGATGGTCCCTCCCGCTTTGATAACGGAGGCCGCTGTTTTAATGGCTTCATGTGCCGGATTGACCGGTGCAACCTTTATAATCCGTGGCCGGGTCATCACTTTTAAGCGGCTTCAACCGCTTGCGCTTTTTTCTCGACCTGCAGCGCCATCTCCTGTTTGAAATTTTCGAGCTTTTGTCCGAGCTCCAGATCAGAGGTCGCCAGGATCTGGGCTGCCAGAATACCGGCATTGCGGGCGCCGGATTTGCCGATGGCCATGGTTGCCACCGGAATACCTGGCGGCATTTGGACCGTAGCCAGCAGAGCATCCAAACCCTGCAGACATGAAGAATCAATGGGAACACCGATTACCGGCAAATGTGTATGGGCGGCCAAAACACCGGCCAGATGGGCTGCATGACCCGCACCGGCGACGATAACTTTTAAGCCTCTTGCCAGGGCGGATCCGGCGAAATCAGCCGCACGTTGCGGACTTCTGTGAGCAGAGGCCACCGTCATTTCATACGGTATTTGAAACTTCTTTAGAATAGCTGCCGTTTCTTTCATAACCTCAAGGTCGGAATCACTGCCCATAACGATTCCAACCTGTGGGGGCCCGTTATCACCTTTCAAATCCCTGTCTTGGGTCATCAGATTAATTCTCCTTTACGATGGGTTAGGTGGCCAACCAAATTAATATTGAAGATTGAAAATTGAATATTTGCGGTATTCTATCTATCTTATTTTCGCTTCCTTCGTGAAATGGGCTATATTAAAAAAGATTATATAGACAGAATTCTATAAAATTTCAATACTCAAAATTCTCCCGGACCAAAATCACTGATCAAAGTATTTGAATCGGAGGGAAAGTAATGGATAGCGAACAATCAGCAGCCAAACGGTTGACGCGATTGTCCCTGCCAGGAGGGGGAAGCAAAAGCACGTCACTACTCTGGACAGGATCAGCCCCGGGCCTGGTGCGCTTCAAGCCCCAGTTCGATGAGTTTGTCGAGGACCTGACTGAAACTCATGCCGGCCTGTTGCGCGGCCTGGGGGAAAAGGCTGGTGGCGGTCATTCCGGGAATCGTGTTGGTTTCCAGCACGTACATCTCATTATCTTTAAGGATCATGTCGGTTCGGCTGTATCCCTTGCAAAATAGTGCTCGGTGAGCAATCTTGGCGTAGTTTTGTGCTCTTTGCGTCAATTCTTCATTAATGCGCGCCGGACATATTTCTCGGGTGACACCCGCTGTATATTTGGCTTCGTAATCAAAGAATTCATGGGATTCATCCGGTATGATTTCGATAAGCGGCAAGGCGTCCAACTCCTTATTGCCAATCACGCCGGCGGTCAGTTCCGTTCCCCCGATGTAGGATTCGACCAGGATGGCCCTATCAAATTGTCCTGCCTTGTCCAGAGCGCCCTGCAGGTCGGGCGCTGACTTTACAATCGACATGCCCACACTGGAGCCGGCTTCCACCGGTTTAACCACCAGGGGCAGGCCAACTTGGGATGCACATTTTTCTGCATCGACAGTTTCTTCTCGGTCGTAGACATGATAAGGAATCACGGGCAGACCGGCTTTTTCGTAGAGCTGTTTGGTGACCACTTTGTTCATGGCCAGTGCACTTCCCAGAACACCGGATCCCTGATAGGGAATATTCAGCAATTCAAGCAGACCCTGAACGGTCCCATCTTCGCCAAAAGGCCCATGCAGGATGATCATGGCTATGTCGATCTTGCGAGCATCCTGAACGAGCCGGGCCAGGTCGGATTGAGGATCATACTGCCGGATATGGTATTTATCCTTATCCAGCGCTTGGTAAACCTGTTCACCGCTGTGCAGCGAGACTTCACGTTCGGATGAGATGCCACCGGCCAGAAGAGCGACAGTGAGTTTTTCCATGGAATTATTCCTCCCTTTCGTTTTTATTGCCGCTCTCAAAGCGGTCTGCCAGCATGGCTGAATATCGCTGGGGCACTTCAAATTCTATCGACCCGCTGCGCGTGGCGTTTAATTTCATTATCAGAAAGTTGAGTTTCTTTAAAATACGATATTTTTCGGCCGTCTCTTCCATGCCGCGCAATAAATCCTCTGTGCGCTCAATCTCTTTTTTAAGCTCAACTTCCGGGGGCAGACAATCCGCATTTTTTAAAATTTTGTGGGACAGTCTAAGTTCCTCAGCTATATGGCGATCCTCTTCCAATGCGAGCGGTTTGCCCGATCCTGCCAGATTTTCAAATTCGCCGTTGCGTTGGGCTTTGCGAATTCGTTCTTCTACGATTTTTGTAAACCCTGAAAACATCGGTTCGCTTGTGGATTTCGGAATGCGCCCGCCTGCCATCGTCTGCAACAAAGCTAGTGGCGAGCAGGGATTGTGGATAGATTAACCGGCAATGATCCGAGTTTCATTCCTGAATCCTGTATGTTTCTCCTTATATATATTTAAACTAGTTATATCATATTTTTAGATCTATGAAAATTGGAAAAATTCAGGTATTAATTGACCCGGACGTTAACAATTTGGTAAGAAAATGGGCCACTGTCAATTGAAGATTGAATTATGCAAATTGTATTTAGAAGAAGGGTAAGCAGAATGAAAAAAATAGCCTTTGCCGGAACCGATGGTCGAACCCTGTTAAGCGCGCTGGTAACCGCCACTGCCAAGAGCGACATTTATCCGGAAACGTTCACGGGAGTCGTAATCCGGGGTACGCCTTCGATGCCGGTCTTTTGTGAAATCATGAACTGGCCGGTGGAGTTTGTTGAAACCGCCAGCAATTCCGTTGCAGATTATACGGCTGCAATAATTACAGCCTTAAAGGAAGAGAAGATAGATTATGTGATACCCATGCCGGAAGCACTTCTATTTGACGGCCTGGTGGACGCCGTGGAACAGGCCGGCTTTGGTGATCGAATCGTCGGTTTGACCAGGTCCGGAGCTTTTATTGAAGGTGATAAAATAGAATGCAAAAAACTTTGCCGGGATGCCGGCATCCCGGTTGCTGCATCCTGGTGCGAGGTGGATGCCAAAGACTATCAGCGTATATTAGCGACATGTTTGAATTATATCGATGCCTATGGCGGCGCCGTTCTGAAATATCCATACAGTGCCGGTGGTAAGGGGGCACGCATTATTTTAAATTCATGGGAAATAAGGGAAGTATATGATGCCCTGATCAAAGACTACAAGGACAGCTATAAAAAAATATATGGCGGCAAGGGAAAATGGCCGCTTCTGATTGAATCGCTGATGTCGGGCGTCGAGATCAGCTTTACGATTTTGGTCGATAGAAACGGTCACTTTCAAATTTTGCCGACAGCCATGGATTACCCCGAACGGTTCGAAGGTCCTACCGGTAAAAGCAATCCGATTACCGGTGGCATGGGAGCTGTTTCACCCCATCCGCTGGAAACGCCGCACATGATAGAAATGGCCGGTGGCCGGATTGCCAAACCTTTAATCGAGATGATGAAGACAAGGGGCATTTTACGGCCTTGTGTTTTATATCCCGGCTGTTTTGTATCATTGAGCGATGACCGGTGCCCGACCGCTATCCGGGTGTCTGAAATTAATATCCGTCCCGGCGAGCCCGAGGCCCAGCCGGTCATTCGGCGGCTGAGAAATCTGGCTGCCCTGATCCAGGCGACTTTGCAAGGCAATTTAGATGAAGTTGAACCGGAGGTCAGAACGGATCAACTGGCAATGTGTTCGGCCTTGGTTACGGGCCCGGGGGGGCCGGACGGTCAAAAAGGTTACCCCTGGTCGTGCACCCGGGGAGAGGTAGTTGAAATCGATTTTAAATATATGAAACGCAAAGGGATTCAAGTAATTCCGTCTGCCATGATGGGCCCGTCCGAGGACGGCAGCTTTAAATCCGATGGTACGCGGGTCGCATATTTGAACGCCAACGTAACCGTTAAACCCACTGAAAACCGAGGAGAGGTCGCTGAGCGTTTCAGGAACAAATTGCTGGCAGCCTTTGATAATGGCAAGATCAGGGTGATTCCCCGTGAAGACCTGAACGGTAATCGATTGGATCTCCGGCGCGATATCGGTTTCCATTATCTCGCTGCCGAGAAGATTTTCCCGGATTGAGCGAGGTCATCTATTTCATCGTTCAGGTAGGATTTGGCTGACTTTTCGCAGCGGATTATGAATATTGGACAGCAACCAGAACAAGCAGTCCAGATGGTTTGCGCTTTGTTCTTCAATTGCGACGCTCATGTTTTTCATGGGCGATACGGGGTTTTATCCGTTGATTTTATTGTGTTTGGTGGCGATGCAGGGATTTGAACCCCGGACACTGCGGATATGAGCCGCATGCTCTGACCACCTGAGCTACATCGCCATGTATTTCATCAATCGCCTGGAATTTTAGTAAGTTGCTTACCTACCAATTCCCTTGCCCGAAGTCAAGTCGAAAAACAGAATGGACGTTGTTGATGACAATCACCCTAAACCGACCACCCCCCCCGGTTGAAAAATAAACCCCGCAGAAATTGAAAAGCATTTCGCGGGGTATAAACAGCGGAGTTTATTAAAAGCTAAACTCGACGAGCCGTAACCAATATTTAATATTCAAACATTATATCGAGGATCCCTCCACCTCAACGGTGAATTCATCCAGATTACGCGGCAGTTTATCGAACACAATCATAAATGGGACTCTTTTTCCGGTCTTAACCTTGATATTGGATCTCTTATCACCGGATTGGTTGCTTAATTTTTTACTGATTGCTGTGATATCCATTGCGGCAAGATCTGAATTGGATATCATATTGCCGCAATAAACAGTTGCTGCTTTTGCGATTTTCTTTCCTTTTAGAAATAATTTTCCGGTCACTTTGATATAGCTGCGCGGATGATCATAATCATTTTTGATTTGTCCCTGAATTACGTAGAGCTGACCGGACTTGGAATTATCAACAAATTTGCCGTTGATTGTTTTGCCCAAGGGGATGATTTTCAGGTTACCGGCAACATCCTGGGGCGCGGGATTCAACCAGTCGCTTAGATAAGGAATCTTGACATCCAGATCGCTGAGGTAAGGAATTTTTATATCACTGATATACGGTATTTTAATGCCCAACATGTTGGGCATAATAAAGACACCAACGGCCAGTAGAAAAAGCAACATCACGACCAGCAATGGTTTTTTCGACCGGGCTTTTTGGGGCTCGCGCACCACAGGCACCTCATGGTCCAGGGACTCCGATATCGGCGGTTCGCTCTCGGCGCTCGGCAGCACATGGGTTGCTCCATAGGCGCTGTCGGACGCAGATAACTCATCCGAGCTAAATTCATCGGTACTGACAACGCTTGTTTCGGATGTATCCTGAAATTCCGTCTCCTCAATTCCGGCTTCTTCAAGAAAATCCACCTCATCGGATGCCAGCAAGTCCGATTCCAGCTGTTGATCGGTTGATCCGCTGGTATCAAAAAGATCCTCATCTTCTTTTGCCTGGAGCTCACTTTCCAGATCAAAATCAAGTTCGAGTTCGGCGTCAGCGCCTTTTGAGGCATCATCCAGCGCAGCCTCCATCTCCAGGGGCAGGTCCGTTACATCACCGTCAATTCCTGCGCTTTCCAACGGTTGGCTATCTTCACCTTCTTCCAGCAATTGTTCGATATCCAAAAAATCGTCATCCTGGGCTGCTGCACCGGGATCTGCTGCAGCTGCTGCATCAGCTCCAGCGACAGATGGTTCATCAAGATCGAATTGCAGATCGAGCTCCTCAGCATCGTTGCTGTCAGCGGCTTCGACGGATGGGGTTTCATCGGATTCGAGCATTTGTTCCAGATCTGAAAAATCCAGCTCGTCTTCACTTTGAGAATCGGCAGCCGTTTCGGTCGCTGGTGTACCGTCGTCAATTTGAAAATCAAGATCCATATCAAGGTCTTGGGCCGAATCATCGGCGGCGGCCTGGGCGGCAGGAGCGTCCTCGGCTTCGATGAAGTCCTCAAGGTCCGACAAATCCAGCTCGTCGCCATCACCTGAATCTGCAACGGCCACGGATTCATCCCCGCCGGTCGATGCCTCGCTCTCAAGATCCAGATCAAGGTCCAATTCTTCCGGTTCAGCTTCGGCTGCAGGGGCCTCTTCTTCCTCCATAAAATCTGTAAGATCAGACAGATCGAGCTCATCGGCCGCGTCTTCTTCAATGCCGGCGACCGTTTCGGCTTCCAGATCCAAATCCAGATCCAAACTCTCTAAATCCGTCGCAGATGCTTCCTCAAAAGCCGAAGCGTCATCCATTTCAAGATCTAAATCCGATAAATCCAACTCGTCGGACGTTTCGACCTCTAATGCCGCGGTACTTTCTTCCACACCCGATTCATCCGCCTCCAGGCCAAGGCTAAATTCTTCTGGGTCTGCTTCGGCGGTTTCTTCGGTAGCCGGCTCATCATCGATGGCCGACTCTAAATCGGACAGGTCCAGCTCATCGGATTCTTCCACTTCCAAAGCTTGGTCTTTTTCAGCAGCTTGATCTTCCAACACTGAAATGTCTTCTTCTTCTTCTTCAAGTCCCAGATCCGTCAGGTCAAGCCCATCGTCACCTGCCAGATCCAGCCCTGTATCTGTTTGCGATTCCAACTCAAAATCGAGATCTTCAAGCTCGGAATCGGCCTCATCTAAGGTTAATTCCTCTTCGTCCAAATCAACCAAATCTTCGAGATCCGGCATATCATCGCCGCCCATCGATTCTTCATCCATCACCAGATCTGAGTCATCGTCCTGATCAAAAGCCAGGTCAAGTTCCAGTTCATCTTCTGTTTCCTCAAATACATCATCCGGCTTCAACCCTGATTCAGCGTCCGGTATGTCATCGAAGTCACTCAGGTCAAGTTCGGATTCCTCTGTATCAGATGACATGCCAAGCGTTTCATCCACTTCATCATCAGCAAGAAAATCACCGAGGTCAGAATCAAGATCATCCAATCCCAAATCTTCCTCTTCTCCCGGCATTTGATCTTCGGAATCCAGTGTCAACTCATCATCGGCGGTTTCAAGCTCTTCGATATCTTCAGCCGATTGTGGGAATGCCATAAAAACACTATCGCATTTTGAGCATCTAACTTTAGAGCCCGTCTCTTTTATCTGACTGTCGCTAACGCTGAAGCTCGAATTGCACTCGTCGCAGGTAATAATCATACGTTACCCCATTACATAGAATTTCAAGTCGTAAATTGCCGGCAGATATCTGTCATCCCCGAGGTTGTCCTGGTCATACTCCAACCCAAATCCCTCTGGCACCTGATGAGCGGTTTGATTATTGTTGGTCTCTATATCCATGGCAAGCTGGATTTTCCGGCAGAATACGTACTGGAACCGTAACTGCGGCTTGATTGAAATCGACCTTCTCCGGGATGGCAAGATGCCGGACTAAATCGGTAAGAAAGATAAATGCACATTTAAGAACGGTATCATGAACTTCCCCCCGGGCACGATTATCGGCTGAATTCCGTTGATTCAATTCGGTTGCCGGTTTGGCAATTTTACCTTTTGTCAGCTCCGGGAAAAGTTCAAGCATAATTATGTTTAAAAATGATTATGAATTCTAGCAAAAAAACTGTCGAGTTTTGTATATAAGATTACCGCGAATGAGCGTTCTTGTCAATAATTTTGATTCGTTACAGCCCGGTGGCTGCCAATTCTTCAACTAATTTCTTTTGTTCTTCATTGAGCTGTTTCGGAACATTGATTATAATTCGGACAAAAAGATCGCCTTTTAGACCGCCTTTCATGGCCGGTAAACCGTGACCGGGCAAACGCATTTTGGTCCCATGTTTCGTGCCGGGCGGAATTTTCAGGCTCAATTGTTTGTCAGCAACGGTCGGGACAGCGATAGTTGTTCCCAAAATCGCCTCACTCACCTTTAATTCCCGATTTAAGTAAAGATCATGATTTTCGGTGCTGAACAGCGGATGATTGAGCACCTGAGATTTGATGTAAAGATCGCCGGAGGGGCCGCCGTACGGGCTTGGATTGCCCTTGCCGGCAAGCCGTAATTTTTTACCGGTTATCAATCCCGCTGGTATTTTGACTGTTAAATTCTCCGATTCGCCCTGATGCTGAAGTGTTATTATTTTGCTGGTTCCAGTAGCAACCTCCTGCAAGGTGAGGGGAAGCTCGTAAACCAGATCGGATCCTTTGACGCGAGCCTGCTGCTGTCCGCCCCCAAAATTATAGCCCTGACCGCCCCCGAAAGAAAATCGCGTTCTGCCGGACCGGCCGCTGGAAAAGTCACCGCCGCCAAATCCGAACTCCCTGAAAATATCGCCAAAATCAAAGCCGCGGAATATGTCTTCCTGGCTGAAGCGCTGGTGAAAACCTTCGGAACCGAAAGTGTCATACTCCTTGCGTTTCTCTTTATCGCTCAATACAGCATAAGCTTCGCTGATTTTTTTGAATTTTTCTTCGGCACTTTTATCCCCTTTGGTGTGGTCGGGGTGGTATTTCATTGCCAGCTTGCGGTAGGCTTTCTTAATTTCTCCTTCACTGGCATCTTTTTTTAAGCCTAAAATTTTGTAGTAGTCTTCAGACATCTTCGAAACCCCATCAGTTGATTTTTACTCTGAAATTCAGGTATTAGATTGATTCCTGCCATTCCGGTTTCCCGCTAATTTCCCTTGATTTTTCGCCATCTAAGATAAGGTGCAAGACCTAAGGTGTCAAGAATACAAGGGTTTTATATGAATTGAATATTGAAGATTGCAAATTGAATATTTATGGATGTCGCTTCGCTCCGTCCTTTTTAATATTGATCGGCCGGAGGCGGACCTTAAAAATTCAATCTGCAGTATTCAATTTTCAATCCTTCCAGCCCCTGCCTTCAGCACCACCATCAGTACTGAAATCGCCGCCGGTGTGATCCCCTCGATGCGGGAAACCTGTCCGAGCGAGGTGGGATTTATATTCGTCAGTTTTTCCTTTAATTCGTTCGACAGACCATGGACCCCGGCAAAATTAAAATCGGCCGGTATTTTTACCTTTTCCATATTTTTGAAGCGCTCAATTTCACGGAGCTGTTTTTTTATGTATCCTTCATATTTTATCTCTATTTCAACCTGGCGGCTAACAGTCTGGCTAATGTCGGCCGGACTTTGGGACAGGGCTCGCACCATTCGGTAATCCAGTTCGGTTCGTTTTAACAACTGGGCAAGGTGGATGCCGTTGTCAATTGGTTTTGAGTGCCGGCCCTGCAAATATTCATTTACCGTTGGCGTTGGTTTTACGACAGTTTGTTTGACACGCATAATCTCTTTATCAATTTGCTCTTTGCGCGCCTGCAGATCCTTAAGGATATGGTCATCAATCAGGCCGAGTCCATGACCCGTTTTCATCAGCCTTAAATCAGCATTATCTTCCCGCAACATGAGACGATATTCCGCCCGACTGGTAAACATCCGGTAGGGCTCACGCGTACCCCGGGTCACGAGGTCATCAACCATTACTCCCATATAGGCCTGGGATCGGTCCAGAATAAAGGGTGGTCTCTTCTGTAACCGGCAGGCCGCATTGATGCCGGCCCAAATGCCCTGGGCGGCGGCCTCTTCATATCCGGAAGTCCCGTTTATCTGACCCGCCAGATAGAGGCCGGTGATCCGTTTTGTTTCCAGGGTTGGATTCAGCTGAATGGGGTTGACGTAATCGTATTCGATGGCATAGGCCGGCCGCATGATTTCAGCAGTCTCAAGGCCTTCAACGGAACGGACCAGTTCGATCTGGACTTCCAGTGGCAGCGAATTGCCCAGGCCGCTGGCATAAATTTCCGTGGTATCAACTCCCTCCGGTTCCAGGATGATCTGGTGCCGGTCTCTGTCTGGGAATTTGACGATTTTGTCTTCAAAGGAGGGGCAGTAGCGGGCGGAGATTCCTTTTACGATTCCCCCGTAAAGCGCCGAGCGTTCAAGGTTATTGCGCACAATTTCATGGGTTTTGAGTCCGGTATATCCGATATAGCTGGGCATTTGCGGCAATCGAATCTTATCCGTAAAATAAGAAAATGCTTTGGGTTGGCCTTCAGCCTCCTGAATGTTAAATTTGCTAAAATCAATACTTGATTTTTTAAGCCGGGGTGGGGTGCCGGTTTTGAGCCGGCCGAGACGGAAGCCCAGTTCTTTCAGATTGGCTGCCAGACTATAGGATGCAAACTCACCGGCCCGGCCGGCTTTCATTGAATTATAGCCGATATGGACCAGGCCACTTAAAAAAGTACCCGTGGCCAATATTACTGCCGGTGCCTGGTAGTTAAACCCGGTATGATCCTGCACGCCTGCTATCCGGTCTTCTTCGACGATCAACCTTTCAACCATTGCCTGTTTGAGGTCCAGGCCCGTCTGAGCCTCAACCGCTTTTTTCATGGCGATGTGGTAACGAACTTTGTCGTTCTGAGTGCGGGATGATTGAACCGCGGGGCCTTTTTTGGTGTTCAGGGTGCGGTATTGAATGGCCGTCTGGTCTGTGATTTTGGCCATCTCACCCCCCAGGGCGTCGATTTCTTTGACCAGCTGCCCTTTGGCCATGCCACCGATCGAAGGACTGCAGGGCATTGCCGCCAGTTTGTCCAGGTCGATGGCCATCATCAGCACCCGGCAACCCATGCGGGATGCTGCCAGCGCGGCTTCGCACCCGGCATGACCGGCACCGATAACGATAATATCGTATTTTTGAGAATTGACTGTCATCTGATCTAGTCAGTAGTCAGCTGTGCGTTGTCTGCTGCTATGAGGTCGTTGTCTGTTACCATATATTTTGCTATTAATAAATTATTTCTCTGCTTCAATTTCAGCCCAATCCTGAAAATTTTGAAGGAGTTTTGATTATACTGCCGACCAATGGTATGGTCAAGTTATAGAAGGATGTCATGAACAAAAGATACAACGATCTCAACACCTATCTGCGATCCCGCTATGGTTGCCGGGTGCAAAAGATAACGATTGATGCCGGTCTATCCTGTCCCAACCGGGATGGTACGCTTGCCACCGGGGGCTGTATTTACTGTAATGCCCGGGGGTCCGGCACCGGCGCCCTCTCCCGAGGGCTTTCGGTAGCCGAGCAACTTCGCCAGGGAAAGCTAGCGCTTTTCAGGCGGTATAAGGCAAAGAAATTTCTGGCCTACTTTCAGTCATTCTCCAACACTTACGGGCCGGTGGAAAAGCTCAAACTATTATACGACGAAGCTCTGGCGGTTGAAGACATTGTCGGGCTATCCATCGGCACCCGTCCGGATTGTGTCGGACAACCCGTGCTGGAGTTATTGCAGGATTACGCGCGAGAATTCCTGATCTGGGTTGAATACGGTTTGCAGTCCGCCAATGATGCAACGCTGGCGCTGATCAATCGGGGCCACGACACCCAATGCTTTAAGGATGCGGTCAGAGCCACCGCCAACCGAGGGATTAAGATTTGTGCCCATGTCATTTTGGGGTTGCCCAATGAAACCGGGGAAGATATGCTCCACACAGCTAAAACCATTGCAGATCTGGGGATAGACGGAATAAAACTGCATCTGCTATACGTGGTTAAGGGTACCCGATTGGAAACACTTTACCGGCAGGGGACATTCAAGTGCCTTGAACAGCAGGAATATGTTGATCGGGTCTGCGATTTTCTCGAACATATACCTCGCCATATGATCATTCAGCGACTGACCGGAGACCCGCATCCCGCAGAATTGACGGCGCCGCAATGGTCTCTCAAAAAATCAGAAACCCTGGCCAAAATCAGAGAAACGCTGGAGAAAAGGGATACCTGGCAGGGGAAATTTTATGAAGTCGGAATGCGGAAGGCGGAGGGCGGAATGACCGGAAGCGGGAAGACGGAATGACGGGAAGTGGGAAGGCGGAATGGGGAAGTCGGAAGAAAGAAATTTGAAATCTGAATTCAGAAGTGGGAAGGTGATATGAGTCGATTGCGGATTTCAGATGTCGGATTGCGGATTGGACGAGCAAAAAGCAGAGCAAATTAATCAGGGTCGAACGATCGATTTTATGTTATTTATTTCCGCCTTTCGAACTCCGAATTCGTCTTTCCCTTTATCTTATACCTTACACCCTATACCGAGCGCCGTGCGCCATAAGCCCTGGGCCAGTTTTTCATCCCGCAACTCACAACCAGTATCCGGTATCCGGCTTCAGGCATCCGGAATCGTGCACCCAGCATCGAGAATCCAGTATCAAGTATCGAGCATATTGCAATATTTGATCGAAATCCGTATATTGATTAGGCTATGTTCAACGACATCATACTCAATTCAGAGGATTTTGACCTGTCCTTCAAGGTGTTCCATGAACTCATGGCGCGGAAGGTTACGGATATTCTTCTGATTTCAAGTCCTTATGAAGCCTTTGTCATGGAGGAAGATGGGCGGCTGGCCGAACGAATCATCCATGAATACCGCGGCCTGAATCTTTCTCGACCGCCCATGCTGACCTGGGCATCCTCCGCCCGGCAAGCACTCGATGCGTTGTCCCATAAAAAATTCGACCTTGTCATCACGATGCCCCAGGTCGATGAGATCAATGCCTATGCGCTGGGAAGGCGGATAAAAGCCATTTATCCCGACCTGCCGATCTATTTAATGATTCAGGACACGAGCAAGCACCTGCTGGATCGCAGGAATACGGACCACAAATCCATTGACCGGCAATATGTCTGGTACGGCAATTCCGATCTTCTGCTGGCCCTGATAAAAAATCTCGAAGATCGTATGAATGTCGCCTACGATACCCAGCGCGCCAGAGTGCGGGTGATAATCCTGGTGGAAGATTCTCCCATCTACTGCTCGACGTTGCTGCCGCTGCTCTATAAGGAGATCGTTACCCAAACCCAGGCGGTGATGGAAGAATCGGTTAACGATGAGCATCGCATTCTCAGAATGCGGGCACGTCCCAAAATCCTTGTGGCTGAGAATTATGAAGACGCGCTGGACCTCTATCAGCAATACCGGCCATTTTTGCTCAGCGTCTTTTCAGATGTCCGCTTTCCCAAAAATGGTAGGATGGATGACAGGGCCGGGATTGATCTGCTGCGCCGGATTCACCAGGACGATCCGGACCTTCCGCTGCTCAACCTCAGTTCGGAAGAATCAAACCGGCTGGCGGCGCGGGAGATATCGGCCATGTTTTTGAATAAAAACTCGGCCACCCTGCATTCTGAAATCCGTGGTTTTTTTATGAATTATCTTGGCTTTGGTGATTTTATTTTCCGCCTGCCGATTGGTCGGGAAATTGCCCGGGCATCCAACTTACGCGAAATGGAAACGATCTTGCCCGCCATCCCGGACGAATCCATCCATTTTCATGGCCAGCGCAACCATTTTTCAAGCTGGCTGATGGCGCGCTCCGAGGTGATGCTGGCCTCCAAACTCAAGCCGGTCAAAGTCAGTGATTTTCCGAATGCCGGGGAACTGAATAAATATTTAGTCAACTGCATCCACGAGCGGCGCAAGGGACGCCAGAAGGGTCTAATTACCGAACTGGTCACCGGCGCATTTGATCCGGATGCCGATTTTGTCAAAGTCGGCAAAGGTTCCCTGGGCGGCAAGGCCAGGGGATTGGCCTTTATTTCCACCCAACTCAAAGAAAACCCGGATCTGCAAAAAAAATTTAAAGATGTCGACATCCAGGTCCCCAAATCCCTGGTGCTATCGACGGAAGGATTCGAGGCCTTTATCAATGATAACGACCTCAAGGAGTTGGCAACATCCAAGCGCAGTGATGCGACGATCGCCAACCTATTTCTAAAGGCCCATTTCCCGCAATGGATGCAAACCGACCTTAAATTGTTCGTGGCGCATGCGCGATATCCACTGGCCGTGCGATCGTCCAGCCTGTTGGAAGATGCCCAGTTTCAGCCGTTTGCCGGTATCTATAAAACTTACATGCTGCCCAACAATCATCCCGACCCGGCCACTCGGCTCGAACGTCTGATTATGGCCATCAAGCTGGTTTACGCCTCCACTTATTATGAAAGCCCCAGATCTTATGCCAAAAGCACCTTTCATCGCGTGGAGGACGAAAAAATGGCGGTGGTTATCCAGCAGTTAACCGGGGCGGCTTGCGGCGATTATTTTTATCCGGCCATTTCCGGCGTGGCGCAATCCTATAATTTTTATCCCATCGCCCATTTGAAACCGGAAGAAGGCATCGCCCACATTGCCCTTGGGCTAGGAAAAACTGTGGTGGAAGGGGGCACGTCGCTGCGTTTTTCTCCTAGATATCCCCAGTTCCTGCCCCAATTTTCCACGGTCGATGATATATTGAAAAATTCCCAGCGATTTTTCTATGCGCTGAAACTGAATACTTTTCCGCCAATCTTCGATGTCAACGAAGAGGCGACCCTGGCAAAACTGGAAATTGATGAGGCGGCTCATCACCCGCCGGTCAAACACCTGATTGGCTCGTATTCCGCCCAGGATCACAGGGTCAGGGACGGCGCCGGAAGTGCCGGTTATCCCGTATTGACTTTTGCCAATATCCTCAAATACCGGTCATTTCCTCTGGCGGAGGTTCTGGCGGACGTGTTGGAAATCGGACGCCGGGGCATGGGGTGCCCGGTGGAAATGGAATTTGCAGTAAGACTGCCCGTCGACAATGAAGATAGGCCTTCGTTCGACTTGCTCCAGATCAGACCCATGGGAATCAGCCACCATCAAATGGATGTGGAGATCCGTGGTGAAGATCTTGACGCCGCTTTTTGTTTTTCAACCTCTGCCCTGGGCAACGGCAGCTCAAAAGATGTTGCCGACATCGTCTACGTTAGGCCCGACACGTTCGATCCGGCCCGCACGGTTGAGATCGCCGGCGAGATCGGCCGGATCAATAAACAGCTGGTGCAGCAAAAATGTAAATATCTGCTGATCGGCCCGGGCCGCTGGGGCTCTGCCGACCGCTGGCTCGGCATACCGGTAAATTGGCATGACATCTCCGGGGTCGGGGGGATCATTGAAACCACCAGCGACAAACTGAAAGCCGATCCCTCCCAGGGATCCCATTTTTTCCAGAACATTACCTCCCTGGGAATCGGTTATTTGACCATCTCTCAATCCAGCGGCGATCTTATCAACTGGCAGTGGCTGCAATCTCTGCCCAATGCCGAAGAAAGCACCTACCTGAATCATGTAAAACTCGACAATCCCCTGACCATCAAAATTGACGGCAAAAAATCCCGGGCCGTAATTTTGACACAAAATACCCCCTGACGCATACAAGAGCCGAAAGGGGGCTGATAGGCAGATCTACCTTTTGTTCGTCTTAGAAATCAATTAAAATCGAATTTAATAACTCCTTCCAAAATTAGACATTCGTCAATCGTCATTCGCCGGTCCCTTGTACTGGGCAATATGCTCCAAATAAGTTTGGGCATCCTCATCATCAAGTGCTGCGGCCTTTTTAAAATCTTCCATGGCCTGGTCTTGTTTACCGGCCAGTAGATAAATTCGGCCGCGGCCATAAAGATACAGTCCGTTTTGGGACTCCATTTCAATGGCTTTGTTTACCAGGGTGACGGCTTTGTCGAATTCACCCAGTTGACCGTAGGAAATGCCCAGCTCAAAATAAGCGCCGCTTCGTTTCGGGTCGAGCGAGATGGCCTTTTGAAAATAGTTGATGGCAGCGCGATCGTTGCCGTAGGTGGCGCACAGGGCACCTTTGTCAAACCAGTAGCCGGCATCTTTGGGAGAAGTTGTCGTTTGCTTATCAGACCCTGGATTCTTTGAAGCAGGTGTTTTGGCCGTTTTTTCGTCGCGCTTGTCGGACTCGGCCTGCGGACCGGTGGCTTTTTCTGCAACCATCGCCTTCGATGTTTTTTGTTTTTTGTCTGTTTTTTGGGCCGTTGCCGGAGAAGTAAAAGCGATTACAAGAACCAGCGACAACAGGCTGATGGAAATAGTTGTATGTACAGATCTGAGTTTCATGATAATCACCTCATTGTATTATTTGTTATACGATGATATCGGCCATATTATCAAAAACTCAAGTAATTAATCCGCCCTAAAAAAATAGCACATTCAGGGTTCTAAATTGTTCTTTGAAAATTGAAGAAAGTTGTTAGATTGAGGCACCGCCGGATTAATTAATTTATGCGGCGCATTTTTTATGTTTTTCTTTGCCTTTAAAGTTTCAAATCGATGCTGAAGTAAAAAAATAGTATAAATTAGCCAGCTGTAATATTTTACTTTCTTTTAATCTTCCGAAAAATCTTTCAGTATTCATAGGCCTATTCGCACCTTCCGACCTCCTAATTTTTACCTTTCACCTTTATCCATTCCCCATACCGCAGCGCCAGGGCATAGGTGTTGACGGCACGCTCGGCAGAATCAAAGAAAGGAATTCCGCCACGGCACAACTCCTTTGAGTTTGGAGGAGCCGTGCCGGGAATTTTTACTGCTAAAATCGGTTTTTTACAGTCGCGGAATACCTCGATTAACCCCTCGCTGTAAATCTGATTCATTTCAGGGGTCAGACCGCATCCAATGACAATAATCGCATCAACACCCGGATCCGCAGCGACCGTGCGGGTGGTTTGAAAGAATATGTCAAGATCAAAATGGGCGGCAAGACTGACGTCAACCGGATTGAGCAGGCTGGTGCCGGAATGCGTAATGATGCGGGACAGGCTTAACCGGGTTTCCGCTGAAAGGTCGGCCAGAACAATTGCCTGCCGGCCGCAGGCTTCAGCAGCCGATACTGCCAGACCGCCGGGTCCGGAAACAATGGCCATACGGTTTCCCGGATTGCGCGGCAGCATGCTAAAGCCCATCAACGCATCCGCCAGGGCCTCGAATCCCACGACCGGTATGGACCCGGTCTGCCGAACGACCCCCTGCCATATGTGCGGCGCGTTGGCCAGGGCGCCTGTATGCGATGAAGCGGCCCGGGTGCCTTCCGGAGTCAGACCCACCTTCCACAGGATTACCGGTTTTTTATACGATGCCTGCCGCAGTGCCTCCAGAAAATACGGTCCATTTCGGATGCCTTCGATATAGGCACCGATCAGACGTGTATCGGGATCACTCCCCAGATACAATAAGAAATCTGCCGCCGTCAGGTCGCATTCATTTCCGGAGCTGATTACCTTGCTGAAACGAATGTCTTTTTGCTCGGCGATCATACCCAAAATATTGGTTAAAGAACCGCTGTGTGAAATCATGCCCACGGGTCCGGGCGTTTTTGAAACCTGGGGAAAGAATGAAAGGCCGGTTTTAGGGCAATAAAGCCCCATGCCGTTGGGTCCGATCAGGCGCATGCCTGCTTGACGCGCCACCCGGACCAGTTCCTGCTCCAGCGCTGCGCCCTTGTTGCTGCCGGTTTCGCTGTATCCGGCGGTAAACAGGACGGCTCCTTTAATGCCTTTGGCGGCGCATTGTCGCACCACTTCAAGGCTATGTTCGAGCGGCACCAGTATGATCGCCAGATCCACCGGGCCGGGAATATCCCCAACGGTCGGATAAGTCTTTAAACCGTCAATTTCCCGGGCGCTGGGATTAACCGGGTATATTTTGCCGTCAAAGCCCTGATCCAGCAGGGCGGTTAAAAATACCCGGCCGACTTTCAGTTCACGGGGCACACCCACTACCGCCACCGACCGCGAATTAAAAAGACCATCGATTTGAGCAATCACATTCTGGGGTAAAACCATTGAACCTCCCGATTTGAAGAGTTGACTGAACTGGCCTCATCATCATCTGCGCCGATTAGCGCCAAAGTAATTTTTGACAATTAAAATTGGTCATTGAAAATTGCCTTTCGACTTGGCTCAAGGTGGTGAGCTTGTCGAACCGTTTGAAATTTGGTTTTTGGTGCTTGAAATCTCCCTGATTTATATTAACCCGGCAACTTTCGTAGCATCAGACAAATACTTGTTCAAATGGCAGCGCCCTGACAATTTGCCTAAAAGCCTTTACGATGACGTTGTTTTTTGTTACTTTTCTATTTTACCACATGCTGAATCCGGATTTGTTAGAATTCATCATTAATTTTAAAAATTGAAAAATTCAATATTAAAATTATAACCGTTCAGGGATGGGAGATTTATAAGAGTTTATGGCAAATCATCTATCGTAATGCAAATCGGATTATCAATTTATGGAGGACTATTATGCAACAATATATTATCCACCCCCTGGTCGTCGGAATCAATGAAACCGATCAGGGGGTGATGACCTATTTGCGTGATTACGGCAAACGGATTTATCTTCCAATCTATGTTTTTTACTTAAGCGGCGGGGATAAGAACATCCTGGTCGACACCGGACTGGAGCAATTTGTCATACCCGATGGTGCTGAAGAACAATGCGGCTTTAAAATTCTGGAATTCGAGGACGCTCTGGCAACCCTCAATATGACACCCGAGGATATTGATATCATTCTTCACACCCACCTGCACAACGACCACTGCGAGAATGACTATCTGTGCACCAAGGCCGAGGTATACGTACAAAAAACAGAATACGAGTTCATGCAGGACCCTCATCCAGTCGACCACCGGTATTATCCGGATGTTTTAGATGAAAATGAGATTGTCGAAGTCGACGGTGATGCCAATATCCTGGACGGCATCGATGTGATTTTTTCCCCCGGTCATTCGGTGGGCGGCCAGTCTGTGGCGGTCAATACTGCCGGCGGACGGGCGATTATTACGGGATTTTGCTGTAATGATAAGAATTTTCCCTCCACCGGACCCGCCATCGCTCCCGGCGTGCACATCGATTTGACTGAAGCCTATGACTCGATCCAGAAAATTAAGAACATGGCAGATATCCTCATCCCGCTGCATGATCTGTCAATTGGAAAGATGAAAACGATCCCGTAATTAATCCGCCCCGCAAAATAGCGCATTCAGGATTTTGAATTATTTATAGATAACGAAAAATTTAAAAATCATGGCGACCGAAAACGATCTTGTACTAATATACCTGGAAGACGAACCGCTTAGTTTTGCCAGGATTGAAGACATTTTAGCCGATTCAAAGCCCGGTTGGTATCATGTCAAATTGCTCCTGCTGCAGATTCCTCCCCAGATCGTCAGCTGGATATTAAGAGATGTTTACATTGAAGGCGCTGAATTTACCATGCAGGGCAAGCGCATGCGGCTGGAGAAAGTTGCGGCCCCGGATGAACTGCAACCCCATGAGCCCAAAGCTCAAAATAAAGAAGAAGATGAGCCGAAATCGATAAAAGACACCGGCCAAGCCAAGGTGATTTCACTGGCGGATCTCAAAAAGAAATAGCTGCCGAAAATTGAGGAATTTGAGGATCTAGCAATTCAATTGATTTCGGATCTCAGAATGCGGAATGCGGAATTTTCTAAAAAAAGGAAATATTCGAATTTTCAATTTGAAACGGATTTCGATAATCGTTTTTCTAATTTGTAATGTCTTTACGGCAGCAAATAGCTTTTTTTAATGTTTAACACCGGGCAGTTAATGAATCCCCCGCAAAAGACCGTCATATCCGCCTCTCGCAGAACCGATATTCCGGCGTTTTACATGCCCTGGTTTATGGAGCAAATCAAAAAGGGGTTCTTTGAAGTTGTAAACCCCTTTAACCAGCGTGTCTCAGTTGTGCCGGCAACGCCGCATGTGGTGCATACCATCGTCTTCTGGTCCAAAAACTTCGGGCCATTTATTGATGAAGGCTTTGGGGAACGCCTGCTTAAGCAGGGTTATTATCTTTTTTTCAATTTTACCATCAATTCGGACAATCCTATACTTGAACCCAATGTGCCGCCGTTAAAGGAGCGCATTGACCAGCTTAAGCATCTCAGTCAACATTTTGGATCCCGTTCGATTAGCTGGCGATTTGACCCAATATGCTATTATGAGACCGGGCAGGGGTCTCTGCACGATAACCTGGGCGATTTCAGCGCCATCGGGGAACAGGCTGCCGCCGTGGGCATAGAGCGGTGTATTACCAGTTTTATGGATTACTACCCTAAAATCCGCAAGCGGCTGTCATTTCGGCCCGGATTGGTATTGACCGATCCGCCGCTGATCGATAAAGTCAACACCCTGATTGAAATGGAAACCCGGCTTGCAGCGCTGAACATTCACCTGACCACCTGCTGCGAAAAAGAAGTCATCGCAGCATTGCCCCCGGGTTCTTCGATATCGCCAAGCTCATGCATACCAAATGACCTTTTAATGGAATTATATGGCGGCAATCTGGCACTTAGAAAAGATACCGGTCAACGGGTCAAGGCCGGCTGTGGATGTAAAGTGTCGGTTGACATCGGGTCCTACCGGCATCAGCCGTGCTATCATAATTGCCTGTTTTGTTATGCGAACCCTAATTCCGGAAAATCTGGCTAGATCTGTGTCCAATATTCTATAAGATATAACCGAATCCATGCCACATTTAATTATTCTCTATGAAAATCGGAACCGTTACATTAGATAACAACGTCATCTCGGCCCCTTTAGCCGGCATTACCAATCTGCCGTTTCGCCTCATGGCCAAAAAGGCGGGCTGCGGCCTGGTCTGCTCGGAAATGGTCAGCTCCCATGGGCTTGTATACCACTCGCGAAAAACGGCCTGGATGCTGAACTCTGCACCCCAGGAAAAACCCCTTTCGGCTCAAATTTTCGGGTCGGATCCGGATATCATGGCCGGGGCGGCTGCCATTGCAGAGGGGATGGGAGTTGACATACTTGATATTAATTTTGGTTGTTCGGTTCGAAAAGTGGTTAAAACCGGTTCGGGGGTGGCCCTCATGCGAACCCCGGATGTGGCCCGGGCCGTACTTAAGGCGGTCCGCAATGCAATCCGGATTCCGCTTACCATCAAAATCAGAAGCGGCTGGGATGCCTCCGGTGAGCAGGCCCTGAATATCGCCAGGATAGCTGAAGACTGCGGCGTGGATGCCGTCGCAATTCATCCGCGCACGGCCAAACAGCTGTTTAGCGGGCGGGCAGACTGGTCTCTCATTGCAGCGGTCAAAGAAAAATTAACCATACCGGTTATCGGCAACGGAGACATTTTTTCGGCCAGGGATGCGCTAAATATGCTGGCTGAAACCGGGTGCGATGCCATCATGATCGGCCGCAAAGCCATCGGAAATCCGGCAATTTTTAGTCAGGTGCTGGCTCGAATTCGCGGCGACAAAAATGTTGCCGAAGATCTTGCCGGACGTTTTGATATAATGATTCAATATTTAAAAGCCAGTGTTGAATATTTGGGAGAAGAGCCGGCGTGCAGAATGATGCGCAGTCGCCTGGGCTGGTTTACCAAGGAAATGCGCAACAGCAGCAAATTTCGAGAATCCATCAAACACCTGTCGACCGAAAAGGCAGGCCTTGAACTGATAAACGCGTATAGGGAATCCTTAGGCGCTTAGTGGCGCCATATCCAAACAATAGTATTTTTTAATAGTCCGCATTCCGCATTCCCACTGCCACATTCCTGTCAGTCTTTCCTTCTGACCGTGCTTCCCGTCGCAATTCCTTCGCCATCAACAAGCTTTGCTGCGGTTTGTTTTTCTGTGACGGCCACAATTTCGATTTCACCGATTTTCAAACCGGGCGTGAAAAAGCGCTGGCCGCCGATTCCTTCTATAATTCTGCTGCTGTCATAGACTTCCAGAATATCGCCCAGTTTCAGTCCGGTCCGGGTTCCTGACGGTATCATGAATTTTCCGCCCTCTACCTTGGTGATGTAGCCGGTCCAGGGCTGATCTTTGATGGTATCGCAAATGCTGTCACCGACATCGGTCAGCAGCTTGTTTAAGGTTTCATTCAGTTGCGGCAGATCGATTGTATCGCTTTCCTGGATGATCTGATACTCCATGTCGTCGATTTCAATCTGGCGATTAAAGGTTTCATCGAGCAGTTTGGTTGCGGTGCGGGTATCGCTCACTTCCACCCTGATGAAAACTTGAACCATATGATGGGTATCTTTGGTTATCCAGACGCCCCTGAGTTCGTCCATGATGCGGATGTCTTCCAGACTGCCGGTGACGATAGCGTTTAGCCCGAGCTGCCGGCCCAGAACTGCCAGAGAATAATTATCGATGATGCCTGT
The DNA here is from genome assembly GCA_902749685.1 of Olavius sp. associated proteobacterium Delta 1. Classification (GTDB taxonomy): domain Bacteria; phylum Desulfobacterota; class Desulfobacteria; order Desulfobacterales; family JAFDCJ01; genus JAFDCJ01. The sequence continues at coordinate 9,587 of CACVKW010000879.1, read as the reverse complement.
CTCTAACCGGGGTGGTTTTTTTAATATATTCAATAGACTACCGGTCTCAGGCTCCGATACGTGAACACCCAGACAGGTCTCATTGATATATTCGGGGAGTCCTTTGTGAAATATTTTTTGAAAATCCCAGCTTTCGTGCAGCGAGTTATTTTCAAAATTAAAGAGGCCAATCGATCGGATCAAATCTTGATCATCCAGGATAATCGTGCGGGTAATGGAGCGAGCGGTTCTCTTGATGGTCTTCGTCGTTTTTTCTACTGTAGTTTCAATCGGCTCAGGAACCGAACAGCTTATAGCGATCCCCAAAAAAGCCAACAGAACCCCCCCCCTGACAAATATGCGAATCCGGCTGAAGATGGTGTTTAAGTTAGCTGTTGTCATCATATAGTTTTACCCCTGTCCTAATTTTTCTTTTTCTTTTTTTTGACTGGTTTTTCCTCCGACGCCTGTTCGACCGGCTCCTCTTCCCGCGATTTCCGAATCGACTCCTTGGTTGTGTATTCCACGGTGTGGTAAATATCTTTGAAAGTTTCGTGGAATCCGCTGGGTGAAATTCTGCCGGCTTCAATAAACTTAACCACGATTTCTTTGGTGGCCCGCAGAATTTGTTCGTCAATATTCGCCATGCGACCTATCCCCCTCCTCTGCTTTTTTCTATCTCCTCTAAATTCGAACCACAACCCAACCCGGACAAGTCGGAATTGAATATTGACGAATGAAGATTGAAGATTTGTTGATTCGCTTCACGCTGTCTTTTCAATTTAAATCGATAGTATTTCTAAAATATTCAATCTTGCTATGGCAAAAATCAAGCGCAAACATGATGTGATTTAAATAAATAGGCCTAAATGCAATTAAAGGTTATGCGCCTTACGCCTGGTGCCTTTCTATTCATCCAGAACCCAGCAACCAGCCGAATCCAGCAATCAGCATCAAGCATCTATGAACCCAGTTAGCGTGCTATGCCCCATACTTTTTATCCTTACCGTGCGCCGGGTGCCCTGAGCCTTGCGCCCGCTTGGTCCAGCACTTCCTATAGTATGATAGTATCCAGCGGTCAACCTGGTTTATCTAGGAACTTTCAATCAACATATCGTATTTCGAGGAATAAAATTTGTTCCTGACGCGGAGGTCGGTAAAAAGGGGACCCTTTCAAACCGCTTCTAATGGGCCTCCTCCCAGTTCCTGCCCTCCGCAACATTAATCTTCAGCGGCACCTTAAGCTGCCAGACGCCTTCCATGATGTCCTTGATAAGTCGGCTAACATCCAGAAGCTCATCCGGCGGCACTTCAAAGACCAACTCATCATGAACCGTCAGCAGCATTGCTGATTGAAAACTTTTTTTCCGCAACGCGTCGTCTACCTCGATCATGGCCACCTTGATAAGATCGGCGGCGCTGCCCTGGATCGGGGTGTTGATGGCTGTTCGTTCGGCCGCCTGGCGGATGATGTGGTTGCTGCTGTTAATATCCGGCAAGAGGCGGATGCGACCCAGCAGGGTGCTGGTGCGCTGAGTTTCCCGTGCTTCGGCTATCGTCTGATCCATAAAACGCTTTACTCCCCGGTAGCGTTCAAAGTAGTGATCTATATAGGTTTTGGCCATTTTCTGATTGATTTCAAGCTGCTTGGAAAGCCCAAAAGCGCTCATGCCGTAAATAATGCCGAAGTTGATGGCTTTGGCCTGCCTTCTAAGCTCGCCCGTTAATACAGCGGGGCTGACCTGAAATACCTCGCAGGCAGTGCGGGCATGGATGTCCTCATCATTCTGGAATGCTTGGATCAGGATCTCATCTTCCGAGCAGTGGGCCAGTACGCGAAGTTCGACCTGTGAATAATCGGCTGCTACCAGAAGCCAGCCTTTGCGCGGTATAAAAGCCCCGCGAATCTGGCGCCCTTCTTTGGTGCGGATCGGGATATTTTGCAGGTTCGGGTCCGAGCTGCTCAATCGCCCGGTGGCGGCCACGGTCTGGTTGTAGGAAGTATGAATTCGGCCGGTTTGCGGGTTGACCAACTCCATCAGTGCATCGGTATAGGTTGATTTCAGCTTGGCCAGGGTGCGGTGCTGTAAAATCAGGGCCGGTAATTCATGCTGATCGGCCAGCGCCGTCAGCACATTTACATCGGTGGAATAACCGGTTTTCTTTTTGGTCTTTTTTTGAACCGGCAGCTGGAGCTTTTCAAACAATATGCGGCCCAGTTGCTGGGATGATTTGATATTGAAAGTCTCCCCTGCCAGACCATAGATGCTGCCTTCGAGGGCATCGAGCTGTTGTTTAAATGAATGGGACAATTCATGCAGTCGTTCGACATTGATGCCGGCACCCCGCATCTCCATGCGCATTAATACCGGAACCAGGGGCATTTCCACCGAAGTCATCAATTCATCCAGTCCCAGTTCTTTCAATTTCGGCATCAACACATCCCGCACCATGAGGGTAATATCGGCATCCTCACAGGCGTAAGGTACGGCTTTATCCAGCGGAACCTGTGAAAACAGCATGGCATTTTTCCCTTTACCGGCCACCTGCTCATAGGTGATGGTTTTATGACCCAAAAAATCCAGGGCGATCTGATCCAGGTTATGCGCTCGTTTGGAGGGGTTTAAAAGATATGATGCCAGCATGGTGTCAAAAACAACACCGGCGAGATTGATGCCGTTGCGCTTCAGCACCATCCAGTCATACTTAATATTCTGGCCTATTTTTTTGATTTGCGGGTTTTCCAAAACCGGCTTGAGTTTTTGCAGGACATCTTGCAGTTCCAGCTGATCCGGCACTCCTAAATAATGGTGACGACATGGAATGTAATAAGCCTGATTGGCGTTCACCGCAAACGAAAAACCGACCAGTTCGGCCAGCATGGGATTGGTTGAAGTGGTTTCCGTATCAAGGGCGAACAGGTCGGATTTTTCGAGCTGTAAGATCAGTTTGGAGAGTTGGCCCTGATCCATAACCGACTGATAGTCTTTGCTGCTCAGGTCAGCCCGATCGGGGACGGATTGCTGTAGTTGGTGAAATTCAAGGTCTTTGTAAAGTTCGGCCAGTGCCTTCCGATCGGGTGCGGTGACTTTAAAATTTGCCGGATCCAAAGATAGCGGCACCGCGGTATTAATGGTGACCAGCTTGCGGCTTAGGAAAGCCTGCTCCTTGAAAATTTCAAGATTTTCGCGCTGCTTTTTCTTGGTAACCGTATCCAGTTTTTCATACAACCCTTGCATGCTGTTGTAGGTTTTGATCAACGTTACGGCAGTCTTCTGACCGATACCCGGCACCCCCGGGACGTTATCCGCCGTATCACCGGAAAGCCCTTGAACATCGATCATCTGTGGGGGCTCGATTCCGAATTTTTCTCTGATGGATTGAAGATCTGTGACGCTTTCTTTCATGGGGTCCCAGATAGTTGATTTTTTGGTGACAAGCTGCATGAAATCCTTGTCGCCGGTAATCATAATCACCGTGAAGCCTTTTTTTTCGGACATGTGCGCCAGGGTACCGATAAGGTCATCGGCTTCATAGCCCTGCATTTCAATGATCGGCAGATTGAAGGCGGCAGTAACTTTTTTGATGTAAGGGATTTGAACCGCCATATCTTCCGGCATCGGGGGACGGTTGGCTTTGTAATCCGCATACATATCATGGCGAAAGGTGGGGCCTTTGGCATCAAAAAACATGCCGGCATATTCGGGATTGCGATCTTCCATCAGCTTCATCAGCATGCGGGTAAAGCCAAAAACAGCATTGGTCGGCAGCCCTTTGGAATTGGATAATCCCCGAATGGCATGATATGCGCGGTGGATATAGGCGGTTCCGTCGATGAGAAAGATTGTTTTATCGCGGGTCATTTTGAGCTCCGAATCAGCAAGTGCACTGATATTTTTTTATGGAATGGATACATTTCTAAGGATCTAAGGAAAAAAAAAGACATGGTCAACAGGATAATCAGAATATTATAATCGAATCCATTCCTTCATCAAATCCGGTAGTCGACATCATCCAGATCAGAATTATATTTGGTCCATCATTGATGATCAATTGTATCTTTATATTCATACCGCATCATTCAGTTGGAAAAATGACAGTTAACCTTTATCTGTCACGGTATTGCATGAAAATTGGATACGATTCTAATGTAGGAATTAAAGGATTGAAGGATATAAGAACTGGAGGAATTCTATTTTTTATAATTTATTGATTTTATTCTTTAATCCCTTAATTTCTCAATTCCCGAATCCCTTAACTGTATCCTATAGCAGCTAAACAGTGAAACAACAACCATGAAACAACCTGCACCAAAATCCACTTACCGGCGCAGACGCCACAAAAAACGAAGCTTTCAGTGCCACTGCTGCGGCAAGGAATTTCGCTTCTGCTGGCAGTGCCGATGTGGTTTCAATATCTGCCAGGAATGTATGGATGAAAACATCTGGGGCATGTCCTGCAATGCCATCACCTGGCAATGCCCGGATTGCGGCGACCAGAATGGGTTTGGCAACCAATAAAACAGGCACATTTTTGTTTAAATGATTCTTACTTAGCCCCCCAAAAGAAAAAAAAATTCATCAAATGGCTTATCTGAAAGATCCGTCTGCAATTTTCAAATATACCGCCCCTTCTCATAGAGAGGCTTGACGCCTGATTTTATGAAGTATAATATGAGGCAATATTAATCAGGAGGTGAGTCGGGTCTCAAATTACTATACGCGGGCTGGATCCGGCAATCGAACACAAAATCCGCAGGATGGCAAAAAAAAGCGGAAAATCTCTTAATCGTGTAATACTGGATATGGTCCATCAGTCTACAGGATTAAAAAAAGAGAAAAAGAAACCGGCGGCCCATTCACTAAAAAAGCTTGCCGGAGGCTGGAGTGCAAAAGATGCTTCGGAATTCACTGAATCTATTAAATTCTATGAACAAATTGACGGGGAAAGGTGGCTGTGAAGATCATGCTGGATACGAGTGCGTACGTGGGATTCAAGTGCAACGCGATTGAGATTGTCGATTTTATCGTAGATGCCGATTCCCTTTGATTTCCGGCCTTCATTTTCGCTATCAACTATGAACTTGCCTACCAGTGTTTTTCACCTTCCTAACTTCCGTCTTCTCACTTTCCGCAATCCGCATTCCAATAACATTCCGACTTCCGTCCTCTGCCCTCTGTCCTCTGCCCTCTGTCCTCAGTTTTCTGTCATCTGCTATCTATCCCGCTACCAGCGTCCTTAGCACATCCTCTTTCCCCACAATTCCCACTAATTTGCCGGCATCGACAACCGGCAGGGTGTGATAATTTTTTTCCACCATAAGGGCGGCAACTTTTTCGATGTCGGTTGCGGGATCAACCGTAACCGGGTTTGGCGTCATGGCTTCGGCCACCTTGGTGGCCGCAATTTTTTCCACCTCTTTATCCATGCGCTTCGAGGTCTTTAACGGGATATATCCATCCAAAAGGGTAAAAAGTGAAGGGATCGGAATGCTTTTCTGCTGAGCGATGAGATCGCTTTGACAGAGGATTCCGACAAGCCCCCCGGCTTGATTGACGACCGGGGCTCCGTTGATTCGTTTTTCCAGAAGCAGCCGCGCGGCCTGGACAATCTCAGTTTCGGGTGAAACAGTGATAATTTCTCTGGTCATGATATCTTTAGCTTTAATCATGGCGGTCACCGTATTGGTTTGAATCAGTTGATTAGGTTAATAAGTAGATTAGGTTGATGGAGATAAACCTATTCAACTTAATCAACCAAGTCAAGACGCAAGAACATTGAGAAAAATTTATTTGCAAATTAACTAAAAAAGCTTAATTTACAGATGCTATGGAATTTAATTACCGGTATGCTGGCGGCGGGGGACCGGATACAATGTCTAACAAGCTGATCACCATCGAAGAGCAAGACGGGCCGTTTCAAGGCGTGTTCCAAAGAATCATGCGGATGGTTCCGGATCGCGATAAAAATGACAAAAACCTGCAAAGACTGCTTGCCTTTCGCTTGCGAATAGATGGCGAAGCTGCGCTGAGTGAATATTTGATCCGCAAAATCCGGGAAACCATTAAGTGCGCATATACCGGCAGCCTGTATAATTTTCTCAAAGACGATCTGATCGAAAAAGAATGCGACCCCGCTGAGGAAGGGGAAGACATAGATCCTCCTGGAGCAGCGTAATATCCAATCGCAGCAAGGCGCATCAAAACCATATACTAATATTCTCCCATATTCTCGTCCTTCCGCAAGCCCATCTTATCTGCGTTTGACCAATCCAACCTTGTCTAAAGTTAAAAATACAGGTAATTATTAAAACCACTTTGCAAAATACTACTATTTTAATAGGTTTACACGAAAATCCTATTAAATATTACCTCGGCTACATAATATATGGGTAATTATTGTTACAGCAGGAATATGCAGGAAATTTCTGCCCGGTCATATCATTTAAGTATTTGATTTAAATCGGAAAACTAAATTATTTATAAACACAGTTTTGGCACCTATCTTGCAGGACGCTTTTTGATACTTATTTTACCCAAAAAATTAAGGACGATAGTTCATTTGACATGTCGCTACCGTAAGATTAAAGGTTTTGACAACTAAATTCTCGGTGTGGCTGCCAAAACATGGGTAAAATCAATTCGTTAGGGGGGAGATTAGACGGCTAAAAACCTTCGTCTAATCATGAGAAAAGCTATCACATCAGAAGTCTACCTCTAAAGTGTTAAAACTGTTAAACATTGTAACGTAGTGTAAAAATAACATTTATTTTTTGTTTAAACTTGAAGACTTACGGGTAATCGGCTAAACATGATTGGCGGAATTATGCCGTTGATTATCAAAGCATTATAAAAAGTCAGGGGTAAAAATTGAGAAAGAAGTGGACCGTAATAGCGATATTTTGTTCCATGATATTTTTTTTATATCCAACAAAAAAAGCATCAACACAGGAACTTCCTATTAACTTTACAGGCTCTATTCAAAGCATCTCGGATCCGGCAAAAGATAGTATTAGCGTCGGGATGTTTGCTGATACCGGTCATGGCGCCACCTGCGCGCTGCCTGCCTATGCGCCGTCAGATTATTTAAATGACATGGTCGTGGACATGGTTACTGAGCTTGAGCTTCAGGTTGATATGGCTTTGTCCGTAGGAGATCTGCTGTTTGATGATGATATCGGGGTTGACAGTGATCCTGCTGATTGCGCGATGACGTATCAGCAATTTTTGGAGCACATGAATCTTCCATTTTTTCAAACTTTCGGCAACCATGATATTGCAAGCTATGGTAGGTATGGTGCTGATTGGAGTGAAAATCCTTACAAACTCACCAAACATGTTTTAAACGAAACTGAAATAACTTCTCCGACGTATGCTGTTTCAAAGAATAACATCTTATTTTTATTTCTTGGAGATAAGGGAAGTAATTACAAACTTCATACTACTCAATATGAGTGGCTGGAGTATATGACTGCAAGATACCCTGACCAGACAACCATTATATCTTCTCACCAAGGGATTTGGGGAACAACCCTGACTAGCAGGAGTGGAGGAGCTGCTGAATACACCTGGTATGATAACTCTCCATGGTGGGCAGAATTTTTCGCAACAAATCCTCAGGTAAAAATCTTTGTCCATGGACATAATCATGAATATAGCTGGGTCCTGAAAGATCAAATTACCAGTGAGATGTATGTTCAAGGGCATGGCTTAGGTGAAACAACCCCTTATAATTTAGGACATCAAGTAGCCTTTATTGAAGCGCCAACTCATCATAAAAATCACGGTCCGCATAGTTCAAATCAATTTTTAGTACTAAATGTCTCCTCTGGTATAATCGGTTGGAAGCTTTGGAAACATGACGGCAACGGCGTTGGATATTGGAATGACCCGAATGCATTAGTACAACCCAGCTTTCATGATTGGAATATATCTACTTCATTCGATGAAACTGCGGAAGACTGGTATAGTTTTCCAGTGTTTTTGCAGGATGGCGAAACACAAATTTTAGACAGTAAGGTTTTTGCTGAAAATATTAGACTGGAATTGATTGGCACAGAAAAAAGAGAGTTATTTACAAATCCTGAACTGGATTATTTTTCGGATTACGCTGGTTTGGGGTTTGTTGGTTTTTATGGTGAAAATCCATCAAGGACATTGAATTTTGATGATGGAGTTATGAGAGTCGTTGGTACTAGAACAATCGAATTTCCTGCAAGATATCCGGATGACAGGATGTGGGATGGCGGCAAGAGCGGTCAAATGAAGAATTGGCTCTTCCATGGAAGTGTTCCTCAGTTAGTTCCGGGAGCGGAATATGAAATAACTTTAACTGCAAAAGCCAATCTGTCGGCAGGTTTAAAAGTAAACGTAAAATCAACTGATTGGGCGAACCAGAACCAGTATGAAATTTTAAGTTCGAGTGAATCAACCGTAATTGATGTGACATTGGATGGAACAGTACGAACCTATACAGGAACTTATCTGGCTCCAAATGATCCTAATGTCTGGTTTATAACCGGAGAAGTTGAATTTGTTGATACAGCTAATTATGAAATTCATTCTTTTTCGATAAAGAGAGTCGGTACAAGTGATGTTTCTGAGAATTATAATCTAAGGATAAATGATGAGTGGTATAATTCAGCTGGTGTTTTAAACGAATATCAATATCAGGAATTCATTGTATCACCTGAGAACATAGCGGATGATAGCGGAAAGATCAATTTCTTGTCTAATATCGATGGAAGTAAATCGGGAATGGCGAGGGTGGTATACAGAAATCCAATTTTTCTTCGCGGTGGTTTAATAAAGATAAATAGTTTTTTAGATGGTAATTTTGATGTTTCCGTTGTGGCGGATGTTTCAAGCGACAAATGGAAGGATCTGGCTTTGAAACTGTTGCCTCTCGATAATGAGGTTAATTTTAGTCTAGTTTCTTCTGATTTTGAAAGTAGGATTTCACCCAATGGCAGGATTTATGGGGCTGAAAATCTATATTCCCTTCCAGAACCACCGCCGGAACCTACACCCGAATTAATTGCCTATTGGAATGCCGATCAAAGCACCTTAGATTCATCCGGCAATGATAATCACGGCCTTTTTATCGGAAGTCCTGACTATTCCCAAGGATACGATGAAGAGGCTTTTGATTTTGATTTGACAAATTATGTTAGAGTTGAGCACTCTGATACTTTGGACGTTGATGAAATTACGATTGCAGCTTGGATATATCCGAGAACTTGGGGAGCACATACCAATGGATTGGGGAGAATAGTTGATAAAAATGGAGGAACTTCCTCTAGAGGATTTAATTTTATACTTAACCGGGACTACAGCGGTCTTGGATATAATAATTTCGCGTTTAGACATCTGGATGGTTTTGCTACCTCGAATAACTATTCCGTCAATCTTAACACATGGCAACATGTCGCAGTTACTGCGAATTCGTCAGAGATTAATTTCTATATTAATGGAGTTAATACAGGAACACATGCAGGTAATTTTATTATACCAAATCATTGCTGTCCAAAATAATTTGAAAATCAAATACTGCCTTTAATAAAAACAGGCAGTTATAAACGGGAAATTAGTGATTTAGAAATCAGGTTG